>NZ_JBJDNC010000066.1:0-25320 GCF_044900265.1 Pseudomonas sp. NPDC089406 | reverse complement strand
TAGGGGGCCGGATGATGGGAGCAGGGATTTTTTGGTGACTTTTTGATCCTTCAAAAAGTTACCCGCCGTAAGGGCGGAAAGGTGACGAAAAGCCGTCATCGTCAATGAATGCGCATACATCTCCCAAAGCAATAACCATAAGCCCCGAACCCGAACCCGAACCCGAACCCAAAAAAAAGAACCGCGGCGCCAGGGAGAGGCAACACCGCGGTCCAAAGGGGAAGGGAAAAACAATCACTGCTGCGTAACGGTCGCCATGTTGGCATTGCCGAATTGTGAGATAGAGGCGGCCTGTCCGGCACCGCTCTGGTCGACAAAGGCCTGGTTGGCATTACCGCCTTGCGTCACATAGGCGACATTCACGCCATCGGCCTGCTTGATGGTGGCCTGGTTACCGTTCCCGTACAGCTGGTACGTATAGCTCTGGTTACCACTGCCAGACTGCTCGACGTTGATGCTGCCGCCATTGCCGGCAGCCAGGCCCTCAGCGTAGTTGGCGATGCCACGCTGATCGGCGATCAGCAGGTTGTCACTGCCGTTCTGCTCGAAGTACAACTCGTTGTTGCTGTCAGCCTGGCGGGTTTCCATCTGGTTGCGGTTGCCGTTCTGGCGCAGCTGGGCAAACTGGCTGCTGCCTTCCTGGTTCAGGTTGACACTGTTGCGGTTGCCGGCCTGGTTGATCTCGGCGCGCTGCTGGCTGCCGAACTGCCCGCCCGGCTTGTCACCCTTCCAGTTGCTGGCCAGCACCGTGTTGTTGTTGCCGTGGGTGTTGATGCTCAGGCTGTGGTTGTCGCCGGTCTGGTAGGTGAAGTGCAGGTTGTTGTTGCCCACTTGCGAGATGCTGGTCACCGATTGGCTGGTCTCGAACTGGTCCGACCAACTGGCGTTGGCGCGCCCGCTCTGGCTCAGGCTGGCGCTGTTGCCGGTGCCGAAACTCTGGTCGATGACGCCCTCGTTGAGCTGGCCGTTCTGGTACACCTGGGCGCTGCTGGCAGTCTGGGTGTCCTGCCAGACTTCCACCGAGTTGCCGGTGCCGTGCTGGTTGATACCCAAGGTGCCGCCCAGCCCGTCGCGCTGGTCGCCGTAGGCCCAGTTCTCGCGGCCCTGCTGGTAGATGGCGATGTCGCCGGCCTGGTGGCCCAGCTGTTCGGCGGCGGCCTGGTTGGCGTTGCCGTCCTGCTGGATCAGCGCCTTGTTGCCACTGCCGCTGAACAACTGCTCGATGGTCGCATCGTTGCCCTGGCCGAACTGGCGGGTGGTGGCCTGGGCGTCGTACTGCGACTCCTGCCAGACCACCGAGCGGTTGCCGGTGCCTTGCTGCTGTTGCAAGGCCTGGTTGCGCTCGCCCGTGGACTGGCTGGCGAACGCATCGTTCAGCGTGCCGCCGGCCTGCTGGGTGACCTGGCTGCCTTGCTCGAACAGCTGCTCGGCGTAGCCGGCGTTGTACGAGCCGCTGGCGCTCTGCTGGATGTCGCTGGTGCTGTCCTGCTGCACCGCCAGGTGGTTGTGGCCGGTGCCGGTCTGCTGCTGGCTGGCCGAGGCGTATGCGGCCTGGGCCTGCTGCACTTCGGCGATGTTGCTGTTGCCCTGCTGGGTCTGGGTCGAGCTGCTGTCGTTGGCCATGGCCTGGCCGGCCAGGGCAAGGACGATGGCGGCGCTCAGTGGGGCGAGCTGGTGCATGGAATGCCTCCTGGTCTGTCTAACGGTACTGGCTGATGTGCACTTGCAGGCCATTGCCGGCCTGGGTTACGGCACTGGTCAGGCCGTTGCCGGCCTGGTCGATGGTGGCGCTGTTGTGGTTGCCGTATTGCTCGATAGCGGCGCTGTTGCCGGCGCCGCTCTGGCGGATCGACGCGCTGTTGCCTTGGCCCTGCTGGCTGATCGACGCCATCAGGTCACTGCCTTGCTGCAGGATGTAGGCCTCCTGCGCGCCCCCGGCCTGAACGATCTGGCCGAGCAGGGCCTGGCCGTTCTGGTCGAGGCTGGCGCGGTTGCCACCCCCTTGTTGCTCGATCACCGCCACTTGCCCGCCAGCCGTTGGCAGCAGCCGCACCAGCAGCGGCTCGCCAAGGTCGTTGCCGGCCGCCAGGTCGGCGTTGTCCATCAGGTCGCTGGCGCTGGCCTGGCCCGCCAGGGCCAGGCTCAGCAGCAGGGGGTACAGGCGCGTCATGGCAAGCCCCTTCACTGACGGACCACGTTGACCGTGCGCACGCTGCCCTGGCCGCTACGCACGGTGGCAGTCGGGTTGGCGGTCGGCACGACCGTGGTGCTGTTGTTCAGCAGCAGCCGCCAGCGGCCGTTGGCCGGCACCGTGGTGGTGCCCAGGGTCACCAGGCCGGTGGTGGTGGTCACCTGCACCGTGACGTTGTTGCCGGTGGTGATCGACGAGGTGCCGCTGATGTCCCAGTTGTAGCGGTTGTTGGAGCGCGCCGTGACCGTGGCCGCCGTTACCGCGAAGGTCTCCTGTGGCGGTTTCGGCGACACCTGCAGGGTCACCGTGCCGGGCGTCGAGTTGGCGCCGATCGAGTCACGGGCGATGTAGGTGAAGGTGGCGGTGAACGCCGTGGTGACCGTGGCCGGTGGTGTGTAGGTGACCGTGGCGCCGTTGTGGCTCACCGTGCCGCGGCCGGCTGGCAGTGGCTGGGTGACGCTGGCGATGCTCAGCGGCAGGTTGCCCTCAGGGTCGGTGTCGTTGGCCAGCACGTTGATGATCAGCGGCACACCCAGGGTCGCGGCGGCGTCGGTCACGGCGGTTGGCGGCCGGTTCGGCGCCACGTTGACGGTGACGTTGGCCGGTGCCGACTTCAGGCCCTTGGCGTCCATGGCGCGGTAGCTGAAGGTGGCCACCTGCGGCGTGGTGGCGCCGACTGGCGGGGTGTACACCACCGAGGTGGTGCCGTTCATCACCACGCTGCCCAGGCCCGGGCCGGGTTGGGTGAGGTCGGTGATGGACAGCGGCAGGTTGGCGTCCGGGTCGCTGTCGTTGGCCAGCAGGTTGAGGGTCACCGGCACCCCGACGCTGGTGGCGCCTACGTCGGCTTGCGCTACCGGCGGCTGGTTGCCGGCCGAGACCGGCGCCGTGCCGACCACCACCACCGGCTCCACGTCATGGCCGCCATGGGCGGACTTGACGGTGATGCTGGCCGGTGGCTGGGGCACGTCGTTGACGCTCAGGCTTTGCAGCGTGCCGGCCTTGGACATGCGCCCGTAACCTTGCACCACAAGGTCCGGCACCAGCACTTCATCGCTGGAGCGGGCCTCTACCAGCAGGCGCTTGCTGACCCAGTCGTAACGCGCATTGGTCACCTTGACCACGTCGCTGAGCTTGCTTGAAAGCGCAGTGGGCTGGGTGCCGCCAGCGGCGTTGCTGGCGGTGACCACCACCACCGAGGGCGGTGCGGCCGGGCTCAACTGCTGGTTGAAGAACAGCCCGTTGTTGTCGGCCAGCATGCTGAACTGGCAAGGCGAGGGCGGCGTGCCCACCAGTGCCACGCCGTTGCGCAGGCACAGGCTGGCACTGTTGGGCGCCTTGGCGAACACCTCCACGCGGGTGCCGGCGGCATTGCGCTGGTAGGTGGCGCGCTCCAGGGTTACCGGGGTTTGTTGGCGCACGTCCAGCAGCTTGCCCGAAACGGTGAACAGGTTGGTCTGGATGGTGCCGGCCGGGCCCTGGATACGCACGAAGTTGGTGTTGTTCGGGCTGCCGACCACAGGCTCGGTGATGTTCGGGTCGCCGACGAAGGTCTCGGTGGCGCCGGTGTCCGGGTTGACTTCGGTGTACGGGGCGCCTGCGCCACGCAGGAACGGCCCCAGGTCTCCGGCCAGTGCACCGCTGAACACACCGGGTGCGCCGATGCCAATGTCGCGGGTGATGTTGATCGCCCGGCGCCCTGGGGTGGTGACGTTGACCGTCTCCACGCCGTACGGGTGGGTGATGGTGTAGGTGCCGGCGGTGGGTACCGACACGCGGATGCGGATGCGGGCAAAGCTCTGCTGGTCGCCATCCACTGGGTTTTCGGCGGCGAAGGCGGCTTCCAGGCCGGCCACATAAGCGTCCATTTCGTAGCCGCTGTTGCCCACTGCAGGGATGGTGGCTTCGGCGAGGAACCAGAACATCTCCGGTGGCCAGTTGTCGGGGAACACCAGCGGCAGGGCATCGTCGTAGATGCCGGGCTCGGGTAGCAGGGTGCACATGTAGGCCGTAGCGCCAGGGGCGCGCGAGCTGGTGGCGCGCGACTGGCACAGCTCCAGCTTGCGCCCTTCGGCATCGCCGTACCACATCGGGTAGCCCCCGGTGGCGAAGGTGTAGGGGCCCGGGTCGACCTCGGTCAGCGCGGCCCAGGCCATGCTGCTCATGCTCAAGGTGAAACCGGCGGCGCACAGCGCCCGGCGGGACCACGTATTCATGCTGCCTCCTTGAAGGCGGGGCCTTTGTCTGTTCATGGCATCAGCACCACTTCTTCGCTGTCGGTGCCACCGTTGGCGCTGGTGACGCGCACCGTGGCCGGCGGTATCGGCGTATGGCCGATCGACAGGGTTTTCACCGCGCCGCTGCCGGACAAGCTGCCCAGTGGCGTGCCGTTGGCGGTGGCGGCGGTCATGGCCGGCGGCGCAGTTTCGTCGCTGCTGCTGGCCACCACGGTCAGCTGGCCGCTGGCCAGGCTGTACTCGGCGCGGCTGATCACCACCAGGTCGGTGAGTGGCATCGGCAGGGTGGTGGGCGCGCTGGTGGGGATGGCCAGGCTGTTGTCGGCGCTTACCTGCAGGGTCAGCGGCAGGGTGGGGTCGAGCGCTGACTGGGCGTACCAGGCACCGGTGTTGTCGGCTTCGCTCAGGGCCAGCGCCGGGCTCTGGCTGGTCAGGGTGACGCTCGCCGGCGGTGGCGGGGCGTTGACGAAGACATCCTGCTGGGCGCGCACGTTGCCGGCGTCGTTACGCCGCGAGTAGGTGCTGCGCAGGGGAATCAGCGGGGTCGGGCGGTTGACCGTGGACAGCTTGCCGGACACGGCGAACAGCTCGGTGCGCAGGTCGATGCCACCGGGCCCTTCGATGCGTACGAAGTTGGTCTTGAACGGGCTGCCGGTGACGGCTTCTTCCAGGTTGGGGTCGCCGACGAAGCGCTCGCTGGCGCCGGTGCTGGGGTTGATTTCGGTGTAGGGGCCATTGACGCTGCGCAGGAACGGCCCGACATCGCCCTTGAGCGCGCCGACGAAGTCGCCCGGTGCGCCGATACCGATATCGCGGGTCATGTTGATCGCCCGCCGCCCGGCGGCCGGCACGTCGAACACCTCGACGCCGTAGGGGTGGGTGACCACGTAGGTGCCGGCCGTGGGCACGTCGACGCGGATACGCACCCGGGCGAAGCTGATCTGGTCGCCGTCCTTGGGCTCGTCGCCGCCGAACGCTGCTTCCACTGCCGCGCCGTAGCCCAGGTCGATGCCCTGTGCTGCGTTGGTGATGGCGGCATCGGCGGTGAACCAGAACGCCTCGTCAGGGAAGTTGCTGGGGAAGTTCAACGGTTGGGTGTCGTCGAATACCCCGGGGGTGGGCAACAGCGTGCACATGTACGACGGCGCGCCGGGGGCCCCGGCCACCCGCGAACTCACCGCCTTGGACAGGCACAGGTCGAGGGTGCGGCCGTGGCTGTCCTGGTACCAGGCGGGGAACTTGCCGGTGGGCAACGTGTAGGGGCCCGTGTCGACCGCGAACAGCGCAGCCTGGGCTGGTAGCTGGAGCAGGCCGGCGAACACTGCCACGGCCAGCGGATGGGGTTTGGGTCGATGCATGACTCGCTTCCTCCTGCAAACGGGCCCAGGGGATGGGGCGTCTGGGGAGGTGATGGCAACACTTGTGCCAGATTTTTCACAAAGGCCTGCAGGCCAGGCGCGGCGCGGGTTTGGCTGCAAATGGCAGGCATCACACAGGGTGTGGCGGGTGGGCGGGGTTCCCCGGCATTGGGGAATCGGGGGCGGCATGTGCAAAAAAATCGGCACTGGGGCAAAGCTCCCGAGTGCACCCGTGCACAACCTCCCGGGTGTTCATCCCCGTCAGGCCTGCCCTGTGTTGCTGCGGGCCACCAAAGCCTTGCAAAAAGCACCGGGAAAACCCGAGGAATCGACGGCTGAACTCCCGAGATTTTTTCCTTCGCCTGTCACCGTGAACTGCCAACGTTTGTTCCGTGGCCAAGGCACCGAGCCCTCTGGATCAGGGGCTGCAGCCTGGCCGCTGCAAGCGCGACCCACTCAACGTACGAACACGACGATAGGAGATTGCTTCATGTTTAAACGTACTGTGATCGCCGCCTCCCTGGTGGCTGCTTCCCTGGCTTCGGCCCAGTCCATGGCTGCTGTTGTCGGTGGCGGTGCCACCCTGCCTGAGTACCTGTACAACGGTAACCCGGTCACTGAATTCGAAGGCATCCTGCCGTCGGGCTTCAGCTACACCGGTGTTGGCAGCGGCGGCGGCAAGACTGCCTTCCTGACCAACGCCCCGGCGTCGATCAACCAGCCTGCCGGCACCAACGTCGACTTCGCCGGTTCCGACTCGGTGCTGAGCGCCTCCGAGCTGAGCACCTACGAGGCCAACCGCGCCAACCAGTGGGGCAACCTGATCCAGATCCCGGCCGTGGGCACTACCGTCACCATTCCGTTCAAGAAGGCTGGCGTCAACAGCCTGACCCTGACCGCTTCGCAGCTGTGCGGTGTGTTCTCCGGCACCACCAACACCTGGGGCCAACTGCTGGGCAGCGCCGATGCCACCCCGATCAAAGTGGTCTACCGTTCGGGCAGCAGCGGCACCACCGAACTGCTGGCGCGCTTCCTGAACGACTCGTGCCCGGCTGCCTTCTCGGTCAGCAGCACCTTCACCAGCGCCAACGTCGGTGCCGAGCCAGCCACCTGGGTTGCGGCCGCCACCAGCCAGGGCGTGATCGATGCCGTCGAAGCCAGCGATGGCACCATCGGTTATGTCAGCCCTGACTTCGTCGATGTCTGGGATGCCGGCAAAGTCGCCTCGGTGAAGAAACTGGCCAGCGGTACTGCCCAGTTGCCAACCCCGGACCAGGCTCAGGCCGCTCTGGCCTCGGCCACTGCACCTATCGACAACGACCGCACGCTGCCAGCCCAATGGGCCGTGACCTTCGGCAGCGGCACTACCGACAAGCCTGTGCCGACCTCGGGCTATCCGATCGTTGGCTACACCAACCTGCTGGTTGGCCAGTGCTACAGCAACGCCGCTGACGCCGCCGACATCCGTGGCTTCCTCAATGACCTGTACTCGGGTACCCACAACGACCTGATCGAGGCCCACTCGTTCATCCCGGTACCGGCTGCCTTCGCTGCCGAGGTGAAAAAAGCCTTCCTGGACAACAGCTACAACCAGGGCACCGACATCCAGAACGCTTCGGTCTGCAACGGCATCGGCCGTTCGTAAGCCTGGCATCTGAGACGGCCTGAGCCCTTCGGGGCCCGGGCTTGAAACCTGGCGGTACCCAACCGGGCGCCGCCAGGTTTTTTTCTGCCCGCCCATAAACCAGCCGTGTGAACTTTGCATGACAAAGCTTCGGTCGGTGCCGGTGGCAACTGCCTTATGGCAAAGCGGCATCACTGGCCGCACGCATTCCCCCAAGGACCCGGAACAAGGAAACCCCACGATGTCGAACGGCAAGCATCAACCAGCCCCTTCAGCCACTGCCGTACGCCATCGCACCCGGCCTGTCGCAGGCGAGCCGCTGTTGCTCAAGCCGCTGGCCCAGGCGATCGCGCTGCTGCTGGTGGCCGGCAGCGCCCATGCTGCGCAGCCGTTCAGCGCCGGCTGGTTCGCCGCCAAGGGCGCGTCCAGCGCTGCCAGCAGCGGTGGCGTGGGCGGCGTGCGGGTGCCGGGCTCACCGCCACCGCTGGCCCAGCAGCAGCGGCTCAACCAGCAGTTCAAGGCCTCGGTAGGCAACCTCAACAACACCGTTGCCGCCATTGCCGCGCAGCAGGCGGCCCAGGCCGCCGGGCGCACCCTGGCCCAGGTGCAGCCGCAGACCGTGCCCAACGGCCTGGGCGAGGGTGGCCTGAAGGTCGACGAGAACCCCCTGACCCAGGGCTGGCACAACGCCAAGAATCCGACCCAGACGCAAAGCGGCGGCAAGACCACGGTCAGCGTCCAGCAAACCGCCGACAAGGCCGTGCTCAACTGGGAAACCTTCAACGTTGGCCGCGACACCACGCTCAAGTTCGACCAGCAGTCGGACTGGGCGGTACTGAACCGGGTCAACGACCCCAATGCCCGGCCCAGCCAGATCCTTGGCCAGATCGTCGCCCCCGGCACGGTGCTGGTGATGAACCGCAACGGCGTGGTGTTCGATGGCAGCAGCCAGGTCAACGTGCGCAACCTGGTGGTGGCCGCCACCGAAATGAGCGACGAGCAGTTCACCCAGCGCGGCCTGTACGTCGACACCACCGGCACCCAGGCCACCTTCACCAATGCCGGTGGCAAGGTGGTGGTGCAACGCGGTGCGCAGATCAGCACCCACGAGCCGGCCAGCTCCACCAGCGGCGGCGGTTATGTGCTGCTGCTGGGCAGCGAGGTGGACAACCAGGGGCAGATCATCACCCGCAAGGGCCAGACCACCCTGGCCGCCGGCGATGACTTCTACATCCGCCGTGGCCAGGGCACCGAGAGCAACCAGTATTCCACCACCCGCGGCAACGAGGTGGCCAGCAGCCTGCGTGCCGGCAGCACGGCGGGCAGCGTGAGCAACAGCGGGCTGATCCAGGCCGCAGGCGGCGACATCACCCTTACCGGGCACCAGGTGCGCCAGGACGGCGTGTTGCTGGCCACCACCTCGGTGGACCGGCGCGGCACCATCCACCTGCTCAACTCGGCCAGCGACAGCACCGGCAGCGTCACCCTCGGCCAGGGCAGCGTCACGGCCATCATGCTCGATGCCAGCAGCGCCCTGGACAGCCAGCGCGATGCTTCGCGCGAGGCCGTGGACGGCAGCAGCGGCAACCTGGCCACTGGCAAGTTCGACAACCTGAGCAAGGTGCTCGACCGCCCCGAGCTGTCGCGGGTAGAGATTGTCAGCGGCGGCACGGTTGACTTCCAGAGCGGCTCGCTGACCCTGGCCAACGGGGGCCAGGTGGCGGTCAGTGCCGGCAAGCGCAGCCTGGTGAATGACGGCGCGCACATCGATGTATCCGGCGCGCTGGGCGTGAAGGTGGCGATGGAAAACAACGTCATCAAGGTCAACGTGCAGGGCAACGAGCAGCGTGACGCCTCGGGTAACCGTGACAACGGCGGGCTGACCAGCAAGGATGTGTGGGTGGATATCCGCGACCTGGTGCACGTGGCCGCCGGGGTCAATGGCTACGCCACCGACCGCTGGTACACCGCAGGTGGCCTGCTGGAAGTCGGCGGTTATCTGGGCACCCGCAACCACAGCATCGGCGAATGGATGGCCCTGGGCGGCACGGTGACCTTCACCGGGCAGGACGTGGTGACCCGCGCCGGCTCGCAGATCAACCTGTCCGGCGGCACCCTGGCGGTGCAGGACGGCTACATCAACCAAAGCTGGCTGCGCGGCGCCGACGGGCGCCTGTACGAGGTGTCCAGGGCACCAGGCGACCTGCTGTACACCGGCATCTATCAAGGTTTCGAGGAGCACAGCGCACGCTGGGGCCAGACCAACTACTACTACAACCCGCTGATTGCCCCGCAGCGCCGCTTCGAGCAAGGCTATACCCTTGGCCGCAACGCAGGCTCGCTGGTGGTGGCCACCAGCAGCGCGGTGCTCGACGGCCAGCTGGTAGGCGAGGTGTACCAGAGCGAACGCCAGACCGAGGCCCCGGTGGCGGGCCTTGACGGTTACAAACAACTGCAGAACGCCCGCGCCCAGGGTGCGCAACTGGTGATCGGCGAGCAACTGCCCGGTTACCTCAAAGCGACCAAGGACTTAGGCTTCAGCCTCAAGCCTGTGATGGAGCAGGTGACCGTACAGAGCGGCGCCCGTGGCGACAGCGCCAACGTCAACCTGGACGACCCGCTGGACCTCTCGCGCCAGGGCCAGTTGGTGCTCGACAGCGACCTGCTGGCAAGCTTCGGCCTGGGCGGCCTGACCATTGCCGCCAGCGAGCAGGTGCTGGTGAATGCGGCGCTGAACATGGCCGATGGCGGCGAGGTGACGCTGTACGGGCCCAAGGTGCAGGTGAACGCCGACATCACCGCCCATGGTGGGCAGATCCGCATGGGTGATGTGTTGCAGATGCGTGAGCTGGATGCCTTGAAGGACATCGCCCTGGATACACCTGCCGGGTTGAACGCCCAGGTGCAGGTGGCCGATGGTGTGCGGCTGGACGTCAGTGGCGTGCGCAGCGACCTGCGCGACAGCGCCGCGCTGGCCTGGCGCAACGCTGGCGGTGTGGCGCTGCGCAGCACCGGCGATGTGCTGCTGGGCGCAGGCAGCGTGGTGGATGTGTCCGCTGGCGCGGTGCGCACGGCAGCAGACAGGGTGGTGGGTGGGAACGGCGGTAACCTCACCCTGCACTCCAGCGAAAGCAATGCCGACGGGGCCGGCCACGGCCGCCTGCAGCTGGGCGGCGAGCTGCGTGGCTATGGCAGCGGCCTGGCCGGGACCCTCAGCCTGCGTGCCGACCAGGTGCGTATCGGTGGCGTGGACGACGGCTCGGCGCTGTACCTGGCCGAAGACTTCTTCAACCTCGGCTTTGCCCAGTACAACGTACGCGGCGGTAGTGGCCTGAGCGTGGCTGCTGGCAGCCAGGTGCAGGTGGCCCGGCCGGTGCAGTGGCTCGATGCCAGTCAAGCGCTGGGCGGCCAGTTGCAGACCTGGCTACCACCGCTGTTGCAGCAGAACGCCAGCAAGGGTGTGATCACCCAGCGCGGCGGCGCCGGCCTAAGCCTGGCGGCGGGCGATGTGCTGCTCGACCAGGCGGCCCGCGAGGCCGCGCAACTGGTGGTGGAGCGTGGGGCGTCGATCAGTGTCGACCCGTTGCAGGCGATCAGCCTGTCGAGCACCGCACAACTGACCCTGGATGGCACCCTGCGTGCGGCCGGTGGCAAGGTCAGCCTGGTGCAGGAGTTGCCCATCATCGGCGACACCGGTTTGAGCGAGGCCCCGCACCAGCGTGCCATCCGCCTGGGCAGCGAGGCGTTGATCGATGTGTCCGGCCAGGCTTACACCGCCGTCGATGCCCGTGGCCGGCGGTATGGCCGGGTCGATGCCGGGGGCAGCATCGTCATCGGCGGGCGCATCGACCACGCCGCTGGTACCAGCGATGGCGGCTACTTGTATGTGGACCTTGAGCAAGGCTCGCAACTGCGCGCCGATGGCGCCCAGGCCACCCTCGACATCCCCGGCCTGGGCGCGGTGCGGGTGGCCAGCAACGGCGGCAGCATCAGCCTGGCCTCGAGCCTGGGGCTGCGCCTTGACGCCAGCATGAGTGCCAAGGCCGGCGGCGCGGGTGCGGCCGGTGGCAGCCTGGGTGTGGCCCTGGACACGGCGCTGTACCGCCGGGGCACTGTGGACGATGCGCTGGTGGTGCCGCGCGAACTGGTGTTGAGCCAGCAGCGCGCCGGCAGCGGGGCGCTGGAGTATGCCAAGGCCTACCTCGGTGCAGACCAGGTCCAGGCTGGCGGTTTCGGTAACCTGGCCTTGCTCAGCGATGGTTCGGTGGCCTTCGACGGCTCGCTGCAACTGCGCCTGGCCCAGGGCCTGCAGATCTACGCAGGCTCGCTGGTGCTGGCCGAGGGCAGCGCCGGCGATGCCCGGGTGACCTTGAGTGCGCCCTATGTGCGCCTGGCAGGCAGCAACCACGAGTCCGGCGATGCGGGCGTGCGGCCGACCCTCAAGGGTGGGTTGTCGCAACAGGCCAGCCAGGCGCAGTTGCAGGTGCAGGCAAACCTGCTGGAACTGCGCGACAGCCTCACCCTCGGTGCCCGTGGCAACCTTGAGCTGAGCGGCGGCCAGAGCCTGGCCTTCGACCGCCGAGGCTTCGCCCTGACGCGCCTGCGCAGCGAAGGCGACATGCGCTTCCTGGCAGCTGCCGGCAGCGACCCGTTCACCACCCTGCAGGGCAATGCCGACATCGAACTGCTGGCCGCCCAGCTGTACCCGGCCACCGGAGCCAAGGCCAAGGTCAAAACCGTGGAAAATGCCACGCTGCGCATCGGCCGGGTCGGCACGGCTACCCCGGCCACCCCGCATTCGGTGTTCGGCAGCCTTGAACTGACCGCCGGCACCGTGGAGCAAGGCGGTGTAGTCCGTGCGCCGCTGGGCGGCATTGCACTGGGCAACAGCATCGACACTGTGCACGACTTGCGGCTGTTACCGGGCAGCATCACCTCGGTCAGCGCGCGCGGCCTGCTGATGCCCTATGGCGGTACGGTCGACGGGCTGAGCTACCTGTACGATGGCAAGGCCGTGGACCTGATCGGTGCGGCGGGAGATATCAACCTGGGGGTTACGCTGGAAGGGCAAAGGGTGGATGTGCAGCCGGGTGCGTTGATCGACTTGTCCGGTGGTGGCGAACTGACCGGTGCGGGCTTCGTGTCCGGCCGAGGCGGTTCGACCGATGCCCGCTATCACCCGCTGTTGCAACTGGACGCCGACGGCCGCCTGGTGCTGCCGTCGACGTCCAGCAACCCGGTATACGCCATCGTCCCGGGCCTGGCTGGCGACTATGCACCGCTGGCGGGTGAAACCGGCGTGGCCAATCCGGCGATCGGCCAGCAAATCACTCTCGACCATGGTATCCCAGGGCTGCCCGCTGGCACCTACACCTTGATGCCGGCCAGCTACGCGCTGCTGCCGGGGGCGTTCAGGGTCGAACTCAACGGCCTGGCCGGTATCGGCCAGCTCAATGCCAGCGCGGCCATGCGCAACGGCTCGTGGGCTACCTCAGGGCGCCTTTCGGTGGTGAACACCTCGATCCAGCAAGCGCTGCCAAGCCAGTTCATCATTACCAGTGGCAGCGTGCTGCGGCGCTATTCGCAGTACAACGAAATGTCCTATGCCAGCTTCGTGCGCGCTGATGCCGCGTCCAAGGGAGTGCCCCGTGCCGCGCTGGAAGCCGATGGCAAATGGCTGAGCCTGATCTTGCGCAGCAACACCAATGCCGATGAGAGTTTCAGGTTTGCCGGCGTGGCCGACTTTTCCGCAGCTTACGGGGGCCGCCGTGGCAGCGCCTCGGTGCAGGGGCCGGCGGACGGCATCGAGATCCTGGCCGATGGCCAGGATAGCCAGTTGCAGGGTCAAAGTGTGGTATCGCTGCGCGACAGCCAACTCAATGCCCTGGGTGCGCCAAGCCTGACCATCGGTGGCAAGCAGCACGTGTTGTATGGCCAGGGCGGTAACCAGGTTACCTTCCAGGGCTACAACCGCAACGTCTGGCTGCGCTCTGGCGCCGAGCTGCGGGGGGCTGAGGTGTTGCTGCTCGGTGGCAGCACCAATGGTGGCGTGTACATCGAGCAGGGTGCTCGCATAGACACCGTCGGGCAGGGCGCAGCACCTTACGATGGCAACGAGGGTTTCATCATCACCCCAGGCCGGCGCGCCTTGCTGGCTGTGTCCAACGGACGCCTGGATGTGATGGCGCCGGATACCGCCGAGGGCACCGACGGGCCGGGCGCGATCCTGATCGGTGAATGCGCATCCGGCCAGTGCAGCGGCCAGACCGAGCTGTATACCGAGGGTTCGATCTTTGCCGCCACCAACAACACCTTCAGCCTGGACGATGCGGTCAGTTTCGGCGCCCGTCACCTGGGCCTGGCGGTCGGGCGAGTCAACGTCGGCTCCAGCCAGGCGCTGGCCGACGCGGCGGCGGCGGGCACCCTGGGCCAGGGCCTGACCTTCAACCAGCAGGTGCTCGACCGCCTGTTCCAGGGCGTTTCGGGCAACGGTGTGCCGGCGTTGGAAACCTTGACGCTGACGGCCGCCGATTCGTTGAATTTCTTCGGCGACGTGGTGCTGGACACCTATGACGCCGTCACCGGCAAGAACCGCCTGGAGCAGTTGGTGCTGGGTGTGCCGGCCATTTATGGCTCGGGTGCGGCGGGTGACCACGCGCTGATCCGCACTGGCGAGCTGGTGTGGAGCGGTGCGCGTAACCTGCCGGGCAGCCCGATTGCCGGTGGTGCCGGCAGTGGCGACGGAGTGCTCGACCTTGAGGTCGAGCGCATGGTGTTCGGCCATGGCGCCAATGCCCAGCCCAAGGGAACTGACGACATGGCCCGCCTGGTACTGGGCTTCCAGCAGGTGAACATTCGTGCCAGCCAGCAGGTCAGCGCCAGCCACAAGGGCAGCCTGCAGGTGTACCACCGCCGCGGCGACTACCAGGCGGACGGCACCTTCAGCTACAGCGGCGGCAACCTGAGCGTGGATACCCCGCTGTGGACCGGTGCTGCCGGTTCGGTCAACCGCATCAAGGTGGGTGGCGAGCTGCAGGTGAGCGGTGGCGGCGGCAAGTTGGTCAGCGGCCGCGACGGGGTGGGCGCCGAGCTGGCACTGAGCGGCCAGCGCGTGGACATCGATGCCACCTTCAGCCTGCCCAGCGGCAAGCTGACCCTGGAAGCCATCGACGACCTGCTGCTGGGCGACAAGACACAGATCGACCTGGCCGGGCGTACCCTGACCTTCAACGACGTACTCAAGTACAGCGCCGGCGGCACCCTGGTGCTGAACAGCAAGGCCGGCAACATCCACCAGGCCACCGGCGCCACGGTCGACCTGCGCGCGGTCAACAACCGCGCCGGGCGCCTGGAGGCCATCGCCCTGGGCGAGCAGGCCGGGCGCGTTGAACTGCTGGGGCAGATCCTCGGTTCGGCCAGTGGCCGCTACGACGCCGGGGGTACCCTGGTGAGCTATGCCAACGGTGCGGTGGATATCCGCGCGCAACAGCTGGACGATTTCGCCGCGCTGAACGAGCGCCTGAACCGCGATGGTGTGACTGGCGGGCGCAGTTTCCAGCTCAAGCAGGGCGACCTGGTGATCGGTGACGAGCTCAAGGCCGGTGAAATCGTGGTGTCGCTGGACAACGGCCACCTCACCGTCAACGGCACCGTCGATGCCAGCGGCGAGCAGGTGGGCAGCATTCGCCTGGCAGCGAAGAACGGCTTGACCATCGGCAGCGGCGCGCTGCTCGATGCCCACGCCAGCCTGCTGCGGGTGGACAGCTACGGGGCGATCATCGACGCACCCAACCGCGCGTTGATCGACCTGAACAGCGGCGAAGGTGCGCTCACCCTGCAAGGTGGCGCGCGCTTCGACCTGCGCCACGGCACTGGCGCCACTGCAGGCGTCGACGGCCGCAACCGCGGCACCCTGCAGCTGACTGCGCCGCGGGTTGGCGGCGACACCGCCGGCGATATCGCCATCGATGCCAGCGGCGCCCTCGACATCCGCGGGGCGCGGTCGATTGCGGTGGTCGGCAACCAGCGTTACAGCGACGCCAACGATGGCGGCACGGCGGCCAATGGCCGCGACTACCAATACATCGACCAGGCCTGGCTGGATGCCAAGCATGGCCTGAACCAGACGTTCATGCAGAACCTGCTGGCCAACCGCGACCTGCTCGACAACCGCCTCAAGGGCCTGAACAACGCAGGCTACGCCGAGGCGCTGCACCTGCGCCCGGGGCTTGAGGTGACCACCGCCGAGGGCGTCGACCTGGTGGTGCGTGGCGACCTCGACCTGTCGGGGCACCGCTACGAAAGCCTCAACCCCAACACGCAGCGGGTCGACGGGGTGGCCGGCTCTGGCGAAGTGGGCAACCTGGCCTTGCGCTCGGGCGGCAACCTTGAGGTGTACGGCAGCATCAGTGACGGCTTCCTCGCCCCGGACTTGGCCACCGATGCCAACCGTTGGGACGGCAAGGGCTGGATTTTGCTGCCGGGCAAGCAGCCGTTCGACAGCACTCTGGTGATCCCCCGCGAGGGTGTGGAGCTGGCTGCCGGCACGCTGTTCCCGGGCGGCAGCACGCTGAACTTCGACCTGCCGTTCAGCGCCACCACCCTGGCTGCCAACACCCGTCTGCCGGGGCAGATGGTGCTGGCCAGCGCGCTGACCTTGCCGGCCGGCACGGTGCTGGATGCGGCGGTGCGCGACAGCGCCGGCAACCTGTTGTACGCCGCAGGTACCCTGCTGGGCAGCGCCGTAACCCTGGCCGCCGAAACCCGCCTGGACGCCGGCACCCGCCTGCCGGTGGCGGCGGCGGTGCGTGACGGTGTGTGGGCCAGCGGCAGCGAGCTGCCGGCCGGCGGCCTGAGCCAACGCGGCGCCCTGAGCCTGGCCACTGGCGCGGTGCTGCCGGTGAATACCGACGTCAAACTGGCCGATGGCACCCACTACATCGACCTGCGCCCGGAAGTGAACGGCCAGCAGGGCCGCAACTGGGCCCTGGCGACGATGCTGCCGGAAGGTTCGCAGTCGTGGTCGATGCGCCTGGTGGCCGGTGCTGACCTTGCCGCCGCCGACAGCCGCATCACCCGCCCGGATGAGGCGGCAGGGCTGATGCGCCTGGCCGACCAGCACTACACCGCCACCCGCGTGCTGGAGGTGACGGCGCCGACCATCAGCTATGTGTGGAGCGACCTGGTCACCGGCAGCCGGGTGCCGGGCGCCCCGGTCCCGGCAGCCCAGGTGTCGCAATGCCGGCTGCGCCCGACCTGGTGCATCGCCACCGAAACGCCGGGTACCAGCAAGTTCGAGGTAACCCCGCAAACCCAGTTGTTCAGCGTACTGCGCACCGGTACCGGTGACCTTGAGCTGCTCAGCGCCGGTGACTGGCGGATGGACTCGCTGTATGGCGTGTACACCGCCGGTACCCAGTCGGCTGCGCTGCTGGTGAATGGCGCCGACCCCTACCAGTTGGCCCAGGGCCGGCTGCCGGACGGCAGCGTGCTGGGCAGCGCCGGCAGTGCCTACGAATCGGCCACCAGCGGCTACCGCGCCTGGTACCCCGAGCAGGGCGGCAACCTGCTGCTGACCGTGGGCGGGGACCTGACCGGCAACCTCGTCGCGCCTTCGGTAAACCCGCTGGCAACCGTGCGTCAGCAGGCTTCGGCGGCCGTGGGCAACTGGTTGTGGCGCCAGGGCAACGCCGATACTGCAGCGGCCTGGTGGCTCAATTTTGGCAGTTATGCGCTGGACCCTTCGACCAGTGGCGGCCAACCCTGGTTGGTGGGTTTCACCGGTATCGGCACCCTGGGCGGTGGCAACCTGAACGTGCTGGTCGACGGTGCTGCGGGGCTGATCGAGAGCGCCAGCGGCGCGCTCAGCTCCCAGGTCGTGCAGCGCAGCCATGGGCTTAGCCTGGCGGTGGCCAGCACGGGCCGGGTACTGGCCGATGGCAGCGTGCGGCAGACCGGCGGCGGCGACCTGCTGCTGCGGGTGGGCGGGGGCGTCAACACCTCGCTGCAGGCGCTGGATTCGGTGACCGGCAACGCCGACCTGCGCGGCACCCTGACCAACCTGCGCGGGGCACTGCAGGTGCAGGCAGGCAGTATCGGGGTGCTCGACCTGATGTACGGCAGCTACCCCAGCAACCATACCGGTAGCGAGTCGCGGGCCTATGACGCCTATGTCGCAACCCGCGGCGCGGCCTTGGGCGGCCTGACCTTGATGCCGGGCGACAGCACGGTGCGCCTGGAAACCCGTGGTGACCTGGTGCTGCAGGGTGTGGGTGACTCTGGCCGGGTAGTCATGTTCAACACCAACGCCTTCACCGGTAGCGACGGTGCCGACTACCTGGGCAATGGCTGGAGCTGGTTCAGCCTGTGGCGAGCGAACACGGCGGTGGACCTGCTCAGCCTGGGCGGCAACCTGACCCCGATCGTGGGCACTGAAATCGCTCCCGGGCGCAACCTGCCGGCCTCCGGCGGGCGCATGTTCTACCCAACCGCGCTGCGGGCGGTAGCGGCCAATGGCAGCCTTTACTACGGTGAGGCGGCAACGGCGGTGCTGAGTAACTCAAGTACGTTCTCGCTGATGACCGCACCGTCAGCCAACACCGAGCTGCAACTGCTGGCCGGGCAGTCGATCTATGCCGGCGGGTATACCGTGAGCCAGACCGGTACCGAAACCTCGGCAATCGCCACACCGCAGCGCCCGGGGTACGCCAACTACAGCGTCAATTTCGTGAACCTTGGCAGCAACCTGCATGCCGACCTGGTCACCGGCCCACGGTTGGCACCGCTGTTCAGCTTCGGGCTCAACAGCTATGTGGCCGGTAGCGTACAGCCTGCCCAGCCGGCGCGGTTCTATGCGGTGGAAGGCGACATCGTCGGCCTGAGTACCGGTGAAGTGCTGAGCTATGCGCGCAGCGGGCTGAAGCTTTATCAGGGCGCGGGCCCGGTGTGGATCATGGCAGGCCGTGACATCGTCAATGCCGGCGTGCCGCTTGGAACCGAGCGCCAAGGCGCCACCGGGGTTGTGGACGCTGCGCGCTACGGCAACCCGTCGTCCTCGGGCAACCTGATCATTCACGGCGACAGCAACGATGTGTCGATCGTCAGTGCCGGGCGTGACATCCGTTTGAGCACCTTCAATGTCGCCGGCCCCGGCCAGCTGGAAGTGACTGCCGGGCGCAACCTGCTCAACGCCGGCCAAGGGGTGGCTGGGGCCTACCAGGAAGGGGCGATCAACAGCATCGGCCGTATCGGTGGTGGCGGCAGCGGCAACGATGGCGCCTCGATCGCGGTGATGGTGGGTGCCGGCGAGGCCGGGCCGAACTATGCCGGCCTGCTGGACCGCTACCTGGACCCGTCGCGCCAGTTGCCGGCTGGTGGCTCGCTCAGCGCCAGCCCCGACAAGGTGGCCAAGGTGTACGACCAGGAACTGGCGGCCTGGCTGGGCGAGCGCTTCGGCTTCAGCGGCGACAACCAGGCGGCGCGGGCGTTCTTTGCCGCGCTGTCGGCCGAGCAGCAACGCATCTTCGCCCGCCAGGTGTACTTCGCCGAGTTGCGTGAAGGCGGGCGCGAGTACAACGATGCCAGCAGCCCGCGTAGCGGCAGCTACCTGCGTGGCCGCCAGGTGATTGCGGCGCTGTTCCCGGAGAAGGACGTGGCCGGCAACCCGATCAGCTACAGCGGCAGTGCGACCTTCTACGGGGGAGCCGGCATTCACACCGACTTTGGCGGCAATATCCAGGTGCTCACCCCGGGTGGCCAGCAGGTATTCGGGGTCGAGGGCGAAGCGCCACCGGCCAGCGCCGGGGTGATCACCCAAGGCAGCGGCGACATTCAGCTGTATTCGCGGGGCAGCATCCTGCTGGGGCAGAGCCGCATCATGACCACCTTCGGTGGTGCGATCCTCGGCTGGTCGGCCGAGGGCGACATCAACGCCGGGCGTGGCTCGAAGACCACCGTGGTGTACACCCCGCCCAAGCGTACCTACGACCAGTGGGGCAACGTCGGCCTGGCACCAAGCGTGCCGAGCACCGGGGCGGGTATCGCCACCCTGAACCCGATCCCCGAGGTGGCGCCGGGGGACATCGACCTGATCGCGCCTCTGGGCACCATCGATGCTGGCGAAGCGGGTATTCGCGTGTCGGGCAACGTCAACATCGCCGCGCTGCGGGTGGTGAACGCGGCCAACATCCAGGTGCAGGGCAACGCCAATGGCATGCCGGTGGTGGCGTCGGTGAATACCGGGGCCATCACTGCGGCCAGTGCGGCGGCGTCCAGTGCCAGCCAGGCGGCCGAAGAGGCTGGCCGCCAGCGCCAGCAAGGCGCGCGTCGCCAGCCGTCGTTGATCACCGTGCAGGTGCTGGGCTTTGGTGACGAGCGCCTGGTGCCGGGGCGCGAGGGGGCGAGCTTGAACCCGCAGTACAACCGCCAGAGCCCGGTGCAGGTACTGGGGGCCGGGGTGCTGGATGAGCAGGCGCGTGGGCAGTTGACCGAGGAGGAGCGGGGGAACCTGATGTTGTGATGCGCGGGGTACGTGCATTCAGGTGGTCTCGACGCCGCCTGGGTGCACGTTCAAGCTCCTATGGAACAAATCACAACTTGTTGATTTAACGAAGATTTTGTGGGAACGGCTTTAGCCGCGAACACCGGCGAAGCCGGTGCCATCTAGCGCGGTGCCTGCTTCGCGGCTAAAGCCGCTCCCACAGCTACGGCGCTTGGTTCGGGCTTCGCGCGATCCTGTAGGAGCCGGCTTGCCGGCGATCACCGGCACAGCCGGTGCCAGCATTCGCCTGTGCCGGCCCTATCGCCGGCAAGCCGGCTCCTACAGAGGGCGCGGGCGCGCTTGCGGCCGTAGTTCCCTGCGCGACAGCGCAGCCTATGAGGCTGGGTGGGCTCCTATGGAACAAATCAAAACTCGTTGATTTAACGAAGATTCTGTGGGAGCGGCTTTAGCCGCGAACACCGGCGAAGCCGGTGCCATCTAACCGCGGTGCCTGCTTCGCGGCTAAAGCCGCTCCCACAGCTACGGCGCTTGGTTCGGGCTTCGCGCCCTCTGTAGGAGCCGGCTTGCCGGCGATCACCGGCACAGCCGGTGCCAGCATTCGCCTGTGCTGGCCCTATCGCCGGCAAGCCGGCTCCTACAGAGGGCGCGGGCGCGCTTGCGGCCGTAGTTCCCTGCGCGACAGCGCAGCTTACGAGGCTGGGTGGGCTCTGATACCGAAGGTTAAAAGAAACTGCGCTGCGCCTTGAACGTCACCATGCTCTGGCAATAGGCGTTGATCCCGGCATAGGCCGCACACCCGCCACCTTGCAGGTCCGAGCTGCTGTAGATCAGGTCGAGGTCGATGCCCAGCCAAGGCCGCGACAGCTGCAACGACCAGTCATTGAACGCTTGCACCTCGCTGCCGTCACCGACCACGAATGGTGCACCCAGTTGGTGGTGCGCCACCTTGAAGGTCAGGTCGATGCCCAGCAGTGGCAGCTCGCCGAGGTTGGCGAACAGGGTGCCGGTGCGGTTGTCCGGGTTGTCGCGCCAGGCGCCGCCGAAGCGGCTGCCGAACACCGATACCCCACCGTACAGGGCATAGCTGTCGTTGCCTGCCAGGTTCGGCTGGCTGTAATGGATCAACCCGGCCTCCAGGCCCAGGCTGCCATCGAAGCGCCGCTTGTAGCCCAGGTAGCTGTCCAGGCGCAGGGTGGAGGCCGCGCTCAAACCCAGGCTTGGGGCGTACTGGCCGACATACCAGCCACTTTCGTGGCTGACGTCGAGGCCGCCATGAAAAGCACCGGCCGGGCTCGGCGAGATCAGGCCCTGGGCCATGCTGCGCGAGGCGCTGGTACCGAGCTTCAAGTCGAATTCGCCCAGCTGGCGCTGGATCTGAGAGGCCTGCAACGTGGGGCTGAGCAGTAGCGCCGTGGTTAGCAGGAGCATGGGCCTGGCCATGGTTTGTCCCTGGGAAGCCTGTACTGGAGCGGGCAAGCATAGCGACCGCAGGCAGGGCTGGAAACCCTCGCCGGGGATGGAGCGACTGGGGCCTTTATTGCTACGCTTGATGCGATCGTATCTTGCCATCAGGATTTCACCATGACCGCCGCGAATGGACCTGCCGCCCAGGACTTGGCCAATACCGCCCGGGGCGCGGCCAACCCTTGGCTGGATATCGAACTGCTGCACAGCATCAGCACCGCCCTGATGGGGGAGCAGGACAGCACGGCGCTGTACGCCAAGGTGGTGGATGCGGCAATGAGTATTACCGGTTCGCAGTTCGCCACCATGCAGTTGCACAGCCCGCAGCCCCACGGCGGTGTGCTCAAGCTGTTGTGCTCACGCGGGCTGCCCGACGATGCCGTGCAGTTCTGGCAATGGGTGGGGTTCGATGCCCTGAGCAGCTGCGGGCTGGCACTGCGCCAGGGGCGGCGGGCGATCATTGCCGACTTCGAACAGTGGCCGGAAATCGCCGGTACCGAGGAGCTGCAGGCGTTTCGCCGCGCCGGAATTCGTTCGGCGCAGACCACGCCGCTATTGGCCCGTGACGGGCGCCTGCTGGGCATGATCTCCAACCATTGGCGCGACCCTCACCACCCCAGTGAACGCACCCTGCGCCTGCTGGACATTCTCGCCCGTACCGCCGCTGACCTGCTGGACCGCACCCTGGCAGAAGAAGCCTTGCGCAATCGCGAGCAGGAGCTGGCGCGCACCTGCGACAGGCTGCGCGAAACCGAAGAGCAGCAGCGCCAACTGGCCGCCGAACTGCGCGAGCTCAACGAAACCCTCGAAAAGCGGGTGAACGAGCGCACCCGCGAACTGATGCAGGTGGAAGAGCGCTTGCGTCAGTCGCAAAAAATGGAGGCGGTTGGCCAGCTGACCGGTGGCCTGGCCCACGATTTCAACAACCTGCTGGGGAGTATCAGCGGGGCGTTGGAGATGCTCGGCCAGCAGCCCGACCAGGGCCGCGATGCCGAGCGTTACCTGGGCGCCGCCCAGGACGCCGCCCGCCGCGCCGCGGCCTTGACCCACCGGTTGCTGGCGTTCTCCCGGCGCCAGACCCTGGAGCCTCGGGCCACCGATGTGCGGGCTTTGATGCACGGCATGAGCGAGCTGGTGGCGCGCACCAGCGGTTCTGCGATCAGCGTGCGCACCCAGGCCGACACGGCCCTGTGGCCTGCTTTCGTCGACCCCAGCCAGCTGGAAAACGCCGTGCTCAACCTGTGCATCAATGCCCGCGACGCCATGCCGGGCGGCGGGCGCATCACGCTGGAGGCCGCCAACCAGGTGCTGGTCGGCGAGCCTGCCAAGCGCCTGGAGCTGCCCGACGGTGATTACCTGTGCCTGCGGGTGAGTGACACCGGGGCGGGTATGCCGCCAGAAGTGCTTGCCCATGTGTTCGAGCCGTTTTTCACCACCAAGCCGATTGGCCAGGGCACCGGGCTTGGTTTGTCGATGATCTATGGCTTTGCCCAGCAGTCCGGTGGCCAGGTGCGCATCGACTCGGTGCTGGGCGAAGGCACTACGGTGGTGCTGTACCTGCCGCGCCACCTCGGTGAGGCGCAGGCCGGGCCGCAGCAGCCGGCCCTGCCTGGTGAGCTCTGTGCGCAAAGCCAGGGGACGATCCTGCTGGTGGAGGATGAGCCGACCATGCGCATGCTCACCGCCGAGGTGCTGGGGGAGTTCGGCCACACGGTGATCCAGGCGGGCGACAGCCTGGATGGGTTGCAGGTGTTGCGCTCCGAAGCGCGTATCGACCTGCTGCTGACCGACGTCGGCTTGCCTGGCGGCATGAATGGCCGGCAGTTGGCGGATGCCGGGCTGGAACTGCGTCCAGGGCTGAAGGTGCTGTTCATCACCGGCTACGTGCAGCAGGCCCTCAATGAAAGCGGCCTGCTGGCGCCGGGGATGCAGGTGCTGACCAAGCCGTTCGGGCTTGAAACGCTGGTGAACCGGGTACGCGAGTTGCTGGAGACGCCCTGAAACCGGCGCCTGCCGGGTTGTGCATCAGCGGTTCACATCCACCACCAGGCGCCCGCGCACCTTGCCGTCGAGCAGATGCCGGGCTGCGTCGATGCTGTCTGCGAGGCTGATTTCGCGGGTGATCATGGCCAGGTGTTCGCGGTCCAGGCCGTCCGCCAGTTGCGCCCAGGCCTCGACCCTGCGCGCATAAGGTTGGGTCACGCTGTTGACGCCTAACAGGCTCACCCCGCGCAAGATGAACGGCGCCACGCTGGCCGGCAGGTCCATGCCCTGGGCCAGGCCACAGGCGGCTACCGCGCCTTCGGCCTGGGTCGCGGCGCAGGCGTTGGCCAGGGTGTGGCTGCCCACCGAGTCGATCACCCCGGCCCAGCGTTCCTTGGCCAGTGGCCGGCCCGGTGCACCCAGTTCGCTGCGATCGATGATGGTGCCGGCCCCCAGTTGTTTGAGGTAGTGGGCCTCATCGGCTTTACCGGTGGCGGCGATCACTTCGAAGCCGCGGCTGGCCAGCAGGCTGATGGCGAAACTGCCGACACCGCCGCTGGCGCCGGTGACGAGTATCGGGCCGTGTTCGGGTTTCAGGCCATGGCGCTGCAGCGCCATCAGGCAAAGCATGGCGGTGTAGCCGGCGGTACCGATGGCCATGCTTTGGCGCTCGTCGAGGCTGGCGGGGTGGGGGATCAGCCAGTCACCGTTCAGGCGTGCCCGTTGTGCCAGCCCGCCCCAGTGGCTTTCACCCACGCCCCAGCCGTTGAGCAACACCCGGTCGCCGGGTTGGTAGGCGGGGTGGCTGCTGGCTTCGACGGTACCGGCCAGGTCGATGCCTGGCACCATGGGGAACTGGCGCACCACGGGGCTTTGCCCGGTGATGGCCAGGGCGTCCTTGAAATTCAGAGTGCTGTAGGCCACGTTCACGGTCACATCGCCAGCGGGCAACTGCGCCGCATCGAGGGTGGCCAGGCGGGCCTGGTAATCGTTGTGGTGTTTTTCCAGCAAGATGGCGTTGAACATCGCGGAACTCCTTTTTGACCGGTCGTCTTTAAATTGGCCTGCACCTTCAGCGGGTGACGGCTGCGAGAAACCCTTGGAAGAAGCTGTCGAGCGGGGCTGTACGCTGCACCAGCCGCGCGCGCAGTACCGCGCCTTCCCAGCCGGTCCAGAACCAGGCGGCGAGGGCGTCGCAGTCGCTGCTGGCAGGCAGTTCACCGGCGGCCTGTGCAGCCTGCAGGCAGGCTGACAAGCGTTGCTCCCAGTCGCAGAGCACGGCTTCGAGTTGCGTGCGGAAGCTGTCGGGCAGGACCAGCACCTCCTGGCCGAGGTTGCCGACCAGGCAGCCGCGGCGGAACTGGTACTTGAGCATGCCGGCCTTGGCGTCTTCGACGAAGTTGCATAGGCGCTGCAGGGGGCGGGCGTGTGGGTCGAGGAAGTGGCGGTCGAGCTTGGCGGCGAAGTACTGGGCATAGCGTTGCAGCACGGCCTGGCCGAAGGCTTCCTTGCTGTCGAAGTAGTGGTAGAACGAGCCTTTGGGTACCTGGATGCGTTTGAGCACGGTGTCGATGCCGGTGGCGGTGAAGCCCTGTTCGGTGAGCAGCTCCATGCCGCAGCGCAGCAGCAGCTCGTGGGTTTCGGCGTGTTCGCGGGGGGCCTTTGGGGGGCGGCCGCGGCGGGGTTGGGGTGTGGTCATGGAGGGTAATTTAGACTGATCGTTTTTAATGTCAAGGTGAGGGGTAGGGGCGCTGCCGGGGAATGGGTCCGCGTGGGTGGCTTGAGATTTGTGGGTATGCTGTTGATCTGTTGATCTGTTGATCTGTTGATCTGTTGATCTGTTGATCTGTTGATCTGTTGATCTGTTGATTAGTTGGTTTTGAAAGTTGTATGCGCATTCATTATTTGTAGTGACGCTTATTCACCTTTCCGCCCTTACGGCGGGTTACTTTTTTTCGTGGAAA
>NZ_JBJDNC010000065.1:0-26707 GCF_044900265.1 Pseudomonas sp. NPDC089406 | reverse complement strand
CACAAGGCCGCTTCCCACAGAGACCGTGGCGCATTTGCGAGACCAGTTCTCTGCGCGACAGCGCAGCCCGAAAGGGCTGGGTGATCTCCTACAGGTACAGCGCAGGCCTGAAGATCACGCGGTCCATGCGTGTGCAGGCCTCAGATCAACTCCCAACTGATCGGCGTACCGCGCTTGATCGCCAGCCGCGCGCGCCGGCCCATGACCTGGTCGACATGCTTGGGCGCAAGCCCAAGCCCCGGGCGGATGATGCGCACGTTGGCCGGCGACAGCAACTCGCCCTCGGCAATGTCCTCGCTGGCGTACAGCGAGCGGCGAAATACCCGGCTTTTTTCCTCGGCTGCGGTGGCCCCGTAGCTGACCGTGCCGATCGACTGCCAGGCGCGTTCGGTTTCCACCACCAGTTGCTGCATTTCGCCAGGCTCCATCGAAAATGCGCTGTCCACGCCGCCGTCTGCACGGTCGAGGGTGAAGTGCTTTTCGATCACCGTTGCCCCCAGGGCAACACTGGCCACCGACACCCCGACCCCCAGGGTGTGGTCCGAAAGCCCGACCTGGCAGCCGAACAGTTCGCGCAGGTGCGGGATGGTCGAGATATTGGTGTTCTGCGCTGATGCCGGGTAGGTGCTGGTGCACTTGAGCAGCACCAGGTCGCGGCAACCGGCTTCGCGGGCGGCTTGCACCAGCTCCTCAAGCTCCGCCACGCTGGCCATCCCGGTGGAGACGATCATCGGTTTGCCGGTGGCGGCGACCCGGCGAATCAACGGCAGGTCGGTGTTTTCGAACGAGGCGATCTTGTAGCAGGGCACGTTCAGGGTTTCGAGAAAGTCCACGGCCTTGGCGTCGAACGGCGTGCTGAAGGCGATCATGCCCAGCTCCCTGGCCCTGTCGAAAATGGGCTGATGCCACTCGTAGGGCGTCGCTGCCCGTTGATACAGCTCATACAACGACACCCCGGCCCACAGGCTGCCCGGGTCGCTGATGTGGAACTCCCGCTCGTTCAGGTCGAGGGTCATCGAGTCGGCGGTGTAGGTCTGTATTTTCAGAGCGTGGGCGCCCGAGCGGGCGGCGGCCTCGACGATCTCCAGCGCCCGTTCCAATGACTGGTTGTGGTTCCCCGACATTTCCGCAATCACCAACGGTGGGTGCTGCGGGCCGATGGCGCGGTGGGCAATCTTGAATTCAGACATCACGTTTGAGCTTCCTGATGAATCGGGTGTGGTCGACGTCGAAGCCAGCCGCCTTGAACAACCCATTGGAGGGCCTGTTGCCGCCTTTGACCTGGGCATGCACGCCTGTCACCTCGGGGTGCTGCGCAACCAGCCAGTCCTGCGCGCAGCGCAGCAGGTCGGCGCCGCGGCAGGGCAGGGCTGCATCTGGAACCTTGTAGATCGAGACTTCGGCCTGATCGGCTTGAACATCGAAGCGCACCACGCCCACTGGCTGCCCCTCGATTTCACCGATCAGCAGGTGCCGCTGCGGGTCGGCCAGCACCCCGTCTAACCATCGGCAGTGGTCTGCCCAGGCTATTTCATCGCAGTTATTGGATACCGCACGGATGGCCGGGTGGTTTCGCCAGCTGTGCAGTGCGGTGGCATCGCGCTGCTCGGCCACGCGTATCGAAATGCCCGTACAACCCATGTGTTCGGCAACACGCAGCCGGCCGGCGCCATCGACTGCGGCCATACCATTGACGGACATGAGCCGGCGCAGCGCCGGGTTGCCGATAAGGGCCTGCAGGTGCAGTTTCAATGCCTCTGCCAGGTTGTCTGCAACTTCGATGCTGTAGAGCAGCCCCTGGCCTGCCGCATCCTTGAGCTGTTGCGCCTGGTTGGCGGCCGTGCTCAGCGCCAGGGTGGGCAAGCCCAGGCAGCAGCGCTCCCAGCAGGCAATGCCGCCTGCGCCGATGGCCAGGTCCGCTTTGCTCATCAGTTCGGCCATGGCCGGTGTTTGCACGTGGCAGGTATAGCCCTGCGCCTGGCACATCGTTTCGATCGCCAGGCGCTTCGGGTGTTGCTCGCCAATCACCACATCGACCTGCACGCCGGGCAGGGCCAGCTCGGCCAGTACAGCCAGGGCCCTGCCGGTGAAATCCTGTGCGTCCATGCCGCCAAAGAACACCAGCAGCCGCCTGAGCGCACCGGCGCGTGGCGGCGTGGTCTTGCCCAGCAGGCAAAACTCGTCGCGCAACAGGGCGAAACGCGGGCCCAGCAGCAGTTGGCAGGCTTGGGGCACCTTGCCTTGATAGCGGGTGTGCAGGTCGGTGTAGAAATTCTGGTCCAGCAGCACATCGCACTCATGCTGGCGGTCGGCAAGGTCATCGATGACCAGGATGCGCCGTACTGCAGGCTTGAGCAGCGTTTCCCAGCGGGCATCCAGTGCGTAGTGATCGACCACCAGCCAGTCCCACCGGGTGCCTTGCAGGGCCGCCAGGCTGTCAGCGGCGTCACCAGGCTGGCTGGCACCCAGCCAGTTGCCGTGGGCCAGCTCTGTGTCGCAAGGCTGGTCAGGGTGAAGGGGCAGGGGGGTCAGGCTGTGACCACGCGCCTGCACACACTGCACGAGGTAGGCCGGTAGGTCGCGGCACAGGAACACACAGTGCGCCCCCCGCTGCGCCAGCGTATCGGCCAGGGTCAGGCAGCGCACCAGGTGGCCGGTGCCGATCTGCAACCCGGCATCCACACGAAAGGCGATGTTCACGCCTGCGCTCCGGCTTGTGCCTGGATGGCCTTGAAGATCAGCTCGGCGCGCACCCAGTCATCCATGTCGTCGATGTCCTGAACCCGCCAGCGCGGGAGCCGTACCGGCGCTGAATGGGCATCGAAAATTCGCAGTTGTTGCAGCCAGGCGTCCGGGCGCCCCCAGTAGAACTGCGCCGCATCGTGCAGGGCAGACGGCAGGTCCTGGGAGCGGGTCGGGAAATGTTCGGGGAACAGCATGCCCAGCCCGCCGTCTGGCAGGGCCTGAAAGGCGCGAAACACCGGGGAGGCGAATTCGGTTACCGAAAACGCGTAAGCCCAGTTGCCCGACTGCAGTGCCTCCAGGCCCCGGGACAAGTCGGCAGGGTGCAGCAGCGGGGCGGTTGCGTAAATGCAGCACAGCGCATCGAAGGCAACGCCTTGCTGCTGCAGCCACTGCGCTGCATGGGCCACCACCTCGGTGGTGCCGGCGTGGTCGTCGGAGAGCTCGGGCGGCCGCACGAACGGTGTTTCGGCGCCGCAAGCACGGGCCAGCTCGGCAATTTCCGGGTCATCGGTCGAGACGATGATCCGCTCGAACAACCCGCTTTGCTGCGCCGCCAGGATCGACCAGGCGATCATCGGGCGGCCGCAGAACGGCTTGATGTTCTTGCGCGGGATACGTTTGCTGCCACCCCGGGCAGGAATGACTGCGATGTTCACCGCAAGGCCTCGCGCAGCGTGCTGACGACGTGCAACTGCTGCTCATCGGTGAGTTCGTAGAACAGCGGCAGGCTGAACGCTTCGCTGAAATACCGCTCGGCCTCCGGGAAGTCGCCAGGGCCGAAGCCCAGTGCACGGTAATACGGCTGGGTGTGCACCGGAATGTAATGCACCTGCACCCAGATCTCGGCGGCGCGCAGGGTGTTGAATAGCTCCAGCCGGCGCTCGGCGGGTACCCGGATCGGGTACAGGTGCCAGGCCGACTCTTCGCAGGCTTGTGGCCGCACCAGCGGCAGGTCGGCCAGCAGGGCGTGGTATTGGCGCACCAACTGCCGGCGACGGGCAATGAACGCTTCCAGGCGCGCCATCTGGCTGACCCCCAGGGCGGCCTGCAGGTTGGTCATGCGGTAGTTGAAGCCCAGTTCGACCTGCTGATACTCCCAGGCACCTGCAGGCTCGCTGACCAGTTGCTCGGGGCCTTGGGCGATGCCGTGGGAGCGTAGCCTGGCAAGGCGTTTGGCCAGGGCGGTGTCGTTGGTCGTCAACAGGCCGCCTTCGGCGGTGGTGATGATTTTCACCGGGTGGAAACTGAACACGGTGATGTCGCTGTACTGGCAGGCGCCCACGGGCACGCCCCGATACGAGGCGCCTACGGCATGGGAGGCGTCTTCGATGACGGCAAAGCCGTACTCTTTCGCCAGTGCGGCGATGGCCTGCATGTCGCAGCTGCGCCCGGCGAAGTGCACCGGGATGACCACCTTGGGCAGGCGCCCGGCGTCGCGCGCGGCTTTGAGTTTTATCGCCAGTTTTTCCGCGCAGAGGTTCAGTGTGCCGGGGTCGATATCGACGAAATCGACATCGGCGCCGCAATAGCGCGCGCAGTTTGCACTGGCCACGAAGGTGTTGGGGCTGGTCCAGACCAGGTCGCCGGGCCCGACCCCCAGGGCCAGGCAGGCGATGTGCAAGGCGGAGGTTGCGTTGCATACCGCCACCCCGTGGCTGGCCTGGCAGGCTTGGGCCACGGTGTTTTCGAACTCGGCGATACCGGGGCCCTGGGTCAACCAGGTCGACTGGAGTACCTCGACCACTGCCGAGATGTCTGCATCAGTAATATTTTGTCGACCGTATGGAATCATAAGCCTGCCACTTCACATGTTTGCCGGGTGAGGGTGGCTATGGTACCTGCCACAGCTCCTATGCAGGGTATCGGCAGGCGAGTACCGATCCTGAAGGCGTTGCGGCGAATCCGTGGGGGCAACGGTCTGCTATGGCCTGTACCGGCCTCATCGCCGGCAAGCCGGCTCCTACAGGTATTGCGCAGGGGCACGCTAGCCCTTGCGCGGGCTGAGGATCAGCAAGGTGACCACCCCGGCGACGATGCCCCAGAACGCCGAGCCGATGGAGAACAGGGTCAGCCCGGAGGCCGTCACCATGAAGGTGATCAGCGCCGCCTCGCGCTCGCGGGCCTCGCCCATGGCCACGCTCAGGCCGTTCATGATCGAGCCGAACAGCGCCAGCGCGGCGATCGACAGCACCAGTTCCTTGGGCAGGGCGCCGAACAGGGCTGCCAGGGTGGCGCCGAAGATGCCGGCAATGCCGTAGAAAATCCCGCACCATACCGCTGCGGTATAGCGCTTGTTCGGGTCTTCATGGGCATGCGGGCCGGTGCAGATGGCCGCACTGATGGCCGCCAGGTTGATGCCGTGGGAGCCGAACGGTGCCAGCAGCAGCGAGGCAAGGCCGGTGGCCGAGATCAGCGGCGAGGCCGGTACCTGGTAGCCGTCGGCGCGCAGTACGGCGACGCCGGGCATGTTCTGCGAAGTCATCGCCACCACGAACAGCGGGATGCCGATGCTGATGGTCGCCGCCAGCGAAAAGCTCGGCGTGGTCCATACCGGGGTCGCCACCTCAAGCTTGAAGCCGCTGAAGTTCAGCAGCCCCAGCGCGCCGGACAGCGCGGTACCCACCAGCAGCGCGGCCAGCACGCAGTAGCGCGGGGCCAGGCGCTTGGCCACCAGATAGCTGATGAACATCGCCAGTACCAGCAAGGTCTGGTGCTGCACGGCGACGAAAATCTCGCTGCAGATGCGGAACAGGATGCCGGCCAGCAGCGCCGAGGCCAGTGACGCCGGGATGCGCCGCACCAGCCGTTCGAAGCTGCCGGTCACCCCGCAGATCAGCACCAGCAGGGCACAAGTGATGTAGCCGCCGATGGCTTCGCCGTAGCTCACCCCGCCCAGGCTGGTGATCAGCAGCGCCGCCCCCGGTGTCGACCAGGCCACAGTGACCGGCGTGCGGTAGCGCAGCGACAGGCCGATGGTGCACACCGCCATGCCGATCGACAGCGCCCAGATCCACGAGGAGATCTGCCCCTGGGTCAAACCGGCGGCCTGGCCTGCCTGGAACATCAGCACCAAGGTACTGGTGTAGCCGGTCAGCATGGCAATGAAGCCGGCGACGACCGCCGAGGGGGAGCTGTCCGCGAGGGGCCGCAAGCGGGCGGAGGTGACTTCGGTCATGGGGGTAATTCCTTGTACAGGTGTAAGCAGTTTTTTCAGGCTACCGCTGTCTGGCGTGATCCTTGCCATACAGCAGGCATTGCATTTAGCCGTACAGTCGCCAACTATTGGCGACTACTGCGCAATTGCATTAAAGGGGAGGGGGCGATGTACAAGGTCTATGGGGATTACCAGTCGGGCAACTGCTACAAGGTCAAGCTGATGCTCAGCCTGCTGGGCCGCCCGTATGAGTGGCACGCGGTGGACATTCTCAAGGGTGAGACCGAGACCGCCGAGTTCCTGGCCATGAACCCCAACGGCAAGGTGCCGGTGCTCAAGCTCGAGGACGGTACCTGCCTGTGGGAGTCCAACGCGATCCTCAACTTCCTCGCCGACGGCAGCGAGTTCCTGCCCAGCGAGCCGCGCCTGCGCACGCAAGTGCTGCAATGGCAGTTCTTCGAGCAGTACAGCCACGAGCCGTACATTGCGGTGGCCCGGTTCATCCAGTTCTACCTGGGGCTGCCGGATGAGCGGGTGGAGGAATACCGCAAACTGCACAAGGGCGGCTACAAGGCGTTGAGGGTGATGGAGCGGCAGTTGCAGATGACGCCGTACCTGGTCGGTGAGCAGTATTCCATCGCTGACGTGGCCTTGTACGCCTACACCCACGTGGCTCATCAGGGCGGCTTCGACCTGGCCGAGTACCCGGCAGTACGCGCCTGGCTGGCGCGTGTGGCCAGCCACCCTCGGCATGTGCCGATGGTCGACTGAGACGCGCGCCCCCTGTAGGAGCCGGCTTGCCGGCGATAGGGCCGGGCCTGCCCCCAGGTTTTGTGCCACGGCGACAGGCCTCATCGCCGGCAAGCCGGCTCCTACAGGGTTGTGCGGGCCCTGTGGGAGCGAGGCCATCAGGCGTTGGCGAAGCGCTTATCCAGATAAGCGATGATGTCCTTGGACTCGTACATCCAGGTCACCTTGCCGTCTTCCTCGATACGCAGGCACGGCACTTTCACCCGGCCGCCGCCCTCGAGCAGCGCCTGGCGGTGCACTTCATCGTTCTTCGCATCACGCAGCGCCACCGGCACGTTCAAGCGGTGCAGGGTGCGGCGGGTCTTCACGCAGAACGGGCAGGCATGGAACTGGTACAGCGCCAGGCCCTTGGCCTGCTGCTCGACCGCCGCCTGGGCCGCAGCATCACGCTTTTTCTTCGCCGGGCGGCTGATCCAGTCGCCGAACACGATGAGCTGGCCGAGGCCGACCCGCAGGGCTTTGACGATCATGGGCAACTCCTGAAAATGAAAAGGCCGACCCCGAGGGCCGGCCTGAAACCTGCGCCGATCACTTGATCAGGCTGAGGAACTCGCTACGGGTGGAGGCGTTTTCACGGAACTCGCCGAGCATCACCGAGGTGAGCATGGTGGAGTTCTGCTTTTCGACACCGCGCATCATCATGCACATGTGCTTGGCCTCGATCACCACGGCAACGCCCGCGGCACCGGTAACCTGCTGGATGGCCTCGGCGATCTGGCGGCTGAGGTTCTCCTGAATTTGCAGGCGGCGGGCGAACATGTCGACGATGCGCGCCACCTTGGACAGGCCCAGCACCTTGCCCTTGGGCAGGTAGGCGACATGGGCCTTGCCGATGAACGGCAGCATGTGGTGTTCGCACATCGAATACAGCTCGATGTCCCGGACCAGCACCATTTCGCTGTTGTCGGAGGTGAACAGCGCGCCGTTGGTGACCTCTTCAAGCGTCTGTTCGTAACCGCGGCAAAGGTACTTCATGGCCTTTGCAGCCCGCTTGGGCGTGTCGAGCAGGCCCTCGCGGGAGACGTCCTCGCCCAGTTGGCTGAGGATCTCGGTGTAGTTCTGTTCCAGGGACATGGATCTACCTGTGGAAAATTTCGCAAAGGCGAAGGGTACGGCGGCGGCGGCGGCGCTGCAAGCACGATGTCACTCGTCGCGGCCTTCGAGCATGGTTCGTTTGAGCATCACGTACACCGCACCGGTGCCGCCATGACGGGCCTGGCACGAGGCAAAGCCGAGCACCTGCGGGTGCTGGCGCAGCCAGGTGTTGACGTGGCTCTTGATCATCGGCCGCTTGCCGTCGATGCGCGCAGCCTTGCCGTGGGTAACGCGCACGCAGCGTACTTCCAGCTTGGTCGCCTCGGCGATGAAGTCCCACAGCGTCTCGCGGGCCTTCTCGACGCTCATGCCGTGCAGGTCGAGGCTGCCCTCGAAGGCGATCTGGCCCAGCTTGAGTTTGCGCAGCTGGGTTTCCTGCACGCCGTCGCGGCGCCACATCAGTTCGTCTTCGGCGGCCACGTCGATGACGAACTGGTCGGACAGGCCGTCGATCACCAAAGGCTGGTCGCTGCGAATGGTCGCCGCCTGGCGCAGGCCGGCCAGCTGCTTGCGGTCGGCCTTGGGTTTGCCGACCTCGGCGCGGTCGTGCTTGATCGGCTTGACGCCGCGCACCTCGGCACTGAACAGGGAAAAATCGTCGTCTTGCATGCTGCCTCCACGTGGGCGGCGTAGTTTACGCGAGTGGGGCAGGGTTGTGTTGCCTGTGGCGGCCCATTGCCTGTGTAGGAGCGGCCTTGTGTCGCGATGGGGCGCGCAGCGGCCCCTGGATTTTCGCATCATGCACAATTGTCGGGGCCGCTACGCGCCCCATCGCGACACAAGGCCGCTCCTACAGAATTGCGCCAAGCCTGAGTCTTGCGCTGTGCCTGTGGGAGCCGGCTTGCCGGCGATAGGGCCGGTACAGGTCAATCATGCTTTTTCATCAAGTGCGGCGACAGGTTCAGGCCGTTGGCCCGGCGCAGGCGAATGCGGCTGCGCCGCCAGAAGCGCACGCCGAAGTACAGCAGCAACAGCCCGGCCACGGCGAGGGTCGCCGCCAGCGGGCGGTTGGCGTTGAGTTCGGTGAGCGCTGCATAGTTGCCAAGCAGGCCGGCGACGCCGGCCATGGCCAGGAGGATGCCCAGGGTGGCCAGCAGCACGCTGAAGGCTGCGGCCAGGCGCGCACCCCAGTTGCCGGGCTCACGCTGGCGCAGGCGCCTTGCATCGAAACTGCCTTTGAGCTTCATGGGTTTTCCTCGGAATCTGCTGGAGCTGATCCGGAGTTCGACCTGCGCCCGGCCTTCGGGTTCCGCCCGTCCGCCGGGCGGTGCGGCTCAGACCAGGCTGGCGGTGGGGGCGACGCAGGCGAAGTTGTCGGCCATCACGGCCATTTCGCACTGGTGGATCTGCGCGGCCGGGATGACCTGGTCCTTGAGGGCCAGGTCACGGGTGGCCGAGGCGTCTTCCACCAGGGTGCAACGGTAACCATAGTCCTTGGCGCGGCGCACGGTGGTGCTGACGCTGGAATGGCTCATGAAACCGCAGACTATCAGGTCGAGGTGGCCAAGCTCCTGCAGCGTCTCGTGCAGCTGGGTGTTCTTGAAGGCGTTGGGCATGCGTTTTTCGATGACGATTTCGCCTTCGCGCGGCTCCAGGCCCGGGATGAATTCACCGGCCGGGCCCTGGGGGTCGAAGCGACCGCCGACGGTGCCGAGGTGGCGAACATGGATGATCGGGCGGCCGGCCTTGCGGGCGGCGTCGAGCAACCGGGCAATGTTCGCCACGGCCTCGTCCATGCCCGACAGCGCCAGCGGACCGCTCAGGTACTCCTTTTGCGCGTCGATGACGATCAGGCTGGCCTGGGCCAGCTTGGCCGGCGGGTAGTCGCGGCCAGTGAGGCGGAACATCGTGGTTGGAACGGACATCAATGGCTCCTTGGGTAGGGCTTTTGTATACCTATTCTCCCTTGCCTTGGCGTCAATGTGAATGGTTGACAACGCAGACGGCGTGGTTACTGGCCTGTGGCTACCCGTTCGGCTGTCGCGGCGAACATTTGTGGGGTGTGGGCTGTTAGACTTTTGTCCTGTCTGAAAAGGAGTCCCCCGTGATCACATCCCGTCTGCGCACCCTGCGCGACCATATCCGCTGGGCGGTCAGCCGCTTCCACGAGCATGAGCTGTTCTTCGGCCACGGCGCCGACAATGCCTGGGACGAGGCGCGCCTGCTGGTGCTCGGCGCCGTGCACCTGCCGTGGGAAGTGGCCGACAGCTACCTGGACTGCGCCCTGGAGGATGACGAGCGGGTACGCCTGCAGCACCTGCTCAAGCGCCGTATCGAAGACCGCGTGCCCACCGCCTACCTGCTCGGCGAGGCCTGGTTCTGCGGTATGTCGTTCATTGTCGACGAGCGCGTGCTGGTGCCGCGCTCGCCCATCGGCGAGCTGATCGAGAAACGTTTCGAGCCTTGGCTGGCCGCAGAACCTGCACGCATTCTTGACCTGTGCACCGGCTCTGGTTGCATCGGCATCGTTGCTGCCGACGTGTTCCAGGACGCCGAAGTGGTGCTGGCCGATCTGTCCTTCGATGCGCTGGAGGTGGCCAACCAGAACATCGAGCGCCACGGCCTCGATCACCGCGTGTTCACCGTGCAGGGCGATGGGTTTGCCGGGCTGCCGGGGCAGCGTTTCGACCTGATCCTGTCCAACCCGCCGTATGTCGATTCAGAAGACTTTGCCGACATGCCGGCCGAATACCACCACGAGCCCGAGCTGGGCCTGGCGTGCGGTAACGATGGGCTGGACCTGGTTCGGCGCATGCTCGCCGAAGCCGCCGACCACCTGACCGAGAAGGGCTTGATGATCGTCGAGGTGGGCAACAGCCAGGTGCACGTCGAGGCGCTGTACCCTGAGGTGGACTTCGCCTGGCTTGAGTTCGAGCGCGGCGGGCACGGGGTGTTCATGCTGACCGCCGAGCAGTGCCGCCAGCATCAGGAGCTGTTCGCTTCGCGGGTCTGACTGGCGGGCCAATCGCCGGCAAGCCGGCTCCTACAGGGATCTCTGTAGGAGCCGGCTTGCCGGCGATTGGCTGCTATGCGATCAGCGGATAGCAATCCAGATCAACAACCCCGCCTGGAACATCACAAACGCGATCAGGCAGGTGATAGTTGAACGCAACAAGTTGTCTTCCCGGCGGTACTTGGCCATGCGTTCGTCGCGCTCGCGCAGTTGCGCTTCCTTCTCCATCAGGTTCTGCTCGGCCTGTTGCAGCATGCCGGCGGATTCCAGAATGTCGACGCGCTGGACCTTCTCGGTGTTCCAGCCACCTTTGAGCTGGCTGACAGTCGTTTCCTTGACGCGGCCCTTGAGCAATTGCCCCTCGAGGTACTCCACCTCGAGCCCGACGCTGCGCAGCACATGGTCGCGGCGCAGGCGGGTGTCTTCGTTGAGCGCGTCCTTGTTGGGCAGGTTCATGCCCTCGATGCGGTACTGCGCGCAGCGGTGCTGCAGCCACTGCACGGCCTGGGCCAGCAGGTAGCGGCCGACGCCGCGGTTGAGTGGTTCCAGTTGCAGGCCGGCATCGCTGCCGATGGTCACCAGGCGCTGCGCGTGGTCAACCCGCACGTCCAGCTGGTTCTGCTCCTTGCGCACCTTCTGCCCGGGCAGGCGCACTTCCAGGCGCAGCAGGCTGTGGGCCTTGTCGTGGCGCTCGGCGTAGCCGAACTGCACGAAACGCAATGGGCGCGCGCCGCTGTTGCGGTCAGTGGGCAGCGCGTTCAGGCGCAGCAGTTGGAAGTGTTCGACGGCCAGGTCCGCCCACGGCTGCGGGGCGCTTTCCGGGGCTTGTTCTTCGTTCGCCTCGGCGGCGGGGGCATCGGTCATCAGGGCAATCCTCAAGTGCTCGGCGCGCGGTTGATCGTCGACACTCGCCGCAGATCACCGCTTCTTGGCTGAGTTATCGGCAGCCTTTGCGCATACCTGAGTGCCGGCGGGGGAAAACCTCAGGCCGCCGGCAGATGCTGAATGAACTGCACGATACGCTCGCCCAGCGCCTGGGCCAGGGGCAGTTGCGGGTTGCTGTAGCTGTCGCGCTGCTCGCGCATGCCCTTGGGGCTGATGCGCAGCACATGGTTCATGCCGTCGATCAACGCCAGTTGTGCGTCGGGCTTGGCCGCCTTGAGCTGCTCGGCATCGGCCACCTCCACCTGCACGTCGTTGCGCCCCTGCACGATCAGCGCCGGCACCTTGAGCCGGGCGAAGGCCGCCGCCGGGTCCTGGCGCAGCAGGGTGATCAGGTAGGGCTGCACGCTGGGGCGAAACACCTGGCGCAGCAGGGGCGGCACGTCCAGGCTGGTGTGCCCGGCCTGCAGCCGTTCGATCAGCGCCACACCGCCGGCCAGTTGCGCCGGCGGCAGGCGCTGGGCCAGTTGCTCGCGCAGCACATCGCCGATCGGCCGGCCGCTGCCGGCCAGGGTGATCACCGCGCTGGCGCCGGCCTGCTCGGCAGCCAGGCTGGCAATCAGTGCGCCTTCGCTATGGCCGACCAGGATCAGCGGGCCGAAGCGCGGGTCGTGGCGCAGCTTCTGCCCCCAGGCCACCACATCGGCGACGTAGCGCTCGACGCTGAGGTCGCGTTCGTCCGGGGTGGCCGGCTGGCTGGCGGCCACCCCGCGCTTGTCGAAGCGCACGCTGGCGATGTGCTCGCCGGCCAGCAGCAGGGCCAGGCGCTTGAGGTTGTCGATGCGCCCGGAGGCCGGGTTGTTGCCGTCGCGGTCGGTGGGGCCGGAGCCTGCGATGATCAGCACCACCGGTGGCGGAGTGGCCTGCTGGGGCAGCAGCAGGCTGCCGTGCAGCACGCCCTGGCCGGTGTCCAGGTCGATGGGGCGTTGCAGCACGGTGGGGGCGGCCTGGGCGAGGCTGGCGCACAGCAGCAGGAGCAGGGCGGTGAGGCGGCGCTTCATTGGGGGGGGACTGCGTGGGGGAGGTGAAGGTAAGACAGAGATGGCGGGAGAAGGTTCTGGCTGGCGTGTTGCCGGTACGGGCCTTATCGCGGGGCAAGCCCGCTCCCACGTTGTCAGGCCAATTCAGGCGTGTGGGAGCGGGTTTGCCCCGCGATAAGGCCCGCACAGGTCAGCCTGATTTACGTATACTGCCGCTTTCGTTCACCTCAGGCAGATTTCGCGGAGCGTCCATGTCCGGCAATACCTACGGCAAGCTGTTCACTGTCACCACCGCTGGCGAAAGCCATGGCCCGGCGTTGGTCGCCATTGTCGACGGGTGCCCGCCGGGCCTGGAAATCTCCCTGGCCGACCTGCAGCACGACCTTGACCGGCGCAAGCCCGGCACCAGCCGGCACACCACCCAGCGCCAGGAACCGGACGAAGTGGAAATCCTCTCCGGCGTGTTCGAAGGCCGCACTACCGGCTGCTCGATCGGCCTGCTGATCCGCAACACCGACCAGAAGTCCAAGGACTACTCGGCGATCAAGGACCTGTTCCGCCCGGCCCACGCCGACTACACCTACCACCACAAGTACGGCGAGCGCGACTACCGCGGCGGTGGCCGCAGTTCGGCCCGCGAAACCGCCATGCGCGTGGCCGCCGGTGCCATCGCCAAGAAGTTTCTGGCCACCCAGGGTATCCGCGTGCGCGGCTACATGAGCCAGCTCGGCCCGATCGAAATCCCGTTCAAGACCTGGGATTCGGTCGAAGACAACGCCTTCTTCAGCCCGGACCCTGCCAAGGTGCCGGAGCTCGAGGCCTACATGGACCAGTTGCGCCGTGACCAGGACTCGGTCGGTGCCAAGATCACCGTGGTCGCCGAAGGGGTGATGCCGGGCCTGGGCGAGCCGATCTTCGACCGCCTCGACGCCGAGCTTGCCCACGCACTGATGAGCATCAACGCGGTCAAGGGCGTTGAAATCGGCGCAGGCTTTGCCAGCGTCGCCCAACGCGGCACCGAGCACCGCGACGAGCTGACCCCGCAGGGCTTTCTCAGCAACAACGCCGGCGGCATCCTGGGCGGTATTTCCTCCGGTCAGCCGATCGTCGCCCACCTGGCGCTCAAGCCGACCTCCAGCATCACCACCCCGGGCCGCTCCATCGACATCCACGGCAACCCGGTGGAGGTCATCACCAAGGGCCGCCACGACCCGTGCGTGGGCATCCGCGCCACGCCCATCGCCGAGGCGATGATGGCCATCGTGCTGATGGACCACCTGCTGCGCCACCGCGCACAGAATGGCGATGTGAAGGTCAACACCCCGGTGCTGGGCCAGCTCTGACCCCATCGCCGGCAAGCCGGCTCCTACAGGTACAGCGTTGTCCTCAGGATTTTCGCGGTCCCTGTGGGAGCCGGCTTGCCGGCGATGAGGCCGGTACAGACAACCGCAGAGCCTGACCCATGCCCCCCATCCCCTACTGGCGCCTGTCCAGTTTCTACCTGTTCTACTTCGCCCTGCTCGGCTCCACCGCGCCGTTTCTGGCGCTGTACTTCGACCACCTGGGCTTTTCCCCGGCGCGCATCGGCGAGCTGGTGGCCATCCCCATGCTGATGCGCTGCATCGCCCCCAACCTGTGGGGCTGGCTGGGCGACCGCAGCGGCCAGCGCCTGCTGATCGTGCGCCTGGGTGCACTGTCGACCCTGGCCACCTTCTCGCTGATCTTCTTCGGCAAGAGCTACGCCTGGCTGGCGCTGGTGATGGCCTTGCACGCGTTCTTCTGGCACGCAGTGCTGCCGCAGTTCGAGGTGATTACCCTGGCCCACCTGCACGGGCAGACCTCGCGCTACAGCCAGGTGCGGCTGTGGGGCTCGATCGGTTTCATCCTCACCGTGGTCGGCCTGGGCCGTTTGTTCGAATGGCTGAGCCTGGACATCTACCCGGTGGCGCTGGTGACCATCATGGCCGGCATCGTCGCCGCCAGCCTGTGGGTGCCCAACGCCCAGCCGGTGGAGCACACCGAACGCCGTGGCGCCGGGGGCTTTCTCAAGCAGCTGATGGCGCCGGGCGTGGTGGCTTTCTACATGTGCGTGGCATTGATGCAACTGAGCCACGGCCCGTACTACACCTTCCTCACCCTGCACCTGGAACACCTGGGCTACAGCCGCGGCGCCATCGGCCTGCTGTGGGCGCTGGGGGTGGTGGCAGAAGTGCTGATGTTCATGGCAATGAGCCGCCTTTTTGCGCGCTTCAGCGTGCAGCGGGTGCTGTTGGCAAGCTTTCTGCTGGCCGCCGTGCGCTGGCTGTTGCTGGGCAACCTGGCCGATGTACCCGCCGTGCTGGTGCTGGCCCAGGTGCTGCACGCCGCCACCTTCGGGTGCTTCCATGCCGCCAGCATCGCCTTCGTGCAGGCCAGCTTCGGTGCCCGCCAGCAGGGCCAGGGCCAGGCCTTGTACGCCGCACTGTCGGGTACCGGCGGGGCGTTGGGCGCGCTTTACTCGGGCTACAGCTGGAAACTGCTGGGCCCGCACTTCACCTTTGGTATGGCCAGCGTCGCGGCGCTGGCGGCAGCCGTTATCATTGGCCTTTGTTCGAAACCCAGCAGGAACGACCCCTGATGAGCATTCTCAGCGTTTACCACGCCGCCAGCCCCGAGCTTGCGCACAAGGTGCTGACCCACCACGACGACATCAAAGCCACCCTGGCCGAACAGGGCGTGCGTTTTGCCCGATGGGACAGCGGCGCACGGCTGCGCCCCGGTTGCAGCCAGGATGAAGTGCTTGATGCCTGTCGCGGCCCCATCGACCGCCTGATGACCGAGCATGCCAGCGCCAGTTTCGCCTTGCTGAGCCGCGATGCTGTCGATTCGGTACAGGCCGACCTGCGCGACGAGCATGTGCACGACAGTGACGAAGTGTTTGCGGTGGTCAGCGGGCGCGGGCAGTTGACCCTGCGTGTGGGCGACTATGTGTATGGCGTGCTGTGCGAGAAGGATGATGTGCTGGTGGTGCCGGCCGGCACCCGGCGCTGGCTCGACCTGGGCGATAACCCGTTCTGCCTGGCGGTACGCCTTTTTGGCAGTGAGCAGGGCATGCAGCCGCGCTTCACCGGGGATGCCAGTGCGCGGCTGTTTGCGGGTATGGATGAGTTCTGAGCGAGCGCTGCAGGCGCGGCGCTCGTGTTGAGTCAGCGATAGGTCGGCAGGGCAAAGCGTTGCTGGCTCTGCAGCATCGAGATCACCGGCAGCTCGCTTGCCTGTTCGGCCAGGTCGCGGCGGATGGCGCTGATCGCCCAGGACAGTTGCTCGGCACTGTGCAATTGGCCGTAGGTCAGCACGCGGCGGGTGACCTTGCCGTCGGCGGCGCGCAGGGTCAACAGGATGCCGCCGTCGGGGCGGGGTTGGGTGGCGACCTTATAGGCGCTGAAGACCGAGGCGAATTTTTCCTGGATGAGGTCCATATCAACTCCTGACTGTTGTGTGGGCAGACGTGGAGTGGATGTTTGCAGCGACCGTGCCAGGCTTCGTATTTTAAAAAAATGCTTTTAAAACAACAGGTTAAATATATTTAGCAAGCTGTTGACCATGCATTCTGCAAGGTCGTGCATTTTGCACAGTGCAATTTGCACGGTGATAGCCTTAGCCTTTGCACCCCATAGAATCTGAACCTTTGACCCGCTGGCAGTGCCTGACCAACACTTGGGCCCATTCAAATGCCAGGAGGTTCCCCATGTCCGATCAACAGCCCGCCACCATGACCGCGGAAGAATCCGCAGCCTTCGCTGACGAAGTGTTCGAGCGTGCCCGCCGTGGCGATGCAGCGATGCTCGAGCGCCTGCTCGCCAGCGGCCTGCCGGCGGATTTGCGCAACCACAAGGGCGACACCTTGCTGATGCTGGCCAGCTATCACGGCCACCATGATGCAGTGCAGGTGCTACTGGCCCATGGCGCCGACCCGCTGATCGCCAACGACAACGGTCAGTTGCCGATTGCCGGCGCGGCGTTCAAGGGCGACCTGGCGATGATCCGCCTGTTGCTGGAGCAGGGCGTGCCGGTAGATGCCGCTGCCGTCGATGGCCGTACCGCGCTTATGCTGGCGGCCATGTTCAACCGCGTGGCGATTGTTGACTACCTGCTGCAGCAGGGCGCCGACCCTGCGCACCGGGACGCAGCCGGCAGCAGCGCGCTGATGGCGGCGCGCACCATGGGCGCGGTGGACGCTGCAGCGCGTCTCGAAGCGCTCGCCGGCTAACCGTCCGGGGGCGTTTGCGGCTATCCTTGGCGCCTTTTACGCCAATGCGCAGGGCCCCCCAATGAAAGACCAGTTGCTCGAATTCATCCGCCTGATCGCCGCCGGTTGCATGCGCGATGAAGACATCGAGCGCATCGCCGACGAGGCCGCCCAGGCCTACGCCGACCCCGCCGCGTTTCTCGCCGCCAACCCCGACATCAACTACGACGACAGCTTCCCGTTCGCCCTGGGCGAGTGGGTGGTGGTCGGCAGCCTGCCCGACACCGTGCTGTTCCAGGCCGACAGCTACCAGGACCTGTTCCAGCAGATCAGCGACTCGTTCGACAAGAGCGTGGGGTTCACCCTCAAGCCCAAGCAGCTGGCACGCACCGAAGCGCTGACCGCGCTCAATCGCATCCAGGTGCAGATGGGCGCGCTGAACAAGGAAGCCGGCGGCTATGTGCTGCTGAACTTCAGCCAGTTGCTGGACGATGAACTGCAAATGGTGATGGTCGGCCAGCATGACCTGGCCCGGGTACTGGAGCTGGGCGCTGCCGTGGGTATCAAGGTGGAGCCGGCGCTGGAGGCGTTGAAGGTGGCTGTGCACGTCTGAGCGGTGCGTTGACGGCAATCGCCGGCAAGCCGGCTCCTGTGGAACAAATCACAACTCGTTGATTTAACGAAGATTCTGTGGGAGCGGCTTTAGCCGCGAACACCGGCGAAGCCGGTGCCATCTAGCGCGGTGCCTGCTTCGCGGCTAAAGCCGCTCCCACAGGGGCCGTGGCGCATCTGCGAGATCAGTTCCCTGCGCGACAGCTCAGCCCGAAAAGGCTAGGTGATCTCCTACTCGGGCCTTCTGTAGGAGCCGGCTTGCCGGCGATAGGGCCAGTGGCCCAGGTGCACCTTCTACCCCAACGCCGTATCCAGAAACATCATCACCGCAAACCCGCCCATCAACCCCAGGGTCGCCGAGGTCTGGTGCCCGTTGCGGTGGGTTTCGGGGATCACCTCGTGGGACACCACAAAAATCATCGCCCCAGCCGCCAGCCCCATGCTGATCGGGTAGGCCAGGGCAAAGCCTGTGGATATCCCCAGCCCGATCACCGCCCCCAGCGGCTCCATCAGGCCGGAACCAATGGCTACCAGCGCCGCCTTGAAGTTGGAAAGCCCGGTGGCGCGCAGCGCCAGGGCTACGGCCAGGCCTTCGGGGATGTCCTGGATGGCGATGGCGCTGGTCAGTGGCAGGCCGATGTTCATGTCGCCATTGGCGAAGCTCACGCCGATGGCCATGCCCTCGGGCAGGTTGTGCAGGGTGATCGCCAGCACGAACAGCCACACCCGGCTGATGCGTTCGGCGTCCGGGCCGCAAGGGCCGGTGCTTTCGTGCTCGTGGGGGGTAAAGCGGTCGAGCCCGAGCATCAGCAGCACGCCCAGGCCCATACCCAGCACCACGGTGAACGCCGCAGCCGGGCCGCTACCAGTGATCTCGCGGGCAGCATCGAGCCCCGGCAATATCAGCGAGAACGAGCTGGCGGCCAGCATCATGCCGGCGGCAAAGCCGAGCATCACGTCCTGGGTGCGGGCGCTGACATCGCGAAGCACCACCGCCAGCACCGCGCCAAGGGCGGTGGCGGCGAAGCCCGACAGGCCGCCAAGCGCCGCCAGGTGCAGGTTGTCGGCATGGTCGCCGTTGACCGCATTCCACAGGCTGGCCAGCAGCAGGGCGATGATTGCCAGCAGGCTCAGGCCAAGCCCGGCGCTGAGCCACGGGGTGTTGAGGGCCTGTTGCCGCCAGGCGCCGAACAGCGAGGCGGGGGCGGCGGTCTGTGTGTGTGCTGGGGGCATGCGAACCTCGAAACAGTGAATGACAGCAGTCTATCCAGTGACCGGCGCTGCTGCCCAAGGATTCCCTTCTATCGACGCCATAGCCAGCTATGCTCTGCCACACATTCACCACGCAGGAGCGGCGGCATGGGCTCTACCTTCAACGGGCTGGTCGGCCTGATCATTCTCGCCCTGGACATCTGGGCGATCCTCAACGTGCTCAAGAGCAGCGCCGAAATCGGCATCAAGGTGCTGTGGATACTGCTGATCATCTTGCTGCCGGTGCTCGGGTTGATCATCTGGGCCGTTGCCGGGCCGCGGGGCAACGTGCGTATTTGAGGGTTTTTCAGGCAGGGCGGGTAACCGGCGTGGGAGCGGGCTTGCTCCGCGATATCGTCAGGTCTGGCCATGTTGCTGCACCAGGTGACGTCATCGCGGGGCAAGCCCGCTCCCACTGGCCCTATACATCCGCTTGATATCGGCCAATCGACAAAATTTTCACACTCGATTTTCGAAAATCCGCGCCGCACAATGCTGCGTTGGTCCACTGCCATCACAGAGGGCAGGGCCTTCGGGCTGTCGGCGACGTCGCCCTTTTCGCAAACCCGCAATCCTAGGATCTCTCCATTCATGGCTAACACGGATGCCCTGAAGCAACCGGGCGTGCGAGGCTCGTTCTCGCCGACCCTGAAATCCCACCTGGCCTACACGCTGCTCAGCGGCCTGGTGATCATGCTGATGCTCAGCCTCGTGCGCCTGGCGCTGCTGGTCTACAACAGCGACATGATCGGCACCACGCCGTACGCCACGGTTGCCGAAGGCTTCCTCAACGGCTTGCGCTTCGACCTGCGGGTGGTGGTGTACATCAGCATCCCGCTGCTGCTGGCCACCCTCGTGCCATGGGCCATGGCACGGCGCGGGCTGTTCCGCTTCTGGCTGACCCTCAGTGCCAGCGTGGTGATGTTCCTTGGCCTGATGGAGATGGACTTCTACCGCGAGTTCCACCAGCGCCTGAACGGCCTGGTGTTCCAGTACATCAAGGAAGACCCAAAGACCGTGCTGAGCATGCTCTGGTACGGCTTCCCGGTGGTGCGCTACCTGCTGGCCTGGGTGTTCGGCACCTGGCTGCTGAGCCTGCTGTTCAAGGGCGTCGACCGCCTGACCCGCGGCAACGGCGTGCAGCGCGTGGCCCCCTGGTACGCCCGCGTGGCAGTGTTCATGGCAATTTTGCTGGTGGCCGTGGTCGCCGCCCGCGGCACATTGCGCCAGGGCCCGCCGATGCGTTGGGGCGATGCGTTCACCACTGACTCGAACTTCGTCAACCAGCTGGGCCTGAACGGCACCCTGACCCTGATCGACGCCGCCAAGAGCCGCTTCGGCGAAGACCGCGCGAACATCTGGAAGCCGGTGCTGGAGCAGGGCCTTGCCACCGAGACCGTGCGCAAGCAGCTGCTGACCCCCCATGACACCCTGGTCGATGCCGACGAGGCTGCCATCCGCCGCGACTTCGTACCGCCGGCCGAACGCACCCTGCCGATCAAGAACGTGGTGGTGATCCTCATGGAGAGCTTTGCCGGCCATTCGGTAGGTGCCCTGGGCAGCCCGAACAACATCACCCCGTACTTCGACAAGCTGGCCAAGGAGGGGCTGTTGTTCGACCGCTTCTTCTCCAACGGCACCCACACCCACCAGGGCATGTTCGCCACCATGGCGTGCTTCCCCAACCTGCCGGGCTTCGAGTACCTGATGCAGACCCCCGAAGGCGGCCACAAGCTGTCTGGCCTGCCGGCACTGCTCAGCGCCCGCGACTACGATGACGTCTACGTCTACAACGGCGATTTCGCCTGGGACAACCAGTCCGGGTTCTTCGGCAACCAGGGCATGACCACGTTCATTGGCCGGAACGACTTCGTCAACCCGGTGTTCTCCGACCCGACCTGGGGCGTATCCGACCAGGATATGTTCGACCGTGGTAACGAGGAGCTGGCCAAGCACGATGGCAAGAAGCCGATCTACGCGCTGCTGCAGACCCTGTCCAACCACACCCCGTACGCGCTGCCCAAGGACCTGCCGGTTGAGAAGGTCACCGGCCAAGGCCGCCTGGACGAACACCTGACCGCCATGCGCTATTCCGACTGGGCGCTTGGGCAGTTCTTCGAGAAGGCGCGCAAGGAGCCGTACTTCAAGGAGACCCTGTTCGTCATCGTCGGCGACCACGGCTTCGGCAACCACGACCAGGTCACCGAGCTGGACCTGGGCCGTTTCAACGTGCCGTTGCTGCTGATTGCGCCGGGCATCCAGGAAAAATTCGGCGCGGTCAACCACACCGTGGGTACCCAGGTCGATATCGTGCCGACCATCATGGGCCGCCTGGGTGGCCAGGCCCGCCACCAGTGCTGGGGCCGTGACCTGCTCAACCTGCCCGAGGGCGACCAGGGCGTGGGCATGATCAAGCCATCGGGCAGCGAGCAGATCGTCGGCCTGGTGCAGGGTGATCGCATCCTGATCGAGTCCAAGGACATGAGCCCGCGCATGTACCGCTACCAGCTGGGGCGCGAGTTCAAGGCCGAGCTGATCGAAAGCCCGGACCAGCCGCAAATGCTGCAAAAGCTCGAGGCGTACATCCAGACCGCCACCAAGAGCCTGCTGGACAACACCGCAGGTGTAGTGCACGGCACGCCCAAGTAGCGCCCCAAGCGCCAGCCGGCCCCCGCAAGGGGCCGGTTTGCCTGTGGTGCGGACTGAACAAATCGCCACGCCCAAGGTCAAGCAATTACAGGCATCACACACCCGATGTTCTTTGATTGAGAGGGCGATTCAATGAAAGAGTGGGAAGTCATTTTTGCTGACCAGAAGGGCGAACCGACCACCTTGCTGCTGCACGGCGACCAGCGCCCCAGCGAGGAGGAAGCGGCCCGCGCCATTCGCTCGCACCTGTTCCCGGTCATGGACGAGCTCGACCTCAACGACTTCCAGGACCGCGCCCCATCCCCCACGGCACGCTGGCTCAAGGAGCAGAACGGCGTAGTCATCACCAGTATTCACGAAGCCCTTTGAGCAAAGGTTGGCGTGGTGCCTGGGCAGGCGCTACGCTCTTGGGGTGCGCCGGCCTTTTCTGCGGGCCTGCGCCCATTCGTTTCGCGTCTTGCATCAGCTCGGACTGCTGGCCCTGCCGGCAGGTGCGTAGTGCACGGAAAGTCTATCCATCGCTTTATTTGGGAGGACGTTTCATGAGCAGCCAGAACGACGACATCAGCAGCAGTGTCCTTCGCCAGATGAAAGCTGGCGGTTTCGATTTCACCCGTATCCACCCCATCGAGTTCTATGCGGTATTCCCCGACGAAGCCGGCGCCCGCCGGGCGGCGCGGCAGTTTCGCGGCGAGTCGACCAATGCCCAGGTGAGCGAGCGCGACGATGGCGCCTGGCACCTGGAACTGAGCAAGGTGATGTATGCCAGTTACGGCGGCATAGGTGCGTTCGAGGAAGATTTCGAGCGTGTGGTGCTGCCCTGCGGCGGGGAAGTCGAGGGGTGGGGCGTGCGCCAGGAGCGGCCGATTGCCTAGCTGCCTTGTGGTGCCTTCACCGGCCTCATCGCCGGCAAGCCGGCTCCTACAGAGTGCGTGCTGACTCCTGTAGGAGCCGGCTTGCCGGCGATGAGGCCGGTACAGGCAACATAAGACCGTAGCGCTCACATCGGCGCTCGAGCAGTGGTGTCACTGCACCTTGCGCCCCGCCATATGCTTCAGATAAGCCAGTAACGCATCCAGCTCAACCTCGCTCAGCACCTGTTGCGCGAACCCCGGCATCTTCGCCTGGGGCCAGTGCCGCAGGCTCTGCGGGTCTCGGATGTACTGGCGCAGGTAACCTGGCTGGAAGTATTCGGTGGGGTTGTGCGGCAGGTTCAGGTCGGGCCCGAACTGCGCATCACCAGCGCCATTGAGGCGGTGGCAAGCCAGGCAGTTCTGCTGGAACAGGGCAAAGCCCTGGCGCACCGGCTCCCCGGCTGCCGGGTCTGGCAGCAGGGCCGGGAAGCGCGTTTCAACAGGCGCCAGGCGCCGAATCGCGGCAATCTGGAACGGCCACTGTTCCGGGCGGATGCCGCTGGCCTGCGGTTGGGTCCACACCAGGTAGAACGGCCCAGCCCCCGGTTTGCCAGGGGCCAGCGCCGGCCACCGGTGGGCGGGGTCTTCTATCGCCAGCCAGGCCTGCGCCGGGCCTGACTGCAGCAGCGGCCCGGCTGGCATCTCGGCGGCAAAACCGTCCAGTGCCACGGCCTGCAGGTGGTCCTGCGGTCCCACACCCTCGAGCAGCACCGCCAGCGGCACCGCGCGGTAGTGCATGGTGTGTTTGTAGGCGACGTCCTGCTCGATGGTGATATCGCGTGCTTGTGGGTGCGCGAGCAGTTGCTCGCTTTGCCAGGTGCGCTGCTGGCCACCCAGTTGCAGGTTCAGCGGCGCCGCAGCCAGGGGCAGCGTGGCCAGCAGGCAGAGTAGGGCGAGGTACAGGCGCATAGGCAATCTCCAACCATCAAGGTCGGCAGATTACCTGTGCGTTATCAGAAAACACCACTGCGGTTGTCAGCCAAAGAGCCGGGTAAGGTTCGGCAAAATCAGCAACAGTGTGGTGGCGAAGAGAATGAGCCCGGCTTGGCGAACTTTCGATTGTCTGAACATGGCGGACCGCCTTCATTGTTGTTATTCCTGAAAAACCCTAGGCTTCCCTGCTGGCGTCGGGTCGATCGCAGCGGCGTGGTGCAGTGCCGTGCCTGCATACCTCATGTTTACGGGTATACAACCAACAGTAGGGCGCCGGGCATTGCAGTTTCAGAACGCTTTGATCTAAATTTTTCAGCATCGATTGCCAGCCGTTTTAAGGCCAGTGGCCATGCCGCTGGCACGTGCTGCCTAGACGAGTGCGCGGGCAGGGTTACCAAGGGTTACAGGGCCTACCGTTCGTCTGGACATCCTACTTGCTTGTACGGGGCTTTCGCGTCAGTCTCTACAGAAAATTCCTACCTACGTCGTTCAGGACTACCTCTATGTCGTTACGCATCTGCATCCTTGAAACCGATGTCCTGCGACCGGAACTGGTTGCGCAGTACCAGGGCTACGGAAGGATGTTCGAGCAGCTGTTCTCGCGTCAGCCGGTTGCCGCCGAGTTTTGCGTGTTCAACGTGATGAACGGCGATTACCCGCCTGAGGGCGAGCGTTTCGATGCCTACCTGGTGACCGGCAGCAAGGCTGACTCATTTGGTAGTGACCCGTGGATCCAGACGCTCAAGGCGTACCTGCTCAAGCTGTACGAGCGTGGTGAAAAACTGCTCGGTGTGTGCTTTGGCCACCAGTTGCTGGCGCTGACCCTGGGTGGCAAGGCCGAGCGCGCCGACAAGGGCTGGGGTGTGGGTATCCACCGCTACAGCCTGGCAGCCCATGCGCCGTGGATGGACCCCGAGGTGACCGAGCTGACGCTGCTGATCAGCCACCAGGACCAGGTCACTGCGCTGCCCGACGGCGCCACGGTGATCGCCTCCAGCGATTTTTGCCCGAACGCGGCCTACCACATTCGCGACCAGGTGCTGTGCTTCCAGGGGCACCCGGAGTTCGTCCACGACTATTCCAGAGCGCTGCTCGATGCGCGCCAGGAATATTTGGGCGATGAGGTGTACCAGAAGGCCGTGGCCAGCCTTGCCACCGAGCACCAGGGCGACCTGGTGGGCGAGTGGATGCTGCGCTTCATCCAGCAGCCGGCCAAGGCCCGCGATAGCGCGGCGTGAGTCTGTACCGGCCTCATCGCCGGCACTAAGGCCATGAGGCCCCTGTAGGAGCCGGCTTGCCGGCGATGGGGCCGGTACAGGCAGCACAAGACCGTTGCACCCATAGGCCGACCTGCCCCGCAATACGGCCTTACAGCCAGCCCGACTTCTTGAAGCTGGCAAACAACCCCGAACAGCCCAGCCCGATCACCCCCAGCACGGCAAAATAGCCGTAGTGCCAGCCCAGCTCCGGCATGTTCTGGAAGTTCATCCCGTAGATGCCGGCAATTGCCGTGGGGAACGCCAAAATCGCCGCCCAGGCCGCGAACTTGCGCTGGGTGATGCTCTGGCGTGACGATTCAAGCAGCATGCCGATCTCGATGGTCTGGCTGGCGATATCGCGGATGCCGGCCAGGTCTTCCATCTGCCGCGTCACGTGGATCTGCACGTCACGAAAGTAAGGGCGCATGTTCTTGTCGATGAACGGAAAGCTCAGGCGCTGCAACTCCTCGCTCACCTCCACCATGGGCGCCACGTAGCGGCGCAGGCGCAGGATGTCGCGGCGCAGGCTGTGCAGGCGCTGGATGTCTTCTTCCTTCAACGAGTTGCTCAGCACGCTTTGTTCCAGCTCCTCGATCTCGCCGTGGATCGCCTCGCTGACTGGCTGGTAGTTTTCGGTGACGAAGTCGAGCAGGGCATACAGCACGAAGTCCTCGCCGTGCTCCAGCAGCAACGGGCGTGCTTCGCAGCGCTGGCGCACCAGGGCGTAGGATTTGGAGTGGCCGTTGCGGCAGGTGATGATGTAGCCGTTGCCAGCGAAGATATGGGTTTCGATGAACTCCAGGCGGCCCTCGTGGCGCACCGGCGAGTAGGTGACGATGAACAGCGCGTCGCCAAAGGTTTCCAGCTTCGGCCGGCTGTGTTTTTCCAGGGCATCCTCGATGGCCAGTTCGTGCAGGCCGAACTGGCACTGCAGGTTGGCCAGCTCTTCGGCGTTGGGCTCTTCCAGGCCGATCCAGACGAAGTGCCCAGGCTTGCGCGCCCACTCGGCGCCTTCGTCGATACTGATGTTGGTGACCTTGCGACCGGCGCTGTACACCGCCGCTGCGACGACTCGACCCATGGTTGTCCGCTTATCCGGTTGAACACGACAGACAGCTTGGGCCGTAGGGCGGGTTGGGGCAACCTTGTGCAGCGAAGTTTTGTGCCGGCTACTCGCCTTGCCGGCGCCAAGCATTGAAGCGTTGGGTCACTTCCCGCCCAATTCACCTTCCATATGGTCGATGCAATGCTGCATCTGCGCCCGGCACTGCTCGATCAACGCTGGCAGGTCCTGCGTGCTCAACCCGGCAGTGGCGATGGGGGCCAGCGAGCGCACGATCACCGTGCGCTGGCGCCAGCTGTTGAGCCCCATGCGCTGTGAGTAGCGGCTGACGCACACCGGCACGATCGGCACGCCGGCTTCGATTGCCATGTGAAACGCGCCTTTCTTGAAGGGCAGCAACTGTTCGCCCGGGTTGCGCGTGCCTTCGGGGAAGATCCAGATCGAGGTGTTGTCGCGCAGGGTGCGGGTGGTGGCCTGCATGGCGCGGCGTGCCTGGTAGGCGTTGGCGCGGTCTACCAGTACGTTGCCGCCCAGCCAGAACAGCTGGCCGAACAGCGGGATCCAGCCGAGGCTTTTCTTGCCGATGGCAACGGTGCGGCGGGGCACGACCTGGCCGAGGATGAACAGGTCGAAGTTGGATTGGTGGTTGGCGATGATCACGCAGCCGGGCGGCTGGTCTCGCAGCGGAGCGACCTCGGCCTTGACCCGGATGCCCATGAACCAGGCGGCGGGGATGCTGTACAGGCGAGCGAACAGGCGGCTGTTGTCGGGGTTGAACGGGCGCAGCAGGCCGATCACCAGGCCCGCCAGGCCCACCAGCAGAAAGTGCAGGGCCAGCAGGAGCATGCGGAGCAGATAGAGCATGGTATGACTCACAGCAGACAGTCGCGGCGCAGTGTGCGACTGTGCACTGTGGGGGGCAAATTTCGCCTGGCCGGCGCTGGCCTATGTGCAGGGGCTGGAATCTCGGTGGTGTACGCCGTTGGTTGGTTGGTTGGTTGGTTGGTTGGTTGGTTTTGATAGCTTTATGCGCATTCATTATTTGTAGTGACGCTTATTCACCTTTCCGCCCTTACGGCGGGTTACTTTTTTTCGTGGAAAAAAGTAACCAAAAACCGT
>NZ_JBJDNC010000064.1:6886-27192 GCF_044900265.1 Pseudomonas sp. NPDC089406 | reverse complement strand
GGGGCCGGATGAATGGAGCGAGGATTTTTTGCTTACTTTTTGATCCTTCAAAAAGTGAGCCGCCGTAAGGGCGGAAAGGTGAATAAGCGTCACTATAAATAATGAATGCGCATACAACTTTCAAAACCAACTAAACCAACATCAAACAGTTCAACTGATCAACCGCACAAAAGCCATCGCCGGCAAGCCGGCTCCTACAGGGGAACACCAATCAACCCAGCGCAAGCCCAACCACCACAGCCAACTCCAACAACTCCAGAAGCGCCCCAGCCGTATCCCCGGTAGCCCCCCCCAACCGCCGGCACATCAAAAACCGCACCCAGGCAAACACCCCCAGCACCAGCAACATCACCGCCCAACCACCAAGCAGCAAACAGCCCAACGCACAACCACCCAGCACCCAAACAGCCGCCCGACGCGGCAAGTGCTCAGCCAGCGCCGCCCCCAAGCCACCGGCCCGTACGTAAGGCGTTGAAAGAAACAAGCCAAGCATCGCCGCCCGCCCGACCACCGGCGCCAACAGCAGCCAGCCACCCGCGCCCCGCTCCACCAGCACCCACAACGCACAGAACTTCAGCAGCAGCACCAGCACCAGCGTAACAACGGCGATCGGCCCACTGCGCGGGTCTTTCATGATCTGCAAGGTCCGCTCGCGATCACCAAACCCACCCACCCAGGCATCGGCACTGTCAGCCAGGCCGTCCAGGTGCAAGCCGCCACTGAGCAACACCCACAGCGCCAGCAGCAAGGCCGCGTGCAGCGGTGCCGCCGCCCCCTGCAACAGGTAGCTGGCCAACCACAGCAACAAGCCGAACAACAGCCCGACCAGCGGATAGAACAACAGCGAACGCCCCATCTCCCGAGGCGCCGGCATGCCCGGTAAACTCACCGGCAAGCTGCTGAGAAACTGCAAGGCGATCCAGAAAGCCAGCATCTCAGTCGCCCTCGCGCAGCTGGCCATCAGCAGCCACGTTCAAGCGCACCAAGGCCCCATGCCCGACCTCGACCTGCAGCAGTTGCTCACGCGGCAAGCCACGGGCCCGCGCCAGCAATAAGCGCATGACCCCGCCATGGGTCACCAGCAGTACCCGCTTGCCGGCATGTTCGCCCGCCAGCCTGGCGATACTGCCCAAGACGCGCTCGGCAAAATCCAGCACCGGCTCGCCGGCAGGCGGGGTGAAGGCGTAAGGGTCGCTCCAGAACTGCCCCAAGGCATCTGGCTGGGTTTGCATGATCTGCGCCGCGCTGCACCCTTCCCACTCACCGAAGTGCAGCTCGCGCACCCCGGCCTCGCGCTGCACCGGCAAACCCAGGCGCGCGCCCAACTCATCGGCGAACAGCCCGCAGCGCTGCAACGGCGAACTGACCAGCACATCCCATGGGCCAGACGCAGCCACCGCCTGGCGCATCTGCGCCCAGCCGTGCTCGGTCAATGCATCGTCCAGGCTGCCGCGCAGGCCGCCGCCCAGTTCGGTTTCACCGTGGCGCAGCAGGTCGAGGATCATGCCGGGCGGTCCGCTACGGCTGCTTCGGCGAAGGTCGCCATCTGCCCGTGCAGGGCACAGGCCAGGCGCAGCAGCGGCACGGCCAGGGCGGCGCCGCTACCTTCGCCAAGACGCAGGCCGAGGGCCAGCAACGGCTCGGCCTCAAGCGCCGCCAGCAAGGCCTTGTGGCCGGGCTCGGCACCTTGGTGGGCGAACAACAGCCAAGGCTGGCACTGCGGGTTCAGGCGCACTGCCACCAGGGCGGCGACGCTGCAGATGAAGCCGTCCACCAACACCGCAATGCCCTGCTGGGCGCAGGCCAGGTAGGCGCCGGCCAGCGCGGCGATCTCGAAGCCGCCGACACAGGCCAGGGCCTGCAGCGGCTGGTCGGCGCGCAGGCCGTGCAGTATCAGGGCGCGCTCGATCACCTCGGCCTTGTGTCGCACACCTGCGCTGTCCAGGCCAGTGCCCGGGCCGCTCAGCTCACGCGCCGGGCAACCCAGCAAGGTGCTGGCCAGGGCAGCGGCGGCGGTGGTGTTGCCGATGCCCATCTCGCCGCCGATGAACAGCTGCGCGCCCTGGGCCACGGCGCGCTGGGCGCTGTCACGGCCTGCCTGCAGGGCGGCAGCCAGTTGCGTGTCGGTCATCGCCGGCTGGCGGGCGAAGTTGGCGGTGCCGGCGCCCAGGCGCAGGTGGTGCACGCCCGGCAGCTGCAAGGCCAGGTCGATGGTGCCGAGGTCGACCAGCTCCAGCGTGGCCCCCAACTGGCGCGCCAGCACGCTGATCGCCGCGCCGCCGTTGACGAAGTTGCCTAGCATCTGCCCGGTGACGGCCTGCGGGTAGGCCGAAATGCCTTCCTCCACCACGCCATGGTCACCGGCAAAGATGGTGATGGCGACCTGTTCCAAGGTTGGGCGCTCGCGGCCCTGCAAGCCGGCCAGGCGAATCGCCAGGCCTTCGAGCTGGCCAAGGGAGCCGGCGGGTTTGGTCAGTTGTTGCTGACGGGCGCGGGCCTGGTCCATGGCGGCGGTATCGAGGGGTTGGCAGGCGTCACGCCACCACATCTGGGTCATTGGGCAGGTCCTTGAAGGGATGCAAAAAAGTCAGGCGGTATCGCGGTTGAATGTGGGAGCGGCCAGGTCAATCTGCTCACAGCGCAGGGCCCTTGAGCATCAGCGGCAGGCCGGCCACGGTCAGCACCACGCGCTGGCAGCGCTCGGCGGCGGCCTGGTGCAGCAGGCCGGCGGCATCGACATAACGGCGGGTCAGCTCGCCCATGGGTACCACGCCCAGGCCGGTTTCGTTGCTGACCAGAATGATAGTGCCGGGCAGCGTCTCAAGGCAGTCGAGCAGCGCGTCGCGCTCAGCGGCCAGGCGCTGCGGGTCGTCGAGCATCAGCAGGTTGGTCAGCCACAGGGTCAGGCAGTCCACCAGCAGGCAGCGCCCTTCTGCGGCCTCGGCGCGCAGCACGGCGGCCAGGGCCAGGGGCTCTTCGATCAGGCCCCAGTCGGCCGGGCGGCGCTCGCGGTGCAGGCGCACCCGCTCGTTCATTTCGCCATCCAGCGGCTCGCTGGTGGCGATGTAGGTGACCGCAAGGCCACTGGCCACCGCCAGTTGCTCGGCCAGGCGGCTCTTGCCCGAACGGGCGCCGCCAAGAATCAGGTTACGCATGGGCGACCCCACATAACTGGCTCAGGCGTTCGGTGTCCAGGTGCTGCTCGATCAGGTCGGCCAGGCGCTCTATATCGCGCTCGCGCAGGGCCTCGTAGTCGATGGGCTGCACGTCTTCCAACCCCGCCCAGCGCAGCAGCGCGGCGCACGACTGGCTGCCTTCGAACAGGCCATGCAGGTAGGTGGCGAGGATTTGCCCGTCGGCGCTGATGGCGCCGTCGCAGCGGCCATCGGCCAGTTGCACGGCCGGTTGTTCGAGCGCAGGGCCTCGGGTGACGCCGGCATGGATCTCATAACCGGCCACAGCCGCGCGCTCCAGCTGCAAAGTGCCGGCAACGTTACGCAACTGCTTTTCTGCCTCCAGCACGGTCTCGTAGTCCAGCAGCCCCAAGCCCTCGCTTGCGCCCGCCGGCCCTTCGAGGCCCAGCGGGTCATGTACCTGCCGGCCGAGCATCTGCAAGCCGCCGCAGATGCCGATCAGCTTGCCGCCATAACGCAGGTGCCGGGCGATGGCGGTGTCCCAGCCACGGGCGCGCAGTTGGGCCAAATCGCCACGTACGCTCTTGGAGCCGGGCAGGATGATCAGGTCGGCGGGCGGGATCGGCTCGCCGGGGCCGATGAACTGCAAGTCCACCTGCGGGTGCAGGCGCAGCGGGTCGAAGTCGGTGTGATTGCTGATACGCGGCAGCACCGGGACGATCACCTTGAGCACCCGCTCGCCCTTTTGCCCCTGGCGCCGGTCGATGCCGTCCTCGGCTTCAAGGTGCAGGTCGGTGACGTAGGGCAGTACGCCCAGCACCGGCTTGCCGGTGCGCTGCTCCAGCCAGTCCAGGCCCGGTTGCAGCAGGGCGATGTCGCCACGGAAGCGGTTGATGACAAAACCCTGCACCCGCGCCTGCTCGCTCGGCGAGAGCAGCTCGAGGGTGCCGACCAGGTGGGCGAACACCCCGCCGCGGTTGATGTCGGCCACCAAGATCACCGGGCAGTCCACCGCCTCGGCAAAGCCCATGTTGGCGATGTCGCCGGCACGCAGGTTGATCTCGGCAGGCGAGCCTGCGCCTTCGACCATCACCACGTCATAGCTGCGGTTCAACCGTTCATGGGAGGCCAGCACCGCCTGCATGGCGATCACTTTATAGTCGTGGTAGGCCACCGCGTTCATGCTGGTGACCGCACGGCCATGCACGATCACCTGGGCGCCGGTGTCGCTGTTGGGCTTGAGCAGCACCGGGTTCATGTCGGTGTGCGGCGCCAGCCGGCAGGCCTGGGCCTGCACCGCCTGGGCGCGGCCGATCTCGCCGCCGTCGGCGGTCACCGCGCTGTTCAGCGCCATGTTCTGCGGCTTGAACGGCACCACGGCAATGCCCTGGCGCAGCAGCCAGCGGCACAGGGCGGTCACCAGGGTGCTCTTGCCGGCGTCAGAGGTGGTGCCTTGCACCATGAGGGTGGTCATGCCGTTTCCTTCTGGTAATCGGCCAGGGCCAGGGCCAGCCGCTGTTCGTCCGCCGCACACGCGGGCAGGCCTAGGCGCACGGCGCCAGGCTGGGTGAACAGGCGCACGAGGATGCCGCGGCGGGCGAGAAAGTCATGCAGCCGGGCAGCGCTTTCGCTGCGCACGTACTGGAACAGGTCGCAGCCGCCGCTGGGTGGCAGGCCGCTGCTGGCCAACAGCCCGGCCAGGCGCTGGCTGGCCTGGGCGCAACGCTGTATCTGGGCCTGGTGCGCGGTCTGGTCGGCAAAGCAGCTTTGCCCCAGCACCCGGGCCGGGCCGCTGACGGTCCAGGGCCCGAGCAAGTCGGCCAGGCGTTGCAACAGCGCAGGCTGTGCGACCACGCAACCCAGCCGCACACCGGCCAGGCCGAAGAACTTGCCGAACGAGCGCAGCACGATCAGGCCCGGGCGCTCGGCGCAATCGACCACGCTTTGTTCAGGGGTGTTGTCCATGAAGGCTTCATCGACCAGCAACCAGCCCCCCCGCTCGGCTAACCGTGCATGCCAGGCCAGCAGGCGCTCTCGCGACACCCGTTGCCCGGTGGGGTTGTTGGGGTTGACCAGCACCAGCGCATCAAGGCGTTCAAGCTCGCCATCAACCTGGCTTTCATCCAGTTCGACCAGTTGATGCCCGGCCCGCTGCCAGGCCTGCGGGTGCTCGGCATAACAGGGCGACAGCACCCCGACCCGCCCGGCCGGGCGCAGTGTCGGCAGGGCCTGGATCGCGGCCTGGGAGCCGGCCACCGCCAGTAGGTGGCGGGCGCCGTAGTACTGGCGCGCCGCCTCCTCGAGCCCGTCCTCGGTTTCCGGCAGGCGGGCCCAGGCATCCGGCGCAATCGGCGGGACCGGGTACGGCCACGGCGCAATGCCGCTGGACAGGTCGAGCCAGTCTTCCCGGGCGATCCCGTACTGCTTCACCGCCCGCAACAGGCGGCCACCGTGTTCAAGCATTCAGGTAAGCCCCCACACAGATCACCAGCAGCCACAACCATACGCCGCGCTGCACCAGCTGCCAGCCGCGCTCGATGGCCTCGGCATCGGCCATTGGCCCTTCGCCCAGGCGCGGGCGCTCGTGCAGTTCGCCGTGGTACACCGCCGGGCCGCCCAGCTCCACACCCAAGGCACCAGCACCCGCGGCCATCACCGGGCCGGCGTTGGGGCTGTCCCACAGCGGCGCCTGCTGGCGCCAGCAGCGCAAGGCCAACCGAGTTTTGCCCAGCAGCGCGTAGGTCAGCGCTACCAAGCGCGCAGGGATGTAATTGAGCCCATCGTCGATGCGCGCGGCGCACCAGCCAAAGCGCTCGAAGCGTTCGTTGCGGTAGCCCCACATGGCGTCCAGGGTATTGCTCAGGCGGTACAGCACCACCCCCGGCGCCCCGGCCACGACGAACCAGAACAAGGCGGCAAACACCGCGTCGCTGCCGTTTTCCAGTACCGACTCGGTGGCCGCGCGGGCCACGGCGGGCTCGTCCAGCTCGCGGGTTTCGCGGCTGACCAGGTAGCCCACGCGTTTGCGTGCCTCTTCAATGTTGCCCTGGCGCAGGGCCTGGGCTACAGGCAATACATGCTCGCCCAGGCTGCGTAGCCCCAGCGCGCAGTACAGCGCCAGGGCGTCCACCAGCCAGCCGATGTACGGCAACCACGACAGCACCAGCGCCAGCAGGGTCAGCGGCACCACGGCGATGAACCAGGCGCTGACGCCATGGCTGCGCCAGCCGCGGCCACCGGCGTTCAGGCGCCGCTCGATGTTCGCCGCCAGGTTGCCGAAGCCCACCAGCGGGTGGCGGCGCCGGGGCTCGCCCAGCAAGGCGTCCAGGGCCACGCCTGCGACGGTCAGCAGGGCCACGCTCATGGCCGCTCTCCCCATTGGTTCTCGTACAGCATTTCGCTCAGGGGCCGTTCTTCGGCCCAGTTTTCCATCACCAGCATCGGCGCCGGGTAGAACTCGGTCACCGGCCCCAGGCACAACACCGCCACCGGTTTGGCACCGGCCGGCATGCCCAGCAGCTCGCCCAGCGCCTGCGGGTCGAACAGCGACACCCAGCCCATCCCCAAGCCCTCGCTTCGCGCAGCCAGCCAAAGGTTCTGGATGGCGCAGGCCAGCGAGGCCAGGTCCATCTCCGGCAGGGTGCGGCGGCCAAAGATGTGCGGCTCGCGGTTGTCCATCAACGCGGCCACCAGCACTTCGGCGCAGTCGTTGATGCCTTCGACCTTGAGCTTCATGAATGCATCGGAACGCTCGCCCAGCGCCTCGGCCGTGCGCACCCGCTCCTGCTCCACCAATGCCTGAATGCGCCCACGCAGCGCGCGCTGGCTGATACGGATGAAGCGCCAGGGCTGCATCAGGCCGACACTCGGGGCCTGGTGTGCTGCCGCCAGCAGCCGGCCGAGCAGTTCGGGGGCCACCTCGCCGCCGGCGAAGTGGCGCATGTCGCGGCGCTCGCCGATGGCGCGGTAGATGGCCGCGCGCTCAGCGGCGCTGTAGGCGTGTTCGCTCATGGCCGCAGCAGCGCCGCCGCCGCTTCGGGGTGGGACGGGAAGTAGAAGTGTACGTAGGACGCGGTCAGGCGCCCCAGGCGGTAGACCGCCTCGTTGCCACGCCCGCCGTTGGGGCTCAGGCCGCGGGCGATGGGCTCCAGCGCGGTGGTGGTCAGCGAGTGGTGGTAGGTGTGCCCGCGCAGGGTGCCTTCGGGCAGCTCGACCGCCTGCAGCGCCAGCGCGGCCAGGCGCTTTTGCATGGTCGCCTCGCCCGGCAGCAAACCGAGCAACTCGGCGCGTTCGCCGGCCACGTCGGTCAGGGCATCGAGCAGGTAAAGCATACCGCCGCACTCGGCCAGCAGCGGCTTGCCCTGCTGGTGGTGGGCACGGATGGCTTCGAGCATCGGCGCGTTGGCCGCCAGGGCATGGTGATGCAGCTCGGGATAGCCGCCGGGCAGGTACAGGCTGTCTACCGCCGGCAATTCGTGGTCGTGCAGCGGCGAGAAGAATTCCAACTGCGCGCCGAGGTTGCGCAGCAACTCCAGGTTGGCGCCGTAGGTGAAGGCGAACGCTTCGTCGCGGGCCACGCCGATACGCACCCCGGCAAGGCGCTGGGCAACCGCTTGCGGTGTGGGCGCAGCGAAGCTGACCGGCGGCGGCAGTGCAGCATCGCAGCTGGCCCCCAGGGCCTCGGCGGCGGCGTCCAGGCGCGCGTCCAGGTCGTTCAGCTCGCTGGCCTGCACCAGGCCCAGGTGGCGGCTGGGCAGTTCGATGCCGCGCTCGCGGGACAACCCGCCGTACCAGCGCAGGCCCTCGGTCAGGCTGCCTTCGAGCAGCTGCGCGTGGCGCAGGCTGCCAACCCGGTTGGCCAGCACGCCGGCGAACGGCAGGTCACGCTGGTAGTGCGCCAGGCCCAGGGCCAGGGCGCCGAAGGTCTGGGCCATGGCGGTGCCGTCGATCACCGCCAGCACCGGCACACCGAAGTGGCGGGCAAGGTCGGCGCTGGACGGGGTGCCATCGAACAGCCCCATCACACCCTCGATCAGGATCAGGTCGGCGTCCGCCGCCGCTTCCCACAACAGTCGGCGGCTTTCGTCGGCGCCGATCATCCACAGGTCGAGCTGGTACACCGGCGCGCCGCTGGCACGCTCGAGAATCATCGGGTCGAGAAAATCCGGGCCGCACTTGAACACCCGCACCTTGCGCCCCCGGTTGCGGTGCAGCCGGGCCAGGGCGGCGGTGACGGTGGTCTTGCCCTGGCCTGAGGCTGGGGCGGCAATCAGCACTGCGGGGCAGTGACGGGGCTGGCTCACAGTTCCACGCCCTTTTGCGCGCGAATACCGGCCTGGAAGGCGTGCTTGAGCATGCCCATCTCGGTGACGGTGTCGGCCAGCTCGATCATTTCCGGCTTGGCGGCGCGGCCGGTGACGATCACGTGTTGCATCGGCGGGCGGGCCTGGATGTCGCTCAATACCTGGTCGAGGTCGAGGTAGCCGTGCTTGAGGGCGATGTTCAGCTCGTCGAGCACCACGAACTGCACCGACTCATCCTGCAGCAACTGGCGCGACACCGCCCAGGCGGCTTCGGCGGCGGCGATGTCGCGCTGGCGGTCCTGGGTTTCCCAGGTAAAACCCTCGCCCATCACGTGGTAGCGCACCTGCTCGGGGAAGCGGCGGAAGAACAGCTCTTCGCCGGTGCTGTTGCGGCCCTTGATGAACTGCACCACGCCGCACTGCATGCCATGGCCCAGCGCCCGGGCGAGCATGCCGAAGGCCGAGCTGCTCTTGCCCTTGCCGTTGCCGGTCAGTACCAGCAGCAGGCCGCATTCGTTGGGGGAATTGGCGATGCGCTCGTCGATGATCGCCTTCTTGCGCTGCATGCGCGCCAGGTGGCGTTCGTCGCGTTCGGTGGGTTCGCTCATCAGGGGTCTCCGCGAGGCTGCCGCGCCATGGCGGCAGGTAAAAGGCGGGCAGACGGAGAACGCGCAGGGGCCGTGGCTCAGGCCACATCGCTCCGCGCATCACCCTCCGTGATGCCGTTGGCAGTTTGCAGGCCGGTCTCCGGGCTGACGAGCGGGCCATGGGCCCTGCCTGCGCGCCTTCCCGGGGGGTTACCCAGTGGCCGTGCGCGGCATCGACTCGCTTACCGTTGCGGGGGCAGCGCCGGAATCGCGCCTTGCTGGCGCCCACCGGCTTCCCAGTTTCACCCCGCAGAACCGCGGCTCGCAGGGCACCTGAAACTCGCGCGAAGGTTAGAGGGTTGCACCGTGAGCGTCAATGAACGAAGGCACTACTGGCCTGGATCAATGGCCGATCCGCGGGCTTGTGCCACACTGCAAGCAGTGATATCACTTAGCCAGCATTTGGGCTGACCTCGATTACAATCACAAGGAGCGCAGCATGCAAGGCCTCATCATCAACAACCCGCACCTGGAATTCCTGCGCCCGGCACTGGAGCGCTGGGTCGATTGCATCGACCGTATCAACCAGTTCCAGGGCGACAACGACGCCCCCTACTGGCACGGCACCGCCGCCAACGTCGGCTTGCTGGCCGCCGCCGCCTGGCAAGGCGAGCTGGTGGCGCTGGAGCAATCGGTGAGCAAGAAGCAGCGCGACGAAGGCGAACGCGACGCACGCTGCCACCTGTCGATCAGCAGCAGCGAAGCGAGCATTTACCTGCATGCCGCCCAGCGCTACCCGCGCATCGCCCGCCTGGACATGGCCACCGCGCTTTTGGAAACCACCCTGCAGGCCAAGTGCATCGCCTACCCCAGCCAGCTGAAGGCCGGCGCGCTGTTCGTCACGCCATGGAAAGCCGGCCAGCATGCCAGCCCCGAAGAACTGCAGGACCTGGTGGACGACCTGCAGAAGCACACCGCCTGCGCGCTGGCCTGGTACTTCCCCTATGCCTACCGCAAGTTGCACAACGAACTGGGGCAGTACTTCCCGGGGGTGGCGCTGCTGATCAAGCAGGCGTAGACACAGCGCCTCCCTGCTCAGGGAAGAAGCGCTGCACCAGCGCTGGCGTGCGCACCCGCTGCGCCATTACCGCGCGGTCGAACAACGCCCCGGTACGCAGGTCGTACAGCGGGCCGGATGCAGGCTGGGCAACCTGCTTGAGCTGCACATGAATGAAGCGGTAGCCAGGGCCGTACAGCTGCTGGAGCCTTTCGATACGAAAGTGCTGACCAGGCAAAAACAGCGTCTCGGCCTCCTCCCAGTACATCGAAAACGCACTGATCGGCGTACCGCTGCTGTACTGCCCTGCCGGCAGCTCGAACACCACCGAGGTATCGTCGAACAGCCAGGGCAGGTCCGAGCTCACCGCCACCCTGGCAGCGAACTCGGGCACGATATAGGGGTTTTCGGTGAACGAGGTCAGGTCGGTGTTGATCAGCGTGTCACCCACCTTCAAGCTGCCATCGCGGTAGAGTGCGCCGCTGGTGCCGCGCGCGGCATTGCCACCGCGGTACAAGGTGACGACGTTGTTTCTCGGCAACTGCTCGATCGAGTTGGCCAGCTTGGCGATATAGCTGTCCACATCGTCGTGGTCGTAGGTGCCGTAGCGAAACACCCGGTTGACCTGTGAATCTTCGTCGGTGAAGTACTCGACCAGTTCATTGTGAAAGCCATCGCCTTCGTGCAGGTACGAATAGACCGGTACACCGCCCACCTTGATGCAGTAGATGCCATCTTCGTCCGCCTCCGGTAACTGGTCGCGGGGCAGCACCGGCAAGCCTTTGAGCAGCTTCTTCTGCCTGACTCTGGCACGGGCGGACAGCACGGCACTGTTGTTCTGGTCGGCAAGCATGTACTGGTCCCAGAATGGCGACGGCTGGCTGGCCATGCCTTCTGTTTCCTGCGGCGCGCCCGCCGCCAGGCGCGGGCGCTCCAGCAGCTCCCAGTGGCCGGCAGCGCTCAGGCGCACCGGGCGCAGCGGTGCGAAGGCATAGGGGTTGTCTTCGGATACGATCAGCCAACTGCTCAAATCGCTGCTGTAGCGAACACGGTACGACACCCCCTCCAGGCTGATCCGGCAACTGCCATCGGCGTGCACCTCTACCCCCCTGGCCACACCTGCGCCGACCGGCTCGGCCGAGAGCAACTGGTTGCTCTCCAACCCTTCCAGCTCACTGGCAGGCGAGGCATGAATGCCCCACCCCTCCAGCGAGGTATTCAGCTCATGGGCGGGCGCCTGGTAAGCCAATGACGCGAAATTCGAGCGAAAGCCCAGGTCGACCAGGCTGAATGCGGCCCCCAGGCTATCGATCATGGCCTCGCGCAACGCCTGCTGGCGGGCGTTGACATCGGCGGCGCTGAGCGCGGCATCCACATCCAGTGCCACCCGGCCCACCCCCGCCCCCAGCAACAGCAGCACCATCGGCCAGCCCAACGGGGCGAAGCTGCCGAACACCCCGAGGAACGCCGACAGGTAGCCGCTCCACAAGGCCTTGCGCAGCGCGGCGTTGTCCAGCATTGCTGCGGCATGGCTGCGCATTTCCACTTCGGCCCGTTCAGCCAGGTAAACGAAAAAGTCGCCTGAGAGCCGCCTGCGCATGTAGCCCAGCAGCACTTCGGCCGCCTCGCCGGAGCGGCTGCCGCCGATGCTGTTCAATGCACCACGAACCTGACGGGCACGGGCCTGATCGGCCTGGTCGCCCAGGGCGGCCTGCACGAAGGCCTCCAACTGGGTTGGGTCCTGCAACTGCTTGCGTACCCAGCCCGCCATCTGCTGCTCGGAGGCGAACGACTTGAGCGCCTGGCCCGACCAAGGCAGGTACAGCAGCACACGGCCGTTGGGGGCCGCCAGGCTGTAAAGCCACGGCCTTTGGCCATGGCCAATGTCGTAGCGGCTGACCACCAGCGATGGGCCCGATGCATTCTGCTGCAACTGGGCCAGAGTCAGCGGGCTAGCCGTGGCGCAGCAAATTTGCCGCACAAGGGCCAGCTCGGCGGCGTCGATACGCCCGGCCTCTTCGGCGCTGACCGCCTGGCCCAGCAGGTTGAGCTTGGCCAGCACCTTGAAATGCCCGCCACTGCCCTGCCAGAAGCGCTCGACATCCGCGCGGAAAGTCGCGCCGAAGTCCAGGGCCCACAGGTCGTTCTGTACATCGCTACCCAGCAGCCGCTGTTCGTTGCGCTCATCGAACAGCGGCGCTTGCGGGCCGTCGCGATAGAAGCCGCCGTACAGGCTCAATTCATCCGCAGCTTCCTGAAAGCGCAGGTCGAAACGCTGCACCACCAGTTGCGTCAGGCTCATGGACTTCTGCGGCGGCCCGCTGTGCCGCCAACCAGTGAAGGTGCGCGGGCTGCTGACCGTGGTGCTGAATTGGTGCCACCAGAAGAACCGCGGGTCCAGCGCCTTGCCCACATGCTGGCGGACGATGCGCACGGCATGCTGGTTGGCTAGGCGGTAAGGGTCGGGGAAATCGCGGACGAACTCATCCACCAGGCGGGCGAAAGGCCCGGCCTGCTCGATGGTGTCGTAGGTACGTTGGAATTTATCGTGCAGCTCGCTCATGGCCGGCTCCGTCAGGTAGAGGGAGCCGCCATTGTTGTCAGCGTGGTAAGGGCAAGGCGGTAGCTATCTAATGCCGGCCAGTATCAGGGGTTCTGCGCCAGATGCCCTGGCGGCAATACCCGTTTGGCCTGCAGGTAGGCCTTGGACCAGTAGCTGTTGGACAGGTAGTCCAGGCGCACCGTGCCACCGGTGGACGGCGCATGCACGAAGCGCCCTTCGCCCACGTAGATGCCGGCATGGCTGACCTGCGCCCCGCCATTGGTGGCGAAGAACACCAGGTCGCCCGACTGCAAGGCGTTGATGTCGACGTTGGGCGCACGCATGACGATCATGTCGCGGGTGGTGCGCGGCAGGCTGATGCCGGCGGCGTCACGGTACACATAACCGATCAGGCCGCTGCAATCGAAGCCGGAGTCTGGCGTGTTGCCACCCCAGCGATAGGGCGTGCCCACCAGGCCGATGGCGCGGAACAACACGTCCTCAGCCGCAGGCGAGGCAGGCTGCTGCTGGCTGAAGGTGACCGGGGGGTAGACCGGCGCCGGGGCCGGCGCTCGGCCGGAACAGGCTGCCAGCAGGGCCGCGAGGGCAAGCAATGCGAAACGCGCCAACATCGCCATGAGAGGAACATCCTGTCAGGGAAGCTTCGGCCATGGCCGAAGATGAAAAGAGTTGAGAAATTAGATTAGACGCTTTCTGTAAACACGCACGGCGGCGAGCTTTTTCAGCTACGCCGCCGTGCAGGGTACAGCATTTTGATATCAAATCAATTGCGCGAGAGCTGGGTGCTCGGGGCCATGGCCAGTGCGCGTTTGGCTTCGATGAAGGTCTTGCTCCAGTAGCGATCGCCGAGGTTATCGATACGCACGCCACCGCTGCGGCGGCTGCTGGAGTGGATGAACTGGTTGTCACCCAGGTAGATACCGGCGTGGCTCACGCGGCCGCGGCCGTTGGTGCTGAAGAACAGCAGGTCGCCTGGCTTGAGCTTGTTGCGCGCAACCTTGGGGGCGTCGACGTTGATCATTTCGCGGGTGGAGCGCGGCAGGTTCATGCCGGCCTCTTCGCGGAACAGGTAGCCGATGAAACCGCTGCAGTCGAAGCCGGACTTCTCGGAGGTGCCGCCAAAGCGATAGCGGGTACCGATCAGCGACATGCCGCGCTCGAGGATGCTGTCGGCCAGCACCGGGAGCTGATAAGGCTTGCTGTTGCTGGAGAAGGCGTCGAGGTCTTCTTCGCTGGCCAGTTCTTCCTCGGTGAATACGGAAGAGTTGGCGGCCTTGGTCTTGACCGATTGCTCGGTGACCAGGCGGTGATCTTGAGGTTGGGTGGCCGGGCCTTGGGTGGCGCAACCGAACAGCAGCGATACAAGTGCAAGTGGCACGAGGGGTGCGAAGCGCTTCAGCATGGGCACGACCGTGTCTGTAGTCCTTTAGAAGGGGGAAACTATGCCCTCTATCGTGACCATTTGCAAATTTTATCGAAAAAGATGTGACTTTTCCGTTTAGAGGCTCTGGCGCCGTGTTTTCAAGGGCTTACCAACCCAGGGTTTCTTTCAGGAAAGGGATGGTCAGCTTGCGCTGGGCTTGCAGCGAGGCCTGGTCGAGGCGTTCGAGCAGGTCGAACAGCGCGCTCATACTGCGGGTGCCGCGGGTGAGAATGAAGTGGCCGACTTCGTCGGTGAGGTGCAGGCCGCGGCGCGAGGCACGCAGTTGCAGGGCGCGCAGCTTGTCTTCATCGGACATGCCGCGCATCTGGAAGATCAGCGCGAGGGTGAGGCGCGACTTGAGGTCAGCCAGCTTGATCGGCAGCTCGCGCGGCGAACTGGACGCCGCCAGCAGCAGGCGCCGGCCGCTGTCACGCAGGCGGTTGAACAGGTGGAACATGGCCTCTTCCCAGTCGGCCTTGCCGGCAATCACGTGCAGGTCGTCGATGCACACCAGCTCGTACTGCTCCAGGTTATCGAGCAGCTCCACACCGCGGTCGAGCAATTGCGCCAGGGGCAGGTAGACGGCCGGCTCGCCCAGTTGCTGGAAACGGTGGGTGGCGGCCTGCAGCAGGTGGGTACGGCCCACGCCCTGCTTGCCCCATAAATAGATGAGGCTCTCGGTCCAGCCGGCGTCGGCTTCGCACAGCCGCTCGACGTAGCCCAATGCCGCGGCATTGGCGCCGGGGTAGTAGTTGATGAAGGTGGCGTCATCGCGCAGACGCACACCCAGGGGCAACTGGATCGGTTTCATGCTCGCGGGTGGTCGCAGGGACCACAGGGGGCCTTTGGTGAACAGTGTGCAAAGTCTATACCCGCAACGCGGGCTGCACAATCGGGCTGGGGAATAGCGCAAGTAAAATCAAGCAGTTGCGTTGTTTGAAAGCTGTGGGAGCGGGTTCCCCCGCTCCCACAGGGATCGCATGGACTCAAAACCTGCGCTGTACCTGTAGGAGCCGGCTTGCCGGCGATGAGGCCGGTGCAGCCAGTACAAGACAATTGCCCCACAGGGCCTGCGATCAACCGCTATAAATCCGGGTCGATCTCCCCGGCGTACATGTCCGACTCCTTGTACAGCCCGTGCACATGGCGCAGCAGCACCATGATCACCGCCGCCATCGGCAGCGCCAGCAGCACGCCAGTAAAGCCGAACAGCTCGCCGCCGGCCAGAATGGCGAAGATCACCGCCACCGGGTGCAGGCCGATGCGGTCGCCCACCAGCAGCGGCGTCAGCACCATGCCCTCCAGCGCCTGGCCGACCATGAACACGGCGAGGATGCCCAGCATCGGGTACAGCTCGCCGCCGAACTGGAACAACCCGGCAACGATCGCCGCACCGATACCGATGATGAAGCCCATGTACGGCACGATGGCCGCCAGCCCCGCCAGCATGCCGATCAGCAGGCCGAGCTCCAGGCCCACCAGCATCAACCCAGTGGAATAGATGACGCCCAACGCCAGCATCACCAGCAGCTGCCCGCGCACGAAGGCGCCGAGCACTTCGTGGCACTCCCCGGCCAGTGCCACCACCTGCGGTTCGCGCTGGCGCGGCAGCAGGCTGCGCAGCTTGGCCATCATCAGGTCCCAGTCACGCAGCAGGTAGAAGCCCACCACCGGGATCAGCACCAGGTTGGCCAGCCAGCCGATCAGCGCCAGGCTCGAGGCCGTGGCCTGGGACAGCAGCACGCCGACGATGTCGGTGGTCTGGCCCACATGCTCGCCGATGGCGGCCTTGATCTTGTCGAACTTCCAGAAGCCGTCGGCCAGCCCCAGGCGGCTCTGCACCCACGGCAAGGCCACATGCTGCAGCCAGTCGAGCATCTGCGGCGCCAGCTCGTACAAGCGCACCAACTGCTTGGCCAGCATCGGGATCAGCACCAGCAGCAAGGCCAGGAACACCAGCGAGAACAAGCTGAACACCACCACCACGCCCCAGGTGCGCGACAGCCCCCAGCGCTCAAGGCGGTCGACCAGCGGGTCGGCCAGGTAGGCCAGCAAGATGCCCACCAAAAACGGCGAGAGGATGTTGTGCAGCAGGTACAGCAATACGGCGATCAGCAGGGCAGCGCCCAGCCAGATCCAGCGACGCATATCAGTCATTGCAGGGTTTCCTTACCAACGAAAACGCAAGCCGTCGAACGGCTTGGGGGGAACGGGTGCAGGTGTGGCGCCAGGTTCAGCCTGGGGCGCAGGGGCTACAGCGACAGGCGCAGGCTCGGCAGGTACTTCCTGCAGTCGGGCCAGTGCCAGCTGGGCGCGCAACTGCTCGCGATTGCCGGAGACGGCGTAGGTCAGGGTGCCGCCGTCGGCCATCTGCAAGCGTGCGCCGTAAGGTTCGAGCACCCGGGCCAGCTCTGCATAGTGGGCCAGGTTCATGCCCTCGACCTGCACCTGCAGCTCACTGCTGGCACCCGGGCGGGTGACGTAGCGCGGCGCCAGGCGGTTGCTCACTGCCAGCAGCACGGCGTCGGCCAGGGCCGCCTGGTCGGCACCCTCTGCCGTGCCCTGCTCGCGCTGGTCGCCCAGCCACAGCTGCCACTTGCCCTGCCATTTGCCATCGGCCTCGTGGGCGTGCACGGCCAGCAGCGCATCGGCGCCATAACGCTCGGACGCCTCGCGCAGCGGTGCGGGGTCGCTGCCTTCGATCTGCTTGGCGTTGGCTACCAGTTGCTCCTGCAGGTCGGCCAATGGCAGGCGCAGCGGCAGGCCACGGTGCTGGGCGGCGCGGCGTAGCGGCTCGGCGGCGGTCTGGCCGTCCCCCACCAGGTTGCTGCCCTCGACGCTGTCGTTCAGCCACCAGCCGAGGATGGACGGGCGGTTGCTGCCCCACAGGGCCAGACCCGCCTGGCGCAGGGCGCGTTCGGTGCTGCCGGGGTCGAACTCCACCAGCACCGACTCGGGCGGCCCGGCTTCGGTACCGACCTGGTTGACGATCGATTGCGGGTCTTTGCGCAGGCTGGCCAGGGCCGGGTTCTGCGGCGCCTTGGCATCGCCGGTCAGGCGCAGCACCAGGGTGTCGAAGGCTTTGCCGGTGGCCTGGGCGCGGGCCTCGCTGCCCTGCCCTTCGATGGGCTCGCGTACCTGGTACAGGCCGGAGACGGTTTCAGCCTGGGCGGCCACGCCGACCAGCGCGAGGCACGCGGCGGCGAAACGAGGGAAAAGACGCATGGGGGATTCCTGTCCAGATAACCGGGGGCGACGTGCCCGAACTGTGGGCTGTGACCGCAGGGCGGGGCAGAATGCTCCACCCGTGCCAGCATTTGTGCCGTCGCAATGCCTATACCTTATACAGGCACCGGCACGGCAACCAGTCGCGCACCGCGAATCAGCACTTTTTCCCCAGATTTGCGCCCTGCCCGTCGGCCTGAGGATGGCCGCTGAGGGGCAACCCTGATAAAATCGCGCGCCTTCGCAGACCAGTGACGTACAGACAGCCGCCGCCTCGCAGCCGGCCTTGGCCGTCCCGGTCGTTTTCCTGAATCCCTCCCTCTTAAAGGCCTGGATCAATGAGCAAGCAACCCTCCCTGAGCTACAAAGACGCCGGTGTAGACATCGACGCCGGCGAAGCACTGGTCGAACGCATCAAGGGCGTCGCCAAGCGCACCGCACGCCCTGAAGTCATGGGTGGCCTGGGCGGCTTCGGCGCCCTCTGCGAGATCCCGGCCGGCTACAAGCAGCCGGTGCTGGTCTCCGGCACCGACGGCGTCGGCACCAAGCTGCGCCTGGCACTGAACCTGAACAAGCACGACAGCATCGGCCAGGACCTGGTCGCCATGTGCGTCAACGACCTGGTGGTGTGTGGCGCCGAGCCGCTGTTCTTCCTCGACTACTACGCCACCGGCAAGCTCAACGTCGACGTGGCCGCCACAGTGGTCACCGGCATCGGCGCCGGTTGCGAACTGGCCGGCTGCTCGCTGGTCGGTGGTGAAACCGCCGAAATGCCAGGCATGTACGAAGGCGAAGACTACGACCTGGCCGGCTTCTGCGTCGGCGTGGTGGAAAAGGCCGAGATCATCGACGGCTCCAAGGTTGCCACCGGTGACGCACTGATCGCCCTGCCCTCCTCCGGCCCGCACTCCAACGGCTACTCGCTGATCCGCAAGATCCTCGAAGTGTCCGGCACCGACATCGAGAACACCCAACTCGAAGGCAAGCCGCTGACCGACCTGCTGATGGCGCCAACCCGCATCTACGTAAAACCGCTGCTGCAACTGATCAAGAACACTGGCGCTGTGAAGGCCATGGCCCACATCACTGGCGGCGGCCTGCTGGACAACATCCCGCGCGTACTGCCGAAAAACGCCCAGGCCGTGGTCGACGTGGCCAGCTGGCAGCGCCCGGCGGTGTTCGACTTCCTGCAGGAAAAAGGCAACGTTGACGAGCACGAAATGCACCGCGTACTGAACTGCGGCGTGGGCATGGTCATCTGCGTGGCCCAGGACCAGGTGGAAGTTGCCCTGAACGAACTGCGCAAAGCAGGTGAGCAGCCATGGGTGATCGGCCGCATCGCCGAGGCCGCCGAAGGCGCCGCCCAGGTCGAGCTGCAGAACCTCAAGGCACACTGATGCCGGGCAAGACCTGTAACGTCGTGGTACTGCTGTCGGGCTCCGGCAGCAACCTGCAGGCGCTGATCGACAGCGCCAGCGACAGCCCGGCGCGCATCCGTGCGGTGATTTCGAACCGCGCCGATGCCTACGGCCTGGAGCGCGCCCGCGCTGCCGGCATCGATACCGCCGTGCTCGCGCACGGTGGCTTCGACGGCCGCGAAGCCTTCGACGCAGCGCTGATGGCGCTGATCGACGGCTTCGAGCCGGATCTGGTCGTGCTGGCTGGTTTCATGCGCATCCTGAGCGGTGGCTTCGTGCGCCACTATCAAGGCCGCCTGCTGAACATACATCCGTCACTGTTGCCGTTGTACAAAGGCCTGCACACCCACCAGCGTGCACTGGAGGCCGGTGACAGCGAGCATGGCTGCAGCGTGCACTTCGTCACCGAGGAACTCGATGGCGGGCCTTTGGTCGTACAGGCTGTGGTGCCGGTCGCAAGCGACGACACCGCGCAGACGCTCGCCCAGCGCGTGCACCTGCAGGAACACCAGATCTACCCGCTGGCCGTGCGCTGGTTCGCCGAAGGCCGCTTGCGCCTGGGCGAACAGGGTGCATTACTGGATGACCAGCCGCTGCCGGCCAGCGGCCACTTGATTCGATCCTAGGAGAAACTATGCGTCGTGCCCTGCTCTTGGCTCTCGCCGTGCTTGCCCTGCCGCTCCAGGCAGCTGACCTGAAGCCTTTCTCGGCCAGTTACACCGCCGACTGGAAGCAACTGCCCATGAGTGGCACCGCAGAGCGCAGCCTGGTGAAGAATGCCAACGGTACCTGGAACCTTGATTTCAAGGCCTCCATGATGATCGCCAGCCTGACCGAGCAAAGCACCCTGCGCATGGACAACGACACCCTGCTGCCGCAGAAGTACCACTTCGAGCGCGGCGGCCTGGGCAAGGCGAAAAAGGTCGACCTGGACTTCGACTGGTCGAGCAAGAAGATCACCGGTAGCGACCGTGGCGATGCCATCAGCCTGCCGCTGAACCGCGGTGTGCTGGATAAATCGTCGTACCAGCTGGCCCTGCAGCATGATGTGGCTGCCGGCAAGAAGAGCATGACCTACCAGGTGGTCGATGGTGACGAGATCGACACCTACGACTTCCGCGTGCTGGGCACTGAAAAGGTTGCCACCAAGGCCGGCCAGGTCGATGCGATCAAGGTCGAGCGCGTGCGTGACCCGAGCCAGAGCAAGCGTATTACCGAGCTGTGGTTCGCCAAGAACTGGGATTACCTGCTGGTGCAGCTGCGCCAGGTGGAGACCGACGGCAAGGAGTACGTGATCGTGCTGCAGGACGGTACGGTCGATGGCAAGGCGGTGAAGGGTAACTGATTCGCCGTAGCAGCAAGACCTGGAGCCCCGCCTTGTGCGGGGCTTCTTTTTGCCTGGCATCAATGCTGTGGCTGTACCGGCCCTATCGCCGGCGAGCCGGCTCCTACAGGTACAGCGCAGTTTTGAAGGCTGTGTGATCCCTGTAGGAGCGGCCTTGTGTCGCGAAAGGGCTGCGCAGCGGCCCCGGGATCTACGAATCATGCAAAATTGCCGGGGCTGCTTCGCAGCCCTTTCGCGACACAAGGCCGCTC
>NZ_JBJDNC010000064.1:0-6876 GCF_044900265.1 Pseudomonas sp. NPDC089406 | reverse complement strand
CGCGCCCCCCCCCCCCCCCCCCCCCCCCCCCCACCCCCGCCCCCCCCCCCCCCCCCCCCCCCCCCCCCCCCCCCCCCCCCCCCCCCCCCCCCCCCCCCCGCTCCTACAGGGGAGCGTGCCAACGGTTCATGAAACTTGTTTCATCGCTGTTTTATTTACTTAGCCTGCTAACAAATTCTATAAAGGAGGCCTGCGACACAGTGCCGCAGCCAACCCTAGCAGTGGAGTTAAGCGATGACTGTCAAAGTAACCGAACGCGACGAATCGAAAATGTCCCACGAAGGCCTGGCCGCTGGTGTGCGGATCTGGGACGTGCATCAGCAAGGCCAACTGGTGGGCATGTTCCACGACGAGCAGCAGGCCCAGCAGTACCGCACCGAGCTGGAAACCCTGGAAAACCAGCGCAGCACGCAATGACACAGTCTTCTTGTAAAAAACCCCGCCTAGGCGGGGTTTTTCGTGTTTACCACATCAGATCATCCGGGATCTTGTAGGCCGCGTACGGGTCGTCGGCTTCGTCGGCTTGCTCGACATGGGTGTTGAGCAGCAGGATGCGGTTGGGGTCGCGCTCCTGGATCTTCACCGCCGCCTCGCGCGGGATCACCTCGTAGCCGCCGCCATGGGCGACGATGGCCAGCGCGCCGTTGCTCAGCTTGCTGCGCATCAGGGCGTTGACGGCGATGCGCTTGACCTTCTTGTCCTCTACGAAGTTGTAGTAGTCCTCGGTGGTCAGCTTGGGCAGGCGGGTCGCCTCGATCAATTGCTTGATCTGCGCGGCGCGGGCCTTTTGCTCGGCCTTTTCCTGGACCTGGCGGTTCAGCTCCTGGTCCTTTTTGGCTTTTTCGGCAATGGCTTCTTTGGCCAGGCGCTGCTGGCTGTCGTCCACTTCCACCTGGCCTTTGTGTTCCAGGCGTTTTTGTTTCTTCTCGGCCTTGTTGGTCTGGGAAACCTGTTTCTGGTTGACCAGGCCGGCTTTGAGCAGTTGGTCGCGAAGGGAAAGGCTCATGGGTGTTCACTCACTTATGCATCGGCTCAGCCGCAGCTGGGCAGGTTCTTTTCCTGACGCTTGGCCTCGCCCCACAGGGCGTCCAGCTCGTCGAGGGTACGATCTTGGATGTTCAGGCCCTGCTCGCGCAATGCCTGTTCGATAAATCGGAAACGCTGCTCGAACTTGCGGTTGGCACGGCGCAGGGCGTTTTCCGGGTCGTGCTTGAGGTGGCGGGCCAGGTTGACGGTGGCGAACAGCAGGTCGCCGAGCTCGTCTTCCAGGGCATCGCTGTCGCCGTCGGCCATCGCCTGCAGCACTTCGTCGAGCTCTTCACGCACCTTGTCCAGCACCGGCAGCGCCTCGGGCCAGTCGAAACCGACCGTGGCCGCGCGCTTTTGCAGTTTGGCGGCGCGGGACAGTGCAGGCAATGCCGCAGGTACATCGTCAAGCAGCGACAGCTGTTCGGGGTCGCTGTTTTCGGCGCGTTCTTCGGCCTTGATCTCTTCCCAGCGGGATTTGACCTGGGCTTCGCTCAGCGCCGGGGTGTCCAGCGGCGCGTACAGCTCGCCGGTGGGGAAGACGTGGGGGTGACGGCGGATCAGCTTGCGGGTGATCGAATCGACCACGCCTGCGAACTCGAAACGCCCCTCCTCCCGGGCCAGCTGGCTGTAGTAGACCACCTGGAACAGCAAGTCGCCCAGTTCACCCTGCAAGTGGGCGAAGTCGCCGCGCTCGATGGTGTCGGCCACCTCGTAGGCTTCTTCGAGGGTGTGCTGGACGATGCTGGCGTAGTCCTGCTTCAAGTCCCACGGGCAGCCGTGCTGCGGGTCGCGCAGGCGGGCCATGAGGTGCAGGAGGTCGTCGAGGGAGTAGGTCATTTACATAGGTCCTTCGCCAGCGCCTGCTTCGCGGGCAAGCCCGCTCCCACAGGGTCAGTGACCAACCTGTGGGAGCGGGCTTGCCCGCGAAGCAGCCACTTCATTCTCAAGGGGTGCGGTTACGCCGCGTCTCGATGATGTTGGGCAACTGCGAGATGCGCCCCAGCAGGCGGCCGAGGGCATCCAGGCCGGGGATTTCGATGGTCAGCGACATCAACGCGGTGTTGTCTTCCTTGTTCGAGCGGGTGTTGACCGCCAGCACGTTGATCTTTTCGTTGAGCAGCACCTGCGACACGTCGCGCAGCAGCCCCGGGCGGTCGTAGGCACGAATGACGATGTCCACCGGGTAGGTTTGCACCGGGATCGGCCCCCAGCTGACCTGGATGATGCGCTCCGGCTCCTTGCCGGCCAGTTGCAGCACCGAGGCGCAGTCCTGGCGGTGAATGCTCACGCCACGGCCCTGGGTGATGTAGCCGACGATCGCATCGCCCGGCAACGGCTGGCAGCAGCCGGCCATCTGCGTGAGCAGGTTGCCGACGCCCTGGATCTGGATATCGCTGCGCTTGCCCGAACGGATGCCACGGGCCTGGCGCGGAATCAGCTCGACCTGCTCGAGGCGCTCGGGCTCGAGCAACTGCTGGGCGGCGTTGACCATGTGCGCCAGGCGCAGGTCGCCGGCGCCCAGGGCGGCGAACATGTCCTCGGCGGTCTTGACGTTGGCTTTTTCGGCCAGGCGCTCGAAGTCGACCTGGGGCAGGCCCAGGCGGCTCAGTTCGCGCTCGATCAGGGTTTTGCCGGCGGCGACGTTCTGGTCGCGGGCCTGCAGCTTGAACCAGTGGACGATCTTGGCCCGGGCCCGCGAGGTGGTGACGTAGCCCAGGTTGGAGTTCAGCCAGTCGCGGCTGGGGCTGCCGTGCTTGCTGGTGATGATCTCCACCTGCTCGCCGGTCTGCAGGCTGTAGTTCAGCGGCACGATGCGCCCGTTGATCTTGGCACCCCGGCAGTTGTGGCCGATCTCGGTGTGCACGCGGTAGGCAAAGTCCAGCGGCGTGGCGCCCTTGGGCAGGTCGATGGCATGGCCGTCGGGGGTAAACACATAGACCCGGTCGGGCTCGATATCCACCCGCAGCTGTTCGGCCAGGCCGCCGATGTCGCCCAGTTCTTCATGCCACTCGAGCACCTGGCGCAGCCAGGAAATCTTCTCTTCGTAGTGGTTGGAGCTGGGCTTGACGTCGGTGCCCTTGTAGCGCCAGTGCGCGCACACGCCAAGCTCGGCTTCCTCGTGCATGGCGTGGGTACGGATCTGCACTTCCAGCACCTTGCCCTCAGGGCCGATCACCGCAGTGTGCAGCGAGCGGTAGCCGTTCTCCTTGGGGTTGGCGATGTAGTCGTCGAATTCTTTGGGGATGTGCCGCCACAGGGTGTGCACGATACCCAGGGCGGTGTAGCAGTCGCGCACCTCGGGCACCAGCACGCGCACCGCGCGCACGTCGTAGATCTGGCTGAATTCCAGGCCCTTGCGCTGCATCTTGCGCCAGATCGAATAGATGTGTTTTGCCCGGCCGCTGATATCGGCCTTCACACCTGTAGCCAGCAGCTCGTTCTGCAACTGGTTCATCACGTCGCTGATGAAGCGCTCGCGGTCCAGCCGGCGCTCGTGCAGCAGCTTGGCGATCTGCTTGTACTGGTCGGGCTCGAGGTAGCGGAACGAGAGGTCTTCGAGCTCCCACTTGATATGGCCGATTCCGAGGCGGTGGGCCAGTGGCGCGTAGATGTCGGCCACTTCGCGGGCCACGCGCAGGCGTTTTTCGTCATCGGCAGCCTTGACTGCGCGGATGGCGCAAGTGCGCTCGGCGAGCTTGATCAGCGCCACGCGCACGTCGTCGACCATGGCCACCAGCATCTTGCGCAGGTTCTCGACCTGCGCCTGGGAGCCCAGCACCAGCGACTGGCGCGGGCTCAGGCTGGCGCTGATGGCGGCCATGCGCAGCACGCCGTCGATCAACTTGGAGACCACCGGGCCGAAGCGCTGGCCGACTTCGGCGAGGGTGACCTTGCCTTCGCGCACCGAGCGGTAGATGACCGCCGCGACCAACGAATCCTGGTCGAGCTTGAGGTCGGCAAGAATCTCGGCGATTTCAAGGCCGGCCTGAAAACTGGAAGTACCATCGGCCCAGGAATGCTTGGCCGGGTTACCCTTTTTCTCGACTTCCTGGGCGAACTCGCAGGCATCTTTCAATGCCGTGCGATCGAGCTGCGAATCGACGCTCACCACATGATCGAGCCATGCTTCGAGATTGATACTGCCGTCGTTGTTGACCGGCTGGTGCACTCTCACCTGTACCATCTTTGTTTTACCTTTCCATACAACGCACCACAGGGGTGCGCTGGTTATCACCTGTACGGCCCTCAGTCCTTGAAGGCTGCACCAAGAAGGCTGACCCGGTCAGCCTGCTTCGAATAACGCCATGGCCTCGACATGCGCCGTCTGAGGAAACATGTCGAGAATCCCGGCCCTTTTTAACCGGTACCCCTGCCCTGCCAGCACCTGCGCGTCTCGCGCCAGCGTGGCCGGGTTGCACGATACGTAGACCAGCCGTTTTGCGCCGAGCCCGTGGATGCCTTGCACCACTTCAAAGGCCCCGTCGCGTGGTGGGTCCAAGAGTACCGCAGAAAAGCCTTCGGCGACCCATCCAGCGCCCGCCAAAGGCTGCGATAAATCGGCCTGAAAAAACCGTGCGTTATGCACATGGTTGTTCCGGGCATTGTCCGCTGCGCGCTCGACCATGGCCTGCACGCCTTCCACCGCCACCACCTCGCGGGCCTGGCGGGCCAGCGGCAGGGCGAAGTTGCCTAGGCCGCAGAACAAGTCCAGCACCCGCTCATCGGCCTGTGGCGCCAGCCAGCTCAACGCCTGCTGGATCATCAGGGTGTTGACCTGGGCATTGACCTGGACGAAATCGCCCGGCCGCCAGGCCAGCTCCAGCCCCCAGGGCTCGAGCGTAAAGCCCAGCTTGGCCGCGGCATCCACCGGCGCCGGTTGGCCCTCGCCCTGCAGCCACAGCTGCGCGTTGGCCTGCTCGCAGAATGCCTTGAGGCGCGCCAGGTCGTCCTCGGGCAGCGGCGCCACATGGCGCACCAGCAATGCTTCAGCGGTGCCACTGAACAGCTCTACATGGCCCAGCGCCTGGGGTTTGCCCAGGCTGCGCAGCACGGTCGGCAAGTGGCGCAGAATCGACTGCAAGTGTTGTACCAGCACTGCGCAATCGTCGATGGCGATGATGTCTTGGCTGGCCTCGGCACGGAAGCCGACTTCCAGCTGGCGGGCCTTCACATCCCAGCGCACGGCTACCCGCGCGCGGCGGCGGTAGCCGAACTCAGGCCCACTCAGCGGGGCGGACCATTCTTCCGGTTGCAAGCCGGCCACCCGTTGCAGTTGCTCGGCCAGCAAGCGCTGCTTGAGTGCCAGCTGGCCTTCGTGGGGCAGGTGCTGCAGGTTGCAGCCGCCGCAGCGGTCATAGTGCTTGCAGGGGGCCTCGCGGCGTTCGGGGCTGGCCTGGAACACGCGCTCCAGGCGCGCCTCGACCACCTTGCCGCGGGCGCCGAGCACCCGCGCCTCGACCTCTTCACCGCCCAGGGCGCCGCTGACGAACCAGGTGCGGCCTTCAATGAAGGCGATGCCGCGGCCATCACCGCTCAGGCGCTCGATCTGCAGGCGTTGCTTCTTGCCCACGGGCACTTGTGCGGTACGGTTGCCGCCGGCTGGCTGGAAGCGCAGGCCGCTGTTGCTTTTCTTTCTGGACATCAGGTGGGGTCGAACAGGCCGGTGGACAGGTAACGGTCGCCGCGATCGCAGATGATTGCGACCATCACGGCGTTCTCGACTTCGCGGGACAGGCGCAGCATGCCTGCCACCGCACCGCCGGACGACACGCCGCAGAAGATGCCTTCTTCGCGAGCCAGACGGCGGGTGGTGTCTTCGGCTTCCTGCTGGGACATGTCGAGCACGCGGTCGACGCGGGTGGCGTCGAAGATCTTCGGCAGGTATTGCTCGGGCCAGCGGCGGATGCCGGGGATGGCCGAGCCTTCCATCGGCTGCAGGCCGACGATCTGCACCGCAGGGTTTTGCTCTTTGAGGTATTGCGAGCAGCCCATGATGGTACCGGTGGTGCCCATGGAGCTGACGAAATGGGTGATGCTGCCTTGGGTCTGCTGCCAGATTTCCGGGCCGGTGCTGTTGTAGTGGGCGATGGGGTTGTCGCCGTTGGCGAACTGATCGAGCACCAGGCCACGGCCTTCGGCCTGGAGTTTTTCCGCCAGGTCGCGGGCGCCTTCCATGCCTTCTTCCTTGGTCACCAGGATCAACTCGGCGCCGTAGGCGGTCATGGCCGCCTTGCGTTCGGCGGTGGAGTTGTCGGGCATGATCAGGATCATCTTGTAGCCCTTGATCGCCGCGGCCATGGCCAGGGCGATGCCGGTGTTGCCGGAGGTCGCTTCGATGAGGGTGTCACCGGGCTTGATCTGGCCGCGCAGTTCGGCGCGGGTGATCATCGACAGCGCCGGGCGGTCCTTGACCGAGCCGGCCGGGTTGTTGCCTTCGAGCTTGAGCAGCAAGGTGTTGCTGGTTGCCCCGGCGATGCGCTGCAGGCGAACCAGAGGCGTGTTGCCGACGCAATCGGCGATGGTTGGGTACTGCAGGGTCATGGGCGTTTTCGCAATCCGGACGGCAGGGGGGGCTATCATACCGGCATTCGTTGTCAGGCCATATCTCGCAATGGTTGGTCGTTATAGCGGGTGGGTATAAGGGTGGGGGTTGGGGGATTTTTTGGGGATCGGGTTCGGGTCTTATGGTCATCCATTTCAAGGTGTCGGTGTCAGGGCCTCCAGGTGCTCGCCACAACCCTTGTAGCGCCTATGAGATCGAGCGCCGCCCGCGCGGCGCATCGCGACACAAGGCCGCTCCTACATCTGTTTCGGGCCAGTTATGCCTGTGAAAGTATCGGCGCCTGC
>NZ_JBJDNC010000063.1:0-27329 GCF_044900265.1 Pseudomonas sp. NPDC089406 | reverse complement strand
CTGGCTCATGGAATGGCGGGCTTGTAGAGGACAGTTGGAAGGAGGGCTATTTCAGCACAGGTCAGATGACCTGTGCTGACTTGATCGGAGAATCCCTAAGGAATATAGCTAAGCAATCCATTCATATTCTAAAATGTTAGTACTAATTGGTTTTATATTACGTTTTACTATTTAGGTCCCTAGATAACGGAGTGTTGGTCGTTGAAAGCAATTTCTCTCCTCCCCGCAGGCCTAGCGCTTCTTGCTGCCTGTTCATCTGCCTTCGCTGGCTCAACCCTTGAACGTGTAGAAAGTAAAGGCGAGCTCACCGGGGTACTGATGGAAAACTACCCTCCGTTCTCGTTCCTGAATGATCAGAATCAGCTCGAGGGGTTCGACGTTGATGTCGCCAAGGCGGTAGCTAAACGGCTTGGGGTGAAGCTCAAACTCGAAACACCGTCGTGGGATGTGATCGCGGCTGGACGCTGGAGTGGGCGCTACGACATCTGTGTGTGCTCCATGACGCCAAGCAAAGCGCGGGCAGAGGTATTCGATTTCCCTGTCGAGTATTACCAATCACCCGCGGTCATCGTGGTCAACGCCAAGGACAGCATCATCAGCTCTGGTAAAGAGCTGTCTGGAAAGAAGGTAGGCGTAATCAGTGCGTCCACCTATGAAGCCTATCTGAACAAGGATCTCGTCATCGAGGGGGCTGAGGACAAACCCCTGGCGTACCCATTTGACACCGTCCAGGTCGCACCCTACGACAACGAAACCGTAGCGTTCCAGGATCTGGCGCTAGGCACCGGGGTACGGTTGGATGCCATGGTCACCAATCTCATTACGGCTAAAGAACGCATCGCCCAGGATCCTCGCTTCAAGATTGCCGGTGAGACCCTGTATGCCGAGCCGAACGTAGTCGCCGTTGAGAAAAACGATCGCCAGTGGAGTGAAAAGGTCGCCCAGGTTGTGACTGAGCTCAAGGCAGATGGGACGCTGACCAAGATCTCCGAAAAATGGATTGGCGCCGATATCACTAAATGACAGCCCTTAATCCGCATCCGGCCAAAACCGCGCTGGCGCCCAGCCCGCAGAGGGATCGCATCCGGCGAATCTTTGGCTTCAAAACCCGCTTGTACCTGACATGGGCGGCATTGCTCGGCGCCTGTATATTTTTCTTCCTGAGCTTCGACCTCAAGTTCTCGATCATTCTCGATAAGCTGCCAAACCTGGTTGGACTCAAACTGGGGCCCAATGGGTTCCTGCAGGGCGCCGCACTGACGTTGTTCCTGTGCTTTTGCTCGATCTGGCTGTCGCTGGTGCTGGGGTTCGTAACAGCGCTCGCGCGGCTTTCTCGAAGCGCTGTGGCCTTTGGAGTAGCGAGCTTCTACGCCTCCTTTTTCCGTGGCACGCCTTTGCTTATCCAGATTCTGCTTATTTACCTGGGGCTGCCCCAACTCGGCGTAGTGCCAGGCGCAATCAGTGCGGGCGTTATCGCGCTGTCCCTCAACTACGGGGCCTACCTGAGCGAGATTTTCCGTGCAGGTATCATGGCGGTGCCACCCGGCCAGCGCCAGGCAGCAGTGGCGCTGGGAATGAACCCGACCACGACGTTCTTCCACATCATCCTGCCTCAGGCGATGCGCACGATCATTCCTCCGACCACCAGCCAGTTCATCTCCATGCTGAAAGACTCATCGTTGATTTCAGTGATGGGGGTATGGGAAGTGATGTTCCTGGCGCAGTCTTACGGCCGCTCTTCGTACCGCTACATCGAGATGCTGGCCACCGCCGCACTCATCTATTGGCTTCTGTCCATTGGGCTGGAGCTTGTCCAACACCGGCTTGAGCGCTACTACGGCAAAGGCTTTCAGGATCAACGATAAGTTGAGTGCTGACACCAATGATTACAGGAACAGCGATGTGCGACCCTAAACCCCTATTGTTTGCCCTTTACGAACAAGCCAGTGTCGGCTGCGGTGGCGCGCCGAGCTTGTGGACACATCCGGCCGACGAGCGCCTGGCAGCCAACACCTTCGAGTTCTGGGCCAACCAGGCACGCATCGCTGACCAGGCCAACCTCGACATGCTGTTCTTTGCAGATGTGTTGGGCTTCTATGATGTGTTCGGCGGTAACGCGGAGTCAGCCGTGAAGTGGGCCGTCGAGGCGCCTGCAAATGACCCGCTGATGATCATCCCGGGATTGGCAGCGATCACGAAGAATCTGGCGTTCGGCGCTACCGTGTCCACGACCTACGAGCATCCTTTTGCCCATGCCCGACGGTTCAGTACGCTTGATCACATGACCAACGGCCGGATTGCTTGGAACATCGTTACCTCCTACCTTTCCAGCGCTGCGCGCAATTTCGGTCTGGAGGAAATGCTCAAGCATGGAGATCGGTATGAGCGCGCCGAGGAGTTCATGGACGTGGTCTACAAGCTGTGGGAGGGCAGTTGGGCAGATGACGCTGTGGTCGCCGACAAAACCCGCCAGGTGTACGCCCAAGGCGACCGGGTCAAGCCGATCGACCATGTGGGAGAACGCTATCGAGTGGCGGGGCCTCATCTTTCCGCTCCGTCCCCACAGCGAACGCCACTCCTGATTCAGGCGGGTTGGTCAGGAAGAGGGCGCGAATTCGCGGCCAAGCATGCTGAACTGATCTTCATAGCCAAGTCGAACCCTCATGAAATTCGTCAAGGGTTGGAAGAAATTTGGACGATGGCTGAGGCACGTGGTCGCGCTCGGGATGACGTGCAGTCGCTTACAGTGCTGCGCATCGTGACGGCGAAAACCGAGATTGAAGCCCAGCGCAAATACGACGAGCTCCAGAGCAACTATCACCTGGAAGCACAACTCGTCAGCTATGCCGGCGACACAGGTATCGACCTGAGCCGCTACGCGGACAGCGATGCGTTGTCGACTCATACCGAGGGTCTTACTTCCTACATGATGCGACCCGACGGAAGCGGCAAGCCTCTAACCGCCGGGGACGTCAGGAAGCGCTTTGCCAATGTTACACGGGGCACCGATCTGATCCTGGTTGGCACGCCGGAGCAGGTGGCAGACAGAATCGAGGAACATGCACGGATCTCGGGTACGAGTGGCTACATGCTCAACCCCTTAACTAGCCCTGGCACATTGGAAGACTTCGTGGAACTGGTGGTGCCAGAGCTGCGAAAGAGAGGGCTCTACCGAACCAGTCCTCAGAGCGGGAGTTTCCGATCCAGGTTGAGAGCTGACGGATCTAGCCGCCTGCCAGCGTCCGCCTACGGCGCCTCTTTCCGCTTACCCGCATAACCGGGACAACGTACAGCCATGCTCTTGGCTCATTTGCCGTAAGATATGGGCGCGTGAGCTCCACTATGTGCTAGATGAACGCAGACTACTCAAAATGGCTCTGAGGGTCAGGAGAATAATTAAAGCGAAGAGATGGAGAGAAGAATCGCGTCGAAACCTGTCGTAAGTCCTGTGACACAGCTGAACCAAGCTGCGGAAGCATTGTCACCTTCATTGGATCCGAAAAAAGATATTCGGAACCCGGCTCGCTCGACAGAGGCCCTGGACCGAAGCCCCCGCCAGCGATTCTAGGATGAACGCAGCTGGAGGCTGTGTGCCATGATTTCAATCAGAAGCTCTTACCACCCGATTGATGCCGCAATTTTGTGGTGTGACCTTGCCGCCTATCAGGATGAGATCTTGCGTGTCGACGTGTCCCAACCGGGTTGCCTGCGAAAGCATTTTCCGCAGTGGCCCTCGCTGCAAAAGCACCTTGAGTGTATCTGCGATGCGATTATCTGCGGAGAGCTGCCCGCGACTTACTTGGGGCGGCCGATCAGTTCAGACCACCAGGTACATCATGAGTACTGCTCGGTACGGCGTGCCGATCTACTGGTCTGGTTCAAGCGTACTTTTCCTGATCAGAAACCCGCCTTCCTGTTTCCTCCAAATCTTGATCATTCAGATTGCATCAGCTTGACCGCTCATTTAGTACAGGAAGCAGAAATTGACGCTTCCCAGCGCACTATTGAAAAGCTGCGCCAAGAGCTGGCGGCCACTACCGAAGAAATGGCAACGCTTGTGAGCTGCAACCGAGAGCTGTCAGAGCGACTGGAGGCCTGCGGCATACCCTCAGAAGTCTCCGAGGGTGCGCATAACACCCTGATCGGTGCCGTGCTGGAAGCCACCTTGGGGAAATCAAACAGCGGCCAGATACAGTCCATCTATCCAAGCCAGGCGGCCTTGGTCGAGGAGATCACCCGCCGTTTCCCGGGAGTGAGCGGCCTTAGCAAAAGTACCCTTGATCGGAGATTTGCCGAGGCTCGCCGCCATTTCGCCCAGGTTTTCCGGGCGTGACGCCGCATTGTCAGGCAATGCCAGCCATTGCCTGACAATGTTTTTTCCCTTCAGCGAGCCTTCACTGACTGTCACATCCCACCACGCGCCACCCGGCGCTACGGAGTGACATCATGCAACAGACCAGCCCTACCCCCGTCCCTGCCGACCGCCACATCATGCGCCGCGACGAAGTGGAGCAGAAAACCGGCTTCAAACGTTCGCACATCTACAACCTGATGAAGGCCGGCCAATTCCCGCAATGCCGACGCATCGGTACCCGTGCCGTCGGTTGGGATTCGCTGGAAATCGAGCAGTGGGTCCAGGACCGGCTGTGCAGCGGGGACTGAATCATGGACGTCCTTTCGCTGATCTCGACCAAGGGCGGCGCGGGCAAGACCACCGTCGCCGCCAACCTCGGTGGATTACTTGCCGATGCAGGGCTTCGCGTGTTGCTGCTGGACCTGGACAGCCAGCCAACGCTGTCCAGTTACTACACCCTGCGTGAACCCCGTGAGTCAGGCAGCTACGAACTCATCGCTCATGGGCTCACGACACCGGAGTCGGTGATCTCTTCCACCGTCATTCCACACCTGGACATGATCGTTTCCAACGACCGCGCCGGGCACATCAGCACTCTGCTTTTGCACGCCGCCGATGGCCGCCTACGGCTACGCAACCTGCTGTCCGCTTTCGAGGGTCAGTACGATGTGTTGATCATTGATACCCAGGGCGCCCGCAGCGTCGTGGTGGAGATGGTGATTCTTGCTACCGATTGCGCGCTGTGCCCGGTACCGCCGGAAATGCTTGCTGCACGCGAATTGCGCCGTGGCACCCTGGGACTGTTGGAGGAGCTGGAGCCCTACCGCTACCTGGGCGTCGCCTTGCCGTCGGTGAAGCTGCTGCTCAACCAGGTCAATGCCAATCGCCGCGACACCCGCTTGATCATGCAGAGCCTGCAAGCTTCCTTCCAAGCCGATCCGCATGTCAGTGTTTGCACCACGACGATTCCCGACCGCGTGGCCTACACCAATGCTGCCTCGCTGGGGCTTCCCGTGCACCGGGTGGAACCGAGGTCACCGTCCGGCAGCCGCAGTCCTTGCGCTGCCCGGGTGATGCGCGCGCTGGCAGTGGAGCTCTTCCCTCAGTGGACCGAACAGCTACTTGCCTTGGGAGTGCACGTGCGAGGCCAACAGTTTGCTGGACACGACCTGGTCCGGCGCGGCTAAACGGAGGATTGGTAATGAAGCCGCCAACGTCCGAAGACATTACGCGTCAGCTGCAGCAGACACATTTTCCGCAGAACCCCGGCCGCGAGGTTTCGTCCGTACCGATCGCCGATACCCCGATGGTGGTCAGCCTTGAGCAACTGCGCCCGTATGAGCTGAACCCACGCGTAGTGCGCAACCCTCTGTACGACGACATCAAGGCTTCAATCCGCGAACGCGGGCTGGACCAGCCGCCTTCCATCACCCGCCGCCCGAACGAAGCGCACTTCATCATCCGCAACGGTGGCAACACGCGCCTGAGTATCCTTGGCGAACTCTGGCAGGAAACGCGCGAGGAACGGTTTTTCCGCATCCACTGTTTGTTTCGACCCTGGCAGTCCGAGGCGCATGCGTTGCTCGGGCACCTGGCCGAAAGCGATCTGCATGGCCAGCTCACTTTCGTTGAGCGGGCCCTGGCTGTGGCGCAACTGCAGGGCATGCTTCAGGGGAGTGATGAGTCGCTGAGTCAGCGTGAACTCTCCTCACGCCTGAGCCAAGGCGGCTACCCGATCTCACAATCGCAGATCAGCCGCATGTTCGACACGCTTGAATACCTGCTGCCTGCCATTCCGCAGGTGCTGTACGCCGGCCTCGGTAAACCTACCATCGCCCGGCTCATCAGCTTGCGACGTCGGGCGGAGTCAATCTGGAACCAGCATTTCGGCGGAGCCCTACAGTTTGTGCAGCTCTGGCTCGAAGTGCTGTCGATGCATGACGGTGATAAGCCCGAGCTGGACGCGGGCGAGTTGCAGGACGAACTGCTGGCCAGGATGTCGGTGTTCCTCAAGCAGACACCTCGACTGCTGGCCTTGGAGTTGCACCAAGAACACCAAACTTCGCCACTTCAATCGAGTTCCGCCCGGCGCCTGCTCCAGGATCTACCCCCCGATGCACCGCCGCAGTCATCGGTCATCGACGACGTCCCCAAATCACCGACGGAGTCACCCAGACCAGATCAGGGCGAAAGCGACGGCGACACCACCCCGTTGCAAGCGCCACGTCTTCCCCACATCCGCCAGGCACTCACTGACGAACCGCCGTTCGACGAAAGATCGGACGACCCTGTACTTGTTCAGGTGCCGGTGGATTCGGCGCCACTCCAGCCTCTGGCGGAGGATGATCTCAGTGCCTTGCGGGAGCGCTGCGCCGCGCTGGCGGCCGATCTCGCCGCGTATGCCGATGCCAGTGCCATGGTCAGCCCGCACGCGGATGGCCTGGGTTTTACATTGCCCCCGGAACACGGCGAACAGATGAGCGCGCGTCACACCGGCATTCAGCTGCTGCTTTCCGCGCTGCTACGGCTGCAGGACGACGTGAGCTGGAAAGAACGTCAGCAGTTGCCCGCCGCCCTCTTTGGACAACTGCTTATCGGTGCCTACGACCTGCCTTTTGCCGAACGCCCAGCCCTAACGGTAGGCCTCGAGCGGCTCCCCGACGCCCAACTCGAGCAGCTGTTCATGCTGATTCGCCACGCCCGGCAGCTCATTGAGCTGACACTGTCGACCACTCGTTAACGTGAGGAGCTGCCTCATGAGCACGACCTTCAATTTGTTGAACCATGCCATGTTGAATCAGGTACTGCATGAGCTGCGCCATGGCCGGCTGCAGCGCTGCAAAGCCCTGGGGCTGGCCGATGAGGACATCGAGGTCTTGCAGTCGCTGCCGCCGACCACCCTTTCGCACCTGGCGCATTCGTCGATCGTCTGGGTGGAAGTAAAGGTCGATACCACGGTACTGCGCCGCCTCATTGCCCAGGCCGAACGTGACGAGCAGAACGAGCGGCTGATCAACCGGGCGCTCAAGCTGGGCGCGAGCTCCAACATCATGTACCGCTGCTTTGGCCTGGACCATTCGGAAACCGCGTTGCGCCGCCGCGTGCTAAAGATCGAGACCCACCGCGGCCGGCCGGTCCAGCTTAGCGAGGCCCAGGAGCACGCAGTGTGGAACCGTTGGAGCCAGTTGCGGGCGGAGGATCCCGACAACGATCCGTTGGACACGATGATGATGCTGGCCGAGGAGCAGCACATCACCCTGACCCTGGTCTGGCAGCAGGTCGAACTGTACGGAGGTGCACCGTGCTGAGTTTCTACGAAGTCGACTGGCAGGACGTGGTGCGCCAGTGCTACGACGCACTGCGCCGGCGGAATGAATGGCAAGCGGCGCAGGCCAAGCTGGCCGAGGCCGATGTGTCGCCAGCGGTGCGCACAATCTACTACGGCGACAACAATCCGCTGCCGATGGCGCTGCTGATGGATCGCCGACTGACACCGCTTGAGCGCAATACCTGGCAAGTGCTGCGCTGGCTTATCACCGAGCGCAAGATCAGAACCCCGCGCTACCAAGACCTGCAACCGTATCTGGCCACCAGCCCCTGCGGCACCCAAGCCTCGCGCGAGACCATTGCCCGCGCGCTCAACGTCTTGCGCACCACCCGCTGGCTCAGCCTGGTCGATCGCTCACGTGATGCCCAGGGTTGCCTGCGCGGCTGTGTCTATGTGCTGCACGGCGATCCGTTGACCCCGGCCGAGCAGCTCGAACTCGACAACGGCTACGCGACCCTGCTGCAGCAGAACATCAGTCATGCCACCAAAGGCGTGCGGGATGTGACGCAGCACGTCATTGAGGAGATCCAGGCCGATCCGCAGGTCGCCCAAGCAGACAAGGATCAGCTAGCCGCCGCAGTTCCGGTGCAACTGCAAGCGCTGCCACTGACGTGTTGCGACGGGGAAAAATCCGAACCTGGCGAGCGCCACCCCATTCGGGATTCTCGCGCTGCCCCCACCGATTCCGAACCTTGCGGCAATGCACCGGTTTCGGCTGACGTTCGGAATGCCGACGCTGGCCGTACAGTACAGAAAGACAAAAGCAAAAAAAGTACGGTACTGGGGCAGGTGGAATTTGGTCGAGCGCGATGGCCCGAGGACTTACCGCTGAATCCGACCGAGCGACGCATGGCCTCCCAGGCAATGCGTCAGCTCGAGCCGGAACAGCAACAAGCGGTAATCAACGAAGCAGCGGTGCGCTGCGCCCGCGGAGAGATCCGCAAACCGGTCGCCTACCTGATGGGTTTGATCAAACGCGCTTGCCAGGGCGAATTCACCTTGTGGGCCGCCCGCACTGATGCGTCGACCTCGGCGCCCACCCCTTCGCGGGCGGCGAAGTCCGAACCCATGCCACAGCCACCCAGCGAACCACCGCGCCGCAGCGGCCAGCGTACTGCCTCTCCCCTGGCCCTTTCCTGCCTCGAGGAACTGAAGCAACGCTGTCGCGGGGTCAGTGCGCCGACGTAGGTTGGACGTCGGTGGAATCAATGCCAATGCGATCATTTCCAGCGACGTCCACTGGCGGAAAAATGCGACCTCATCATCTTCGTGTTGATGCTCGTAGGCCTTCACGGACCAGCCCATCGTCGGCGTCATTCCGACGGCGAGGTACTGGCGATGGCCGATCACTACCAACTCAACCTGGGGTCCCTGCGCAGCAGCATCACCCTGACCCTGCACACCCATCATGCGGCGCGGCTATGGCAGGGCCGCTCCCGACGCGAGGGCGTGCATCCCATCCTCGGCATGCCTGGCTACATCGCCGTCACCAATCTGCTCAAGCAAGCCAGCAGCCAGGATGACCCCTACGCCGACTGGTTCATGCTGCAGCTGGAGGAAAAGCTGCTGCAGACCAAGGCCGAGATACGCAATTTAGTCCACCGGGTCAGTCAGGTGGAGCGCGACCTGCCCACCCAGGTCGATGTCGGTGACAACCTCAATATCCACCCGGTGACGCTACCGCTGTATATCGGCAGTCAGCTCGGCTTTCTCGCGGTCTACCTGCTCACCGATTACGACACCCTGGTCCGTCGTGTGCTGCTCGCCCACCACACCGCGCTGATCGGCCGGGTCGACATGGAAAGCTGGATCGATGGCGGCGCCCATCACCTGCGCAGCCTGCTCGGCCTGGCCCAGAACTACCGCCTGGCGGGCGTCACTCGGGGTGATATGGCCGCCAACAACGCCCGGGCCCGCGAAGCCCTCGAGAAGCTTGGAATCCCACCGAAGGACATTCTGGAAGGCGCCCGCCGCTCCCAGTTCGCGCCTCCGATTGTGCGCACCAGCGCGGGCTCTGTAACTGAGTCGCCTGAGTCGCTGGAGGCAGAGGCCCCGCCTCTACCGGATGTCTCGGAGGAAGGGGGTGAGGCATGACCTTGGCTGAGGCGATTGCCCGACGCTTGTCGACGGATGCCTATCGCGAGTTCGCACAAGGTGCCTCCCTAAAAGGCCTTTTAAAGCCTTTTAAGGGTAAGGGGGAGCTGCAGCAGTTTGCAGACACGATCCTGCGCCTGCGCACCCAGGTCGCCGAACTGATGGGGGTGATGCTGGCGATCACGGCGCAACCGCCGTTCGTATTGCTGGACCTGCGACTGGTCATCCAGCACAGCGCGACGGGCACCGATTTCCTGCGCTGGCGCAGTCCGGACTTTCAGCGCATGGGCGTGCAGGTGTGGCAGGCAGCGGTGGTTCATCCGCACCTGCACCCGGAGCTGCGGCAGGCGCTGTACCAACTGGAGACCAACCGTGTGGTGCTGAACCTGCAAATGAGCAGCCTGCAGTCGCTGTATCGCCAGGCCATCACCGGTGCCAGCAAGCTCCAGGCCGCAGAGCTCGCCCTTTCCCGTTCCCCCACCGAGGAGTAATCAGCATGAGTACTTTGTTTGTTGGCGAAGGCAACATTGGCAGCGTGCCGGAATTTCAGGAGTTCAACACCAACCCGGATGAACCGCGGCGCTTGCTGCGGCTGAACGTCTACTTCGACAACCCGGTGCCGCGCGAAAGTGGTTACGAAGACCGCGGCGGCTACTGGGCCCCGGTCGAGCTGTGGCACCGCGACGCCGAGCACTGGAGCACCTTGTACCAGAAAGGCATGCGCATCCTGGTCGAGGGCCGCACGGTCAAAGAGGAATGGGAGGACAGCGAGGACAACGCGCGGGTGACCTTCAAGGTGGAGGCTCGGCGCATCGGCATCCTGCCGCACCGCCTGGCGTCGGTGTCCATGCGTGAAAAAGCGCAGGAAAACGCCGGTTCCGGGCGCAAGGGGGGCGGCAAGAAAGCCCCACGCAAGACCGATTGATGACGTGGTACTCAGTGGAACGAGCGCCCGTCGCGCGATACCTCTGGGGTTTTTACGCCCTTCCCGGCGGGCAATCCAGGCTATCGGGCACTGTTCAGCTCCGCCGGGACCTCCCTTCCCCATCGCCATGCAACACATGCGAAACCTCTGCCAGATACTGGTCCAGGGCAAGGAACGCCTGCCAGTGCTCCGGGCTTTCCTGAACCCAGGCGATCAATGTGGCGCGCGCCTCGGCATTGTCGGGTTCCAGGTGGGTGGCCATGAACAACTCGTAGGCCTTGATCGCGAGCGCATCCGTCTGACGCTGGTTTGATCCGTGCAAGGGCTTGCCTCCGTAGTGACGGGCGGGTCTTACAGGTATTTTCGGTGATACGCCTCATAGGGTTGGCAGTCAACCTTTCAGGTCGTTCGTATCTTTGGGTGGCTGGTCGACCATATGGGTCGAATTGGAGAGTGCCCCCATTGCCAGTGAAAGAGCCTAGCCCACATCACATTGGTCGCCAGCTGGCGGAGTATCGTCGCGCCCGCGATCTGACCCAGGCGAAGGTGGGAGAGCACCTGGGGATCTCCGGTGAAGCCGTATCACGTCTGGAGCGTGGCGAGGTCGAGCTCTCAGTCAGTAAGCTGCTGCGCTTGGCCGACCTGTATGGCTGCCCTGCCGATGAGTTGCTGCTGGCCATCAGTCCGCGCCCGCAGGATCAGGGTCAGCAGATCACCTCAATCATCAAGGAACTGAGCGAAGCGGATAAGCAGTTTGCCCTGCAGTTCCTGCAAACGCTGGCCAGCCACCTCGCGCAACGCAATTAGGTCTGTCCTCGCCGATATGAGCGCGGTGCCATCGTATTTTCCCTAGCACTCCCGTATCACCCCGCCACCCTGTCGGTACTCACCGAGAGGGCCAAGCCATGCGCCTGTTTATCTGCGAGAAACCATCCCAAGCCCGGGACATTGCCCGCGTCCTACAGGCCAATCGTCACAGCGACGGCTGCCTGCTGGGGCAAGGCATCACCGTGACATGGTGCGTCGGCCATCTGCTGGAAACCGCACCACCGGAAGCCTACGGCGATTACAAACGCTGGTCGCTCGAGCATCTGCCCATCATCCCCGCACGTTGGGAAGTCGTGGTCAAACCCAAGGTCGCCAGCCAGTTCAAAGTGATCAGCCAACTGCTGCGCACCTGCAGCGAGGTGATCATTGCCACAGACGCAGACCGCGAGGGCGAGATGATTGCCCGTGAGATTCTCGAACGCTGCCAGTACCAGGGATCGATCTCGCGCCTGTGGTTGTCCGCACTCGACGATGCCTCAATCCGCCGCGCCTTGGCCGCGTTGCGCCCGGGTGAGCAGACATTGCCGCTGTACCACTGCGCATTGGCCCGCTCTCGAGCCGACTGGCTGGTGGGCATCAACCTGAGTCGGCTGTTCACCCTCCTCGGCCGTCGTGCCGGTTTCGAGGGGCTGCTGCCGGTGGGACGGGTGCAGACACCGACCCTGCGCCTGGTGGTGGAGCGGGACCGGGCGATCGCGAGCTTTGTGCCTCAGCCGTTCTGGATCGTCGATGCTCAGATTGAGGTGGAGGGTGTAGCGTTCAAAGCCCGCTGGCAACCACCGGAATCCGCCTGTGACGCCGCTGGCCACTGCACTGAAGAGCTCGCCGCGCAGCAAGCGGCTCGACGCCTGAACCAGCAGGCGACGGCGAGCGTTCAGAGCATCGATGCCGAGCACGTCCGCGAAGGTCCGCCACTGCCGTTCGACCTGGGCACCCTGCAGGAGATCTGCTCCGCCAAGCTGGGCCTAGGTGCGCAGGAAACCTTAGCCACCGCGCAAGCCCTGTACGAAACCCACAAGGCAACGACCTACCCACGCACCGACTGCGGCTACCTGCCCGAAAGCATGCTCGACGAGGTGCCGAGAGTCCTTCGAGCCTTGGCCGCCGCCAGCCTATCCTTGGGAAAGATACTGCAAGAGGTCGACCCCGGCCGCCGTTCTCGCGCCTGGAACAGCAGCAAGATCACCGCCCACCACGGCATCATCCCCACCGCCGCCTCCCTAGACCCGGCCCAGCTCACCGAGCGCGAACACGCGGTCTACGCGCTGATCCGCGCCCGCTACCTGGCGCAGTTTCTGCCGGAGCACGAATACCTCAAATCGCAGGTGCTGCTGCAGAGCGGGACCGATCCGCTGCTGGCCCGCGGCAAGCAGATCCTGGCGCGTGGCTGGAAGGCGGTGATCGACGAAAGCCACAGCGACGAGGCCGGCGAACAGGCCCAGCGTTTGCCCACGCTAAGCGAATCCAGTGTGGTGGCGTTGACGGATGCCACGGCCGTGGCCCAGCGTACCCAGCCGCCCAAGGCTTACACGGAGGGCACGTTGGTCAAGACGATGAAAACCATCGCCAACCAGGTGGCCGACCCACGGCTCAAGCAGAAGCTCAAGGACAGTTGCGGCTTGGGTACCGAGGCGACCCGCGCCGCTATCATCCAGGGCCTGATCGACCACGGGTATCTGACCAAGAAGAAACGCAGCCTGGCGGCGTCGGCCGCAGCCCACACCTTGATTGAGGCAGTGCCGCCGGAGGTGGCTGACCCGGTGCTGACGGCGCTGTGGGAGCAGGCGCTGGACCGCATCGAAGCGGGGCAACTGAGCGTCGACACCTTTCTTGCCAAGCAGGCGGAATGGTTGACCCGCCTGGTCCGCTCACACGCCTCGCTGACCCTGCGCCCACCTCCCGTCAAAGGGCCGCACTGCCCGGTCTGCCGCAGCGCGATGCGTCAGCGCAAAGGCCGCACCGGCAGCTTCTGGTCGTGCACCCGCTACCCGGACTGCAAGGGCACCAAGCCGGTGGCCAAGTCCAAACGTTCGAAGGACGCATAACTTGACGCGGGACAGCGGCGCTGGTGTAGTGATCAGGCCCCTCGCCGTTTGGCGACCAAAGACCGATTCGCTCCGGGCAGCTCGGTCGAACTCGTAGAGTTCGGAGCCACACTACTCAGCGTCCTCGGATGGCTTCCCAGCGTTTTCAGGTTGCCCAGGCGGATGACCTGTACGACTTATGCCAGGTCGTACAGGTCATCCGCTTCGGCGACGATGCTCAGCTCCGGTGCCCGCCGGCGAAACACTGGGCACCTTTTGTGCGCGGATGCGTGCCAGCTGATTCCGACCCAGGCCACGACAAGGGTCGGTTGATTCAGGTGGATCGGTAACGGTGGTTTTGCGACGAACCCCGGTGTCCGATTGCCGGGTCAAACGTGGTCCAACTCCTCCTAGCCTGACGACCGTCGGGCTATTTTTTCGTCGCTGAGAATCCACTGAGCACCAACCACTTCCCCTTGCCTAGAGCGTGTTGAATCCGCAGTTGACGGGCCTTTCCCGGGGTTTTATAGATGGGCTGCACACCGCTGTCGTTGACAGCGTCCAGGTAGCCAGAACCTTCAAGGCTACGCCCGGTTCGGGTGGTTCTCCCCAAGTGCGATCCGCGTTCGGTAGCTCGCACGGTTACTGCCTCCCGCAGTGATGAGCGCCCTCTAAACGATCATGTTTGTGTACGTCCCCTTGCGGAATTCACCAGCCGCCAGGGCCGGTGGCTGTCCGCGTTTCTGCTCACCAGGAGATCAATCATGACCACTGCAAGCAACAACGCCCCTACCACCTACTTCAACCTGCACACCCAAGGCATCGGTTACTTGAACCGTGTGCGCGAAGTCCCGGTCCGCCGTGGGCAAGCGTTCATGGCGTGTGACATCGCCGCCTTGCACGGTGCCGCTGACGACGTCGAGTACACCCGCTTCGACTGCAAGGTCGCCAGCGGTGAAGCCGACCGGCTGATCCGTGAACACCTGGAAGACGTCCGCGCGGAACGCAAGGTTCTTATCGCGTTTCGCATTGGCGACCTTTGGGTTGATCCGTTCATGTACGAGAAAGGCGAGCGCAAGGGGCAACCCGGCGCGAGCCTCAAAGGCCGGCTGATCTTCATCGAATGGATCAAGGTCGATGGTCAGTTCAGCTACCGAGCGCCCGCTCGTACCGAGTCTGCTGCTGCCCCTGAGGCTGAAGCAGAAGTGGACGAGGCAGACACTGAAGCCGAACAGCCTCAGCCTGCCCCGGCCGCTGCACGTAAATCCACCGCAGCTCGCCAGTCTGCCTGAGGCAGCTTGACCTGCAACCACAGGCGTTCTCACGAACGCCTGTGGTTCATCTGTGTCGGAGGCCGCCATGGAAAGCTTCTGGCTATGCGAGGACTGCTTGCAGGCCGTCGCGTATGACGATTTCAGTGCACTGTCGCTGTATTACAGCGAGGCTGAGGTCGACCAACGCATCGCCCATCTACGCAGCGAGCTGCAAACCTTGTTGCCACTGAGTGCTGATTTCGATCCCTGGACTGGCACCGGCATCGAGGCCATCTCCACCCGACCGTGCGAGGGCTGCCACAGCCCACTGCACGGAGCTCGACATCGCTTTACGCGTCTGTGACTCACCACTCTCTCACCTGCCTGGGGCACTCCCCCAGGGGGCGCTCCATCTCCCACGAGGAATTGCCCATGAACACTGCCCAGAACCGGGTCGAGCGTCTCGACCCTGCATTGGCCCAGCGTGCCCGCGAGGACGCGTTGCTGACCGAAGCGCTGGAATTGCTGGATCAACGTTACTTTCAGCGCGGCGAACAACTGATCACACCGTGCGATGCAGCGTCCTACCTGAAATTGCAGCTCGCACCCTATCACCATGAGGTGTTTGCCCTGCTCTGCCTGGACTCGCGCCACCGCGTGCTGAGTTTCGACATCCTCTTCACCGGCAGTATCGATGGGGCCTCCGTGTACCCGCGCCAGGTCGTCGTCAAGGCACTCGAGCACAACGCCGCTGCGGTGATCTTCAGCCATAACCACCCCTCTGGCTGCTCGGAACCGAGCGGCGCCGACCGGGTGCTCACCAACCGCCTGATCGAAGCCTTGGCCCTGGTTGAGGTGCGTGTGCTGGACCACATTATCGTGGGTGAAGGCACGCCGCTGTCGCTGGCCGATTACGGCTGGATCTGAGCATCCCCACCACTTGGAGGGTCACTGCCTGTACGGAGTGACCTTCGCATTCTTGGAGCGCCTCCATGTCCACTTCCCTTCGCAATCCCTTCCTCCGCGGCTTTCAGGACCTGAGCTTCGAACGTGTGGTGCAAATCAGCTACGCCGACGATTGCCCTCCCTGCTACCGATTCCTTCACCCCGCGCTGAATGATCTGCCGGATGACAGCATCAATTTCCAGCCGTGCCTGTTCGATGATGACTTCGCGGTGATCACCGACGGCGAAAGCGTGCCCGAGTTTGTCCGCATGTCATGTCCAGCCGACGGCACCGTCAGCCAGGTGCTGTATCAGGTCATAGGCCTGCATCATGGCAAGCGGCAACACGTCAGCGATCTTCCCAGTGAGGAAGCTGCACAGGACTTGATTGACCAGCTCTCCTTCGCAACCGGGCACTACAGCCGCAGTTGGGAAATCAGCAGTGCGCACCTGCCGACACAAGAGTTCGAGTAACTGCAGGTGTGCGCCTGGTGTCGTTCACCCTCGGGCTTCTTCGAGTGCTTCGTGCTGAGCAGCAACAACGCTGTGGGCTGCAAGCTGTACTCGACGCCCTGGCTCAGAAACATTGCCGCGGGCGGCAGCTACTGCTGCATTGAGGATGTGACTGCACGTCTGAGCGCAGATCATGTGCCACCGGTGCTGCTGCGCCTGCTCTTGATGGCCGGTGAGGCCGACACCCGTATGCTGATCTTCGACCCTGATGCGCGGCCGCTCCCCGAACTGCCGTTGTTCACCGATGATTGACCTCAAGGCGCCCTCCGGGCGCCTTTTTCATGGTTGCGCCAGCGTAAATCGGCCGGCGAGATTCGATTTTTTAGTGGGGGCGCACTCTGGCTTTTCGACAAGGTGTCGGCATCTTTTGTCGAGATCTGGTCATGCATACCCCCACGCTCCTCACGCTTGGACTGATGCTCACGTTGCTGGGATGCAGCACGCCGCCACCGGCGCCCACCCCTGCGCCACCTGCACCGGCCCCGACGGCAGTGGCCAAGCCAAAGTCCCCGGTACTCGCCTGGGTCCGACAGGACCGCTACACCCTAGCCAGCACCCGGCCAACGCTGGAGCAGCGCCAACCGCTGTATCAGTTGGTCAACGTCCAGATCGCCCCCGGGCTGCACGCGACGGTCGGTGACGCACTGCGCCACGTGCTGAAGCACTCGGGCTACTCCCTCTGTCCCGACAGCACTGCCGTGGCGCGGTTGTTCCGCCGCCCCTTGCCGGCCGTGCATCACGACCTCGGACCGATCTCGCTGCTGGATGCCTTGACCGTCATTGGTGGCCCCGCTTGGCGGCTCGACATTGACCCAGTCGAGCGGAGCGTGTGCTACGCCCTGCGCCTGCCTACACCCGAACCACCGTTTTCGACACTGGAGACCGCACCATGAAGGTTCACCATTTTCAGGCCCTGGTGATCGGCGCCCTGTGCCTGGGTGCTGCCGTCCTCGCTGCCGAAAGCTACAACCAGCACCAGCAACTGGCTGAACTGCAGACCGCCGCGCGCAATGCGCCGGTTGACCCTGGCCCGTCACTGCGTCGCGATATCGGTGAATTGCGCACCACGCTCGCCGCGCTGCCGCCACAAGTCGCAGCCCTGGAAGACGCCCAGCGCCAGCACTCCACTGCACAGGCAACGCTCGGCCAGCAACTCGACGAGCTGGCGACCTCCGTCAGGGTCCTGCAAGCGCTACCGCCAGGACCGAGCAGCGCCGATCTGACCGCCCTAGCGCAACGCATGGGCGTGGCAGAAGTGGCAGTCGAGAAGCTGTCGACCGCTCCTAAGGAGCCAGAAGCTACCGCCGCATCCCAATCTGCCTCCATCCGCGAAAAATCAAAAGCCAAGGCGCCGCAGCCGCCTTTCACCCTGCAGGGTATCGAGACGCGCGGCACCATCAGGTTCGTGACCGCGTTGCCTGCCGGCACCCATGCACTGTCCACCGTGCACCTGCTCCAGCCCGGTGACAGCTTGAACGGCTGGCAACTGCTGGCGATTCGCGAGGGCCAGGCCGTGTTCCACGTCCCGGGCCATGGTGATCGCACCCTGCCCATTCCGTGAGGACGTGAACGTGCCTAGGTATATCGCTGTTGCGCTCATCCTGCTACCGGCTTACGCGTTCGCCGATCAGGGCTTGAACGTCCCCAAGCATGTCGACGCTCAGGTGCAGTTCAGTGAGCAGTCGCCACTATTACGGCAAACGTCTGCAGCAGAGCAGGCCAAAGCCTGGGGCCTGACGGATGACGAATGGGCCGCGTTTGAGCGCCTGCAGACCGGCCCCCGCCAATACTGGTCGCCGCAACTTGACCCGCTCACCACCCTGGGTGTCGAGGCCAACTCGGATCAGGAGCGGCAGCGCTACGCCGAGCTGCAGGTCCGCCTGGAAGCCAGGCGTGCCGAGCGCGAACTGGCCTACCAGAAAGCCTACACCGCTGCCTGGGCGCGGCTGTTTCCGGGTCTGCAGCCCGTGCAGGGCATGACCGACAATGCCGGCCCCCCGAGCAGCAGCCGTACGGCGCTTTTCGTGGAAGACCACTGCGCCGCCTGCGTGACCAGCCTGCAGCAATGGCTACAGGCCGGAGCACGGCTGGAGGTGTACTTGGTCGGTAGCCAAGGCAACGACGCTCGATTGCGCCAATGGGCGCAGGGCGCAGGCATCACCGCCGCCCAGGTCAGCGGCGGCCAGGTCACCTTGAATCATGACCGCGGCCGCTGGTTTGCCCTGGGCGCCAGCCGGCCCTTGCCAGCCCGCTATCAACAGGTGGATGGAAAATGGCAGCGCATCGACTGATTCTCGCCCTGACGATGGTCGGCGCCACCGCCGCTCACGCTGGTGTTTTGCCGCCGCCGGCGTATCAATTAGCGGCCGCGCGCGCCGGTATCCCCGCCTCGGTGCTGTTCGCCATTGCCCTGCAGGAAAGTGGCACGCCGCTGCGCGGGCAACTCATGCCCTGGCCCTGGACCTTGAATGTTGCGGGTTCATCACTGCAGTTTGCCCGGCGCGACCAGGCGTGTTCAGCGCTGAGGGAGGCGCTCAGCCATCACGACCCCAAGCGCATTGATGTCGGCCTGGGACAAACCAACCTGGGTTATCACCCGGACCGCTACCCCAGCGCCTGCGATGCCCTCGATCCCCGCACCAACCTCGCTGTTACCGCTGAGCTGTTGCGCGCGCACTATGCCGACACCGGTGACTGGGTTGCCGCCGCCGGCCGCTATCACCGGCCTGCAGGTGGCGCCCCTGCGGCGCGCTATCGCCGTCAATTCATCCGTCACTGGCAGCGCGTCCAGCCGGTCGCGACGCCATCCGGACGGACGCAGCCATGAGCTGTTTGCGCTTGGTGGCCCTGGCCCTCTGCCCGTGGCTGTCGCTTGCCGCGAGCGCTGAGTCCAGCAGTCTACCCGCCCCCACCGCGCTGAATTGGGTGCTGCCGGTGCGCAGCGCTCGCCTCTCGCCGGGTGCCGTGCTGCCCAGAAAGTTGAGCCTGCCCGGCATGACGCCCCTGTTCCTGGTGGGGCAGGACGCCGCCTCCCTGGAATGGCTGTCACGGCACGCCCAGGCGCTGCAAGACCTGGGTGCCAACGGGTTGGCGGTCGAGGTCGACGAAGCGCAAGCGCTGCGCCGCATCCAGACGGCAGCGCCCGGGCTGAACATCTGGCCTGTCAGTGGTGACGACATCGCCGAGCGGTTGGAACTGGAACACTACCCGGTGCTGATCACGCCCACCGGCCTGGAACAGTGAGGGCACCCCATGGGTGAGCACGCGATGGAATCCCTGCTGCGACCGGCGGTGGAACTGTACACCGTGGGCATCTGCGCCGGCGCTGGAGCCCTGTGCCTGCACTCGCCCTGGGCCGTAGCCCTATCGCCTGAGGTAGGGACAGGCATGGCGCTGGCCTACACCGCGTTCGGCCTGAAGCGGCTCAACGAAGCGCGGATCGTCCTGCGCTACCGGCGTAATATCCGCCGCCTGCCGCGCTACTCGCTGACCAGCCGGCAGATTCCGGTGAGCGGCAAGCGGCTGTTCATGGGCCGGGGCTTTCGCTGGACTCGCCTGCACACGCAACGCCTGCTGGAAGCTCAGGACCCGGCACTGGCCCACTATGTCAACCAGTCGGCTGTCCACCAGTGGGCGCGTCGGATGGAGCAGCTGCTGGAGAAAGCCCCACCCGGCCTGTCGTTGCTACCTCGTCTGACCGCCTGGGACAGCCCGCTCAATCCGGTGCGTCCATTACCACCGGTGGGTGGCTCGCCGTTGCTGCACGGCGTCGAGCCGAAGGAACAGGAAGCCAGCCTGCCGCTGGGTGAACGCGTTGGACATACCCTGGTGCTGGGCACCACACGGGTGGGCAAGACGCGCTTGGCCGAGGTGTATATCACCCAGGACATCCACCGACAGAGCCGGGAAGTGGTCATCGTCTTCGACCCCAAGGGCGATGCTGACCTGCTGAAGCGCATGTACGTCGAGGCCCGACGGGCCGGCCGCGAGCACGAATTCTATGTGTTCCATTTGGGCTGGCCGGAAATTTCCGCGCGCTACAACGCCATCGGTCGCTTCGGCCGCATTTCGGAGGTCGCCACCCGGATCGCTGGCCAGTTGAGTGGTGAAGGTAACTCGGCGGCCTTCCGCGAGTTCGCCTGGCGCTTCGTCAACATCATCGCCCGAGCGCTGATCGAACTCGGCCGGCGCCCGGACTATCTGCAGATCCAGCGACACGTGGTGAACATCGATGCGCTGTTCATCGAGTACGCCCAGCACTTCTTCGCACGCCATGATCCGCTGGCCTGGGAAGCGATCGTGCAGATCGAGGGCCGCTTGAACGAGAAGAATATCCCGCGGCACATGGTTGGCCGGGAAAAGCGCGTGGTTGCCATCGAGCAGTATCTGACCGCCAAGCGTATTCTCGACCCCGTCATGGACGGCCTGCGCTCGGCCGTGCGCTACGACCGCACTTACTTCGACAAGATTGTCGCGTCGCTACTGCCACTGCTGGAAAAACTCACCAGCGGCAAGACGGCGCAGCTGCTGGCTCCGAACTATTCCGACCTGGACGACCCGCGGCCAATCTTCGACTGGCTGCAGGTCATCCGCAAACGCGGCATCGTCTACGTCGGCCTGGATGCCTTGTCGGACGCAGAAGTGGCCGCGGCTGTCGGCAACTCAATGTTCGCCGACCTAGTCTCTGTCGCTGGTCACATCTACAAGCACGGTATCGACCACGGCCTGCCAGGCTCCTCTAGCGCGACAGACAAGGTGCCGATCAACCTGCACGCCGACGAGTTCAACGAATTGATGGGTGACGAGTTCATTCCACTGATCAACAAGGGTGGCGGCGCCGGTATCCAGGTCACCGCCTACACCCAGACCTTGAGCGACATCGAGGCGCGTATCGGCAACCGGGCCAAGGCCGGCCAGGTCATCGGCAACTTCAACACCCTGCAGATGCTGCGCGTGCGGGAAACTGCAACGGCGGAGCTGCTGACCAACCAGCTGCCCAAGGTCAACGTGCAGACACGCACCTTGGTCTCAGGCGCTACGGATACCGCCGATCCGGATGCCCGCACCGACTTCACCTCCTCCTCGCAGGACCGGGTCACCACCACCGCAGTGCCGCTGATCGAACCCGCGCATATCATCGCCTTACCCAAAGGGCAGATGTTTTCGTTCCAGGAGGGCGGGCAACTGTGGAAGGTCCGCATGCCACTGCCCAAACCGGCCAGCGATGATGCGATGCCAGCGGATCTGCAGACCTTGGCTGCACGCATGCGCGAGTCCTACAACGCCAACGCGGGAAGTTGGTGGAGCAGTGCCGGCGGTACACCCACGGCCGATTTCGATCCTGAGATGTCTCCACCAGGGCGCAGGCAAGTGCCGTAAGCGACCGAGCACTGCGGAGTACCCTATGCCGACCACTCCTGCCAGCCCGCCTCCTGCGCAACGACGTCCGGGGCTGATCTTCGGCACGCTTGAGCTTTGTCTGCGACTGATAGGTTTACTGTTCGCTTCGCTGATCTTCTCAATCGTCCTGGAGTTGGTGGGCATGCTGTGGTTCTGGCCCGAGCAGGGCTGGCATCACAGCCATACCATGTGGCTCACTGAGCTGGGGTGGCTTAGCGGTCACTTCAAGGATTCGCTGCTCGTGAAGGAACCCGCGCAAGCCACCGCCAAAGTCCTTCAGCACCTGAATGAATGGGTCGTGGTCCGCTCCGGCTGGGCGCAATCTGACACTCAGCTGAAACTGCTAAGTCAGGAAATGTCGATGCAGGGCCAGTTTGCTCAGGCTTATGTCGCGTTGCAGGATTACCTACTGGCCGCCCTATTCACTGTATTCACTTTCGTAGTGCGCCTCGCCATCCTCACCCTAGCCACACCACTATTCCTGCTCGCCGTCATCACCGGCGCTGTCGATGGCTTGATGCGCCGAGACCTTCGCAAATTCGGCGCCGATCGCGAGAGCAGCTTTGTCTACCACCGAGCGAAACGGACATTGTTGCCATTGATGGTAAGCCCTTGGGTGATCTACCTCTCCCTTCCCACCTCAGTGAATCCCATTTGGGTGCTATTACCATGCGCGGCGTTGCTGGGGTGGATGGTGGCAATCACGGCAACAACCTTCAAAAAATACCTTTGACTGTTCGATATCGACCCATTGCAGACGTTCGAAAATCGCTGTTTCTACGATAGGCCCGCTCGTGTGAGGTGAACCGGTCAAGATGATGCTTGGATGCTCCCACGCGTAGCGGAAAACGGACAAACCCCGACCGGGCGCGCTGCCGCCTTCTACTCACAGCCGGGATATGGAGCACGTGTACTCTCCTCGCGCGACTCTAGGTCCCTTGATATCGATCGCACAGCCTCATCCAGCGCGATAATTGCACCTGGCACGAGAATCGGAGTCACCCATTCCGGAGGGGAGTCCTGCGTCAATCCACCAATCGCCATGAGCCGTTGGACCTCAGGGTCTAGCCCCAGTTGCTCGGCTGCGGAAAACACTGACAGCAGCGCTTGCTGAAGTTGAATTTCTGACTCACTGGATACGGACATAGTCTTCCACTTTCTCCTTAGACTGATCCGATACGTCAGCCGTTTGAGAAAGTGAAGATGAAGCCTCGCGCGCCCTCTGGAGGGCCATTTCTACGCCCCAGGAAAGAGCCGTTGTCATCGACTGGCCTGGTCGTGAATCGAAAAATTGTTCATCAAGAACCAGGCCGCTTGGCGCGTACACACCGATGAACAGTTGAGTTCCTCCAGCTCGAGAGAGCCTGCTTTGCACGTCAATGGTTGTACCATCGGCGAGGGCTTCATCATGGGTCTGGTGGTGGAGCGTGGGGTCAGCCCATGCCCAAAAAGCCTTACCGCGAATGCGCATGTCGTTCTCCTACGACGCTAGGTCTTTGCTATGAAAGATTTGTCCACCATGGGCGCATTACCTCCGAATAGCGACCGGTTTCCACCGCGCCGGTGAGATACCGGACCGGCGGGTCAAAATGCTCCACAAGAATTTTTTTTTGTATAAGAAGACGCGCGTTGCGAGAAAGAAATCGCGGAAATGACAAATTCCTAGAAGGCCCAGCACGTCCTTGGCTGGGCCCGACCCGCTACTTCTCGAGGGTGGCGGCTTGGTTGCCGCCCTCTTCGGCAATCGCTGACAGCTTCTCGTCTGCAGCTTTTTCTTCTGCAAGCGTGTCGGCCAACAGCGAGGCCGCCTCTTCCATACCGAGGTGCTTGGCCATCGCAATTAGTGTGCCGTAGCTGGCGATCTCGTAATGCTCAACCTTCTGGCATGCCCCGATAAGCGCCGCATCGAGCACTGCCCCCTTCTCGATTTCATCCAGCAGCTCTTTGCTTTCCTCAACCAGACCCTCCATGGCTACGCACTTCATCCGCTTGAGTTTCAATCCAGCCGACTCCACCAGCTGGTCAATCCGCTCTATCTGCCCCTGGGTTTCCGCCAAGTGCGAGGTAAACGCATCAGCCAATAGCGGATTGGTGGATGCCCGAGCCAAGCGCGGCAATGCTTTGGTGATTTGCTTCTCAGCGCTGTAGACATCCGAAAGCTCATGGATGAACAGATCTTCAACTGTTTTGCGAGCAACCATCGTCATTCTCCTTGGGTTTGAAAATCGATTTCACTGCAGGGTGTGGCTGACCAGACTGTCGTGTAAGGACTCAGTGGGAAGCGTCGGGGGCAGATCGTTGGGCAGCAGGGAGCCAACGCCGAACACGCCTATGGCCATCTTTACTCGCATCGCTCGGCAAGCCAGGCGCGAATCGGCCTCAAACTCTGCTACCGCTGCGCTCATCAAATGCTCAAAGCCGATGCCGACCTGAGCCTTATCCCTTCTTTTCAAAGTGCTCATTGCGGCCTCCTGAAATTCAGTCATCTTTACCGTTGACCAAGCCCGAGCCGAGATCCGCGCCGGTGACCGGGTTGCTGGCGGGATCGGACATCGTCCGCAGTTTCATGGCTTCCAATACCGCCAAATCAGGAGCGGCCAGTGCCACCGAAGCGGTGCCATCTCCGCCATCAACGGCAGCCGAGGGATTCTCGACGTACTCCCACTCCTCGCCTTCATTCCAAGGGCCACGCACATTCGGCTCACCCGACATGTTGAAATACTTGTTGGTGAACTCCGGCATGCCAGGGAGCTTGCCCTGAGGGAAGTTAGGCTGGATGGCGTGCAGCGCTTTTTCGAAAGAAAGCTGATGCGCAATCTCCCGAGTCATCAGGAAGCCAAGAGCCTCTTTCACGCCTGGGTCATCCGTCACATTCATCAGGCGCTCGTACACGATCTTCGCCCGCGCTTCGGCAGCGATGTTGGAGCGGAAATCAGCCGTCGGTTCGCCGATGGTGTCCACATAGGCCGCGCTCCATGGCACCCCTGCCGAGTTGGTAAGCGGAGCGCCGGCACCATAGAGGATGCTAGTAATGTGGGAATCGTTACCGGCGCCATTGATGGCTCGGTACAGCTCTCCCTCCTCTTCGACCCCCTCAGCAAGTCGGCCCTTGGCCCCCTTGTTAAGCATCACGATGATCGAACCGACAATCTCCAGGTGGCTCAGCTCCTCAGTGGCGATGTCCATCAGCAGGTCTTTGCGGCCTGGGTCATCCTCGGCGAGGGCCTGGGTGAAGTATCGACTGGCAGCGGCCAGCTCACCTTGAGCGCCGCCGAACTGCTCCAAAAGCAAGTTGGCAAGGCCTGGATTGGGCTGCGCGACGCGCACGGTATATTGAAGACGCTTGTTATGGATAAACAAATTAAGTCTCCCAACGGTTGAACCAGCACGCAAATACGTCCTGTGTCCTTTGTGGGAGTTAACGGAGGGATCAATGGTGCAAATCGCCAAAGAGCTCTCAAGACGAATGGACACAATGTGAAAGTTCAAAATCATTTTCCAAATAACTGCAGACAAATAGTTTGCGCACTCAACCGTTCATCAACCTAGCCGAACGCAGTGAATTGAATTCAGCTCTGAATAACTTCACTACATGGAGAGCACTCATGACTAAGCCTGCAGAAAATTTATTGGATTGGCTGCGCGATGCTCACGCGATGGAGCAGCAAGCCGAAAAAATGCTTAAAGCGCAAGCGGAACGGTTAGAGCACTATCCCGATCTTCGTAAGCGAATTACGCAGCACATCACCGAAACGGAAGGACAACAACGGAAATTGGTTGAATGCATAGAGCGCCTAGGAGGGAGCACCTCGACCTTGAAAGACTTAGCGGGCAAGCTCATGGCCTTCGGCCAAGCAGTGGGTGGCATGGCTATGAGCGATGAAGTGGTTAAAGGTGCGATGTCTGGATACGTATTTGAAAATCTTGAAATTGCTTCCTACACGGTACTTATTGAAGCAGCGACGTTCGCAGGGGATGAACACACTGCCGAGGCCTGCCGGTCGATATTGAAAGAGGAGGTCGCCATGGCCGATTGGCTGAAAGATCACCTTCCCGAGATAACTCGAGCTTTCTTGAGCCGGTCGGCTACTCCCGGTGAAGAAGCAAAACGGTGATCAGTTCTGTGAGCCGTATGTCACAACGTGCGGCTCACAACAATCCGAGCTAAGGGACAACAATGAAAAGCGCATCTGACGTACACTGCTGCCACTCAAAAACTAAAGGCCCCCTACCCAAAACCCTAAGTTTTAGCATACTCCACTTCAGCATTGCCTTTGCGGTCGCCTATCTACTTACAGGCTCGGCGCTCACAGGCGGGCTAATCGCGGTTATTGAGCCCACTTGTAACACCATCGCTTTTTATTTTCACGAACGAATATGGCGGCGAATCGAAAAAAACTGACAGCATTGCTACAGGATTTTTCGCTCTTCTAAGAGAACTTACTTGAGAATAATTGAATTCATGATAGTTAAACGACACTTCCTGAGTTCTTGACGTCAGTCAACTGCATTGCTACTAAACTGCCTAGGGACATAACGCATCGATACGTTACTTCGAAAAGGAATAGAAAAATGGAGTGAAACAAGCCAGGACTGGCCCAGTGCCAGCAGATAGATAAAGCATTGCTGTGGCAGCGCTTGGAGCAGAATAATGAAAATCAAAAGCGGCAAGCCACACATTACTAACCCGTGCCCTCACAAGTATATAAGAAAGGCTTATTATCTTGGTTTGCCTGGAGAAGACTACGTATGCGTCGCCTGCGGTGAAAGCCGCCCAGAATTGGAATGGCCTAACTTTTTGCGCCGAAACGAGCCGAACTCTAGCAGCTCTTGATGAGAAAATAAGGCGCCCCTCGCTATCCTTTACGCGCTCGTCCCGACCACTCATCTCAATTCGCCCTAATTAAGCGCCTGCCGCATTCAGCACCGTTGAATACATTGTCGGGTCTTCATTATTCAGCCAAAAGTGCGAGCATAGTCCAGTCAAAAAAAGCTCGCCTCACGGCGAGCCTCATCCCCAAGCCTTCGAGGATAGTTTCACCGCTGGTGACGCCCCTGATTACGTGCCGCTTTCTGAGCGGTAGAATCGTGCGATGAGCCCACACAACCATCCGGGCGATGAGCATGGTTATCTCGCTTTTCCTCGCCGTGCGATTTCCGTGGGTCTATTTCCTTTGAATGCCCCTCTCTGGTCATGCTGCCGCTCCTACCCTTTGCTGTGTTCAGGAGATGTCGGCCCAGTGCCGCGCTTGATCCCCCGTGGCCCTGCGACGCCCCATATAGCCAAGCCAACCACCGGCAACACGAGCAATATCAAAGCCCACATCACCTTGACTGCGTCTGACTTGTCGCTTCGAAAAACGCTGACCATTGCCCAGAGATCAACCAGCAGAATGATGGCCGCCACGGCAATCCAGAAGTACGTTGCGAGATCACCCATTTCCGTTTCTCCCGATGTCCAGTTGGATAGCCGCAGCGATAACCCGGTAGGTCTGCTGCCCCTATACATAAGGGAAGGTGGAAATCTGGACAAAGTTCAGGCGATTTTTTCGGCATGGGACAGGCGGCTAAGGATTCTCCGATCAAGTCAGCACAGGTCATCTGACCTGTGCTGAAATAGCCCTCCTTCCAACTGTCCTCTACAAGCCCGCCATTCCATGAGCCAG
>NZ_JBJDNC010000062.1:0-27567 GCF_044900265.1 Pseudomonas sp. NPDC089406 | reverse complement strand
ACCGGCATGGATGCCGGTCGAGCGCCGATCGGGCCAGGGACGGCCCGTCGGCGCGTACCCCCGGAGCAAGCCCGGAGTGAGGGTACCCCGGAGCGAAGCGCAGGGGCCGGATGATGGGAGCGAGCGGTTTTGCTTACTTTTGACAAGACAAAAGTAAGCCGCCGTAAGGGCGGAAAGGTGAATAAGCGTCACTACAAATAATGAATGCGCATACAACTTCCAAAACAAACTCAACATCAGCCCCAATAAAAAAACCCGCACCACTCACCATGGCACGGGTTTCTCACAAACCAAAAACTCAAACCAAAGCGATCACCGCTCCAGCAGAATCCGCAGCATGCGACGCAGCGGCTCGGCCGCGCCCCACAGCAGCTGGTCGCCCACAGTGAAGGCCCCCAGGTACTGCGACCCCATGTTCAGCTTGCGCAAACGCCCAACCGGGATGTTCAGGGTGCCAGTCACCTTGGTAGGGCTCAGCTCCTGCATGCTGATTTCACGCTGGTTCGGCACCAGCTTCACCCAAGGGTTGTGCTGGCTGATCATGCCTTCGATATCGGCCAGCGGCACGTCCTTGTTCAGCTTGATGGTCAGCGCCTGGCTGTGGCAACGCATGGCGCCGATGCGCACACAGATGCCGTCCACCGGGATCGGGCTCTTGAAGCGGCCAAGGATCTTGTTGGTCTCGGCCTGGGCCTTCCACTCTTCACGGCTCTGCCCGTTCGGCAGTTCCTTGTCGATCCACGGGATCAGGCTGCCGGCCAGCGGCACGCCGAAGTTCTCGGTGGGGAAGGCTTCGCTGCGCATGGCCTCGGCGACCTTGCGGTCGATGTCGAGGATGGCGCTGGCCGGGTTGGCCAGGTCATCAGCGACGGCTGCGTGGGTGGCGCCCATCTGCTTGATCAGCTCACGCATGTTCTGCGCGCCAGCGCCGGAGGCGGCCTGGTAGGTCATGGCGCTCATCCACTCCACCAGGCCCGCTTCGAACAGGCCACCCAGGCCCATCAGCATCAGGCTGACGGTGCAGTTGCCGCCGATGTAGTTCTTGGTGCCCGCGTCCAGCTGCTGGTCGATGACCTTGCGGTTGACCGGGTCGAGGATGATCACGGCATCGTCCTGCATGCGCAGGGACGAGGCGGCGTCGATCCAGTAGCCCTGCCAGCCGGCTTCGCGCAGCTTGGGGAAGACTTCGTTGGTGTAATCGCCGCCCTGGCAGGTCAGGATGACGTCGAGGGTCTTGAGCTCTTCAATGTTGTAGGCATCCTTGAGCGGGGCAGTATCCTTGCCCACGTTCGGACCCTGGCCACCTACGTTGGAGGTGGTGAAGAACACTGGCTCGATCAGGTCGAAGTCCTGCTCTTCGAGCATCCGCTGCATGAGCACGGAACCGACCATTCCACGCCAACCGATCAGACCTACACGTTTCATCGCAACTACACCTTTGCTAAAAGTGGGCCGCCACCGGGAGTTTTTGGTGGCGGGCCAGAGAGATTACAGATTCCGCAGCGCTGCGACTACTGCGTCGCCCATTTCCTGCGTACCTACCTTGCGGCAACCTTCAGAGAAGATGTCACCGGTGCGCAGGCCCTGGTCCAGCACCAGGCTCACGGCCTTCTCGATCGCCTCGGCGGCGGCCTGCTGGTTGAAGCTGTAGCGCAGCATCATCGACACCGAAAGAATGGTCGCCAGCGGGTTGGCAATGCCCTGCCCGGCGATGTCCGGCGCCGAGCCGTGGCACGGCTCGTACATGCCCTTGTTGTCGGCATCCAGCGACGCCGAAGGCAGCATGCCGATGGAGCCGGTGAGCATGGAAGCTTCATCCGACAGGATGTCGCCGAACATGTTGTCGGTGACCATCACGTCGAACTGCTTGGGTGCACGCACCAGCTGCATGGCAGCGTTGTCGACGTACATGTGGCTCAGCTCGACGTCCGGGTAGTCCTTGGCCACGTCTTCGACCACTTCACGCCACAGCTGGCTGGACGCCAGGACGTTGGCTTTGTCTACCGAGCACAGCTTCTTGCCGCGCACGCGGGCCATGTCGAAACCGACGCGGGCAATGCGGCGCACTTCGCTTTCGCTGTACGGCAGGGTGTCGTAGGCCTGGCGCTCGCCGCCCTCCAATTCGCGTTGGCCGCGCGGGGCACCGAAGTAGATGCCGCCGGTCAGTTCGCGGACGATGAGGATGTCCAGGCCCGAGACGATTTCCGGCTTGAGCGACGAAGCATCGGCCAGTTGCGGGTAGAGGATGGCCGGGCGCAGGTTGGCGAACAGGCCCAGTTGCGAACGGATCTTCAGCAGGCCGCGCTCGGGGCGGATGTCACGCTCGATCTTGTCCCATTTCGGGCCGCCCACGGCGCCCAGCAGCACGGCGTCGGCCTGGCGCGCACGCTCCAGGGTTTCGTCGGCCAGCGGCACGCCGTGCTTGTCGATGGCAGCGCCGCCGATCACGTCGTGGGCGAGGCTGAAGCCGAGCTGGAACTTGTCGTTGGCCAGCTCCAGCACCTTGACCGCTTCGGCCATGATTTCCGGGCCGATGCCATCACCTGGGAGAATCAGAATCTGCTTGCTCATGCTTTCCTCTATCCATTCAAGCGGCGCGGCCGGCTCGGCCCCGCCGTAAACAATCAACGCTCAGCCCACAACACCAGCACGTCGGTGCTGAAGGTGCCGTCGGCTTCGATCTGGTAATACTGCCGCACTTCCTCACCCATGGCTTGCTGCAATTGGCGAATGGCCACGCGCAAAGACTCAGGGGTGCGCATGCGCGCCACCCAGGTGTGCCACTCAAGGCGCAGGCGCTGGCGGCTGTGGCTGCGCACGTGCAGGCCGGCCTCGCTGACCTGGCGCTGCCATTCGGCGGCGCTGTAGTCGCGTACATGGCTGGTGTCGCGCAGCACTTCGACGCTTTGCAGGTAGGTGTCGAGCAGCGGGCTGCCCGGCGACATCACGTCGATGAAGGCCGCCACCCCACCCGGCTTGAGCACCCGGCGCACTTCGCGCAGGGCCAGACCCAGGTCGCTCCAGTGGTGCGCCGAGTAGCGGCTGAAGACGAAGTCGAACGAGGCGTCGGCGAACGGCAGGCGTTCGGCGGCGCCGCGCTCGGTGGTGATATTGGCCAGGCCGCGCTCGCTGGCGGCACTGGCGACCACGTCGAGCATGGATTGCGAGAGGTCGTAGGCCACCACCTCAGCGACCAGCGGGGCGACGTGGAAGCTGACATGGCCGGCACCACAGCCCAGGTCCAGCACGCGGGCGCTGCCCTGCCCTTGCAGCTCGGCTTGCAGCAAAGCGAATTCGCTGCCTTGGGCGTGCACGGCGCTGCTGAGGTAGGCGCTGGCCTGCTCGCCGAACTGGCGCTGGACCACATCGGTGTGGGTGGTGCTGGTCATGGGGAAATCCTTTGGTCTTGTGTTGCCGGTACCGGCCCTATCGCCTGTAGGAGCCGGCTTGCCGGCGATAGGGCCGGCAAACCCATCACATCACTCAGGCATCACGGAACAGCCACGGCTGGCTGGCGCGGTGCTTGCCCTCGAAGGCCTTGATCGCATCGCTGTCCTGCAGGGTCAGGCCGATGTCGTCCAGGCCGTTGAGCAGGCAGTGCTTGCGGAAGGCATCGATCTCGAACTTCAGCACCTTGCCGTCCGGGCGGGTCACCGCCTGGGCTTCGAGGTCGACGGTCAGCTGGTAGCCCGGGTTGGCCTCGACCTGCTTGAACAGCTCATCCACTTCAGCGGCGTCGAGAATGATCGGCAGCAAGCCGTTCTTGAAGCTGTTGTTGAAGAAGATATCGGCGAAGCTCGGCGCGATGATGCTACGGAAGCCGTATTCGTCCAGCGCCCATGGCGCGTGTTCGCGGCTGGAGCCGCAACCGAAGTTCTCGCGGGCCAGCAGCACGCTGGCGCCTTGATAGCGGGCGTGGTTGAGCACGAACTCTTCGTTGCGCGGGCGCTTGCTGTTGTCCTGGTAGGGCTGGCCCACGTCCAGGTAGCGCCACTCGTCGAACAGGTTGGGGCCGAAGCCGGTACGCTTGATCGACTTCAAGAACTGCTTGGGGATGATCTGGTCGGTATCGACGTTGGCACGGTCCAACGGGGCGACCAGGCCGATGTGCTGGGTGAAGGCTTTCATGCTGCGCTCCCTTGGATCAACTCGCGGACATCGATGAAGTGGCCGGTGACTGCGGCGGCCGCGGCCATGGCCGGGCTGACCAGGTGGGTACGGCCACCGGCGCCCTGACGGCCTTCGAAGTTGCGGTTGGAGGTGGAGGCGCAATGCTCGCCACTTTCGAGGCGGTCCGGGTTCATCGCCAGGCACATCGAGCAGCCCGGCTCACGCCACTCGAAACCGGCCTCGAGGAAGATCTTGTCCAGGCCTTCACGCTCGGCCTGGGCCTTGACCAGGCCGGAGCCCGGCACGACGATGGCCTGCTTGACGCTTGCGGCGACCTTGCGGCCCTTGGCGATATCCGCCGCGGCGCGCAGGTCTTCGATGCGCGAGTTGGTGCACGAGCCGATGAATACGCGGTCGAGCTTGATGTCGGTGATCGCCTGGTTGGCGCTCAACCCCATGTACTTGAGGGCGCGTTCGATGGAGCCACGCTTGATCAGGTCGGCCTCGGCGGCCGGGTCCGGCACGCGCTGGTCGACGGCGAGGACCATTTCCGGCGAAGTGCCCCAGCTGACCTGCGGCTTGATCTGAGCGGCATCGAGCTCGACCACGGTGTCGAACACTGCATCGTCGTCGGAAACCAGGTCTTTCCAGGCTTCGACGGCGCGCTTCCAGTCCTCGCCCTTGGGCGCGTACGGGCGGCCCTCGACGTAGGCGACGGTGGTGGCGTCGGTGGCCACCAGGCCGACACGGGCGCCAGCTTCGATGGACATGTTGCAGATGGTCATGCGGCCTTCCATCGACAGCTCGCGGATGGCGCTGCCGGCGAACTCCATGGCGTGGCCGTTGCCGCCGGCGGTGCCGATCTTGCCGATCACGGCCAGCACGATGTCCTTGGCGGTGACGCCGGCAGGCAATTTGCCCTCGACGCGCACCAGCATGTTCTTCATTTTTTTGGCGACCAGGCACTGGGTGGCGAGCACGTGCTCGACCTCAGAGGTACCGATGCCATGGGCCAGGGCACCGAAGGCGCCGTGGGTGGAGGTGTGCGAGTCGCCGCAAACCACGGTCATGCCCGGCAAGGTGGCGCCCTGCTCGGGGCTGATGACGTGGACGATGCCCTGGCGCTCGTCGTTCATCTTGAATTCGACGATGCCGTATTCGTCACAGTTTTCGTCGAGGGTCTGCACCTGCAGGCGCGACACCTGGTCGACGATGGCCTCGATACCGCCCTTGCGCTCTGGCGTGGTCGGTACGTTGTGGTCGGGGGTCGCGATGTTGGCATCGATGCGCCACGGCTTGCGGCTGGCCAGGCGCAGGCCCTCGAAGGCCTGGGGCGAGGTCACCTCGTGGATGATGTGACGGTCGATGTAGATCAAGGATGAGCCGTCGTCGCGGCGCTTGACCTCATGAGCTTCCCAGAGTTTGTCGTAGAGCGTTTTGCCAGCCATCAGACTGTTCCTCATCAGCGTCTTTCTATGCCAAAAACCCCTTGGCTTGTATGGACGATGCTATGGCGATAGATTGAATAACTCAAATTCATAATTTTCATGCTTTGCATAACCATCAGGAATCTGAACGATGGACCTCGCCAACCTCAGCGCCTTCATCGCCATCGCCGAAACCGGCAGCTTCTCCGGGGCCGGCGAGCGCCTGCACCTGACCCAGCCGGCCATCAGCAAACGCATCGCCGGGCTTGAGCAGCAACTGGACGTACGCCTGTTCGACCGCCTGGGCCGTGAAGTGACCCTGACCGAGGCCGGCCGCGCCCTGCTGCCCCGCGCCTACCAGATTCTCAACGTACTGGATGATACCCGACGGGCACTGACCAACCTCACCGGGCAGGTGAGCGGTAGGCTGACCCTGGCCACCAGCCACCACATCGGCCTGCACCGCCTGCCGCCGCTGTTGCGGGCCTTTACCCGCCAATACCCGGCGGTGGCGCTGGACATCCAGTTCATGGACTCGGAGGCGGCCTACGACGAAATTCTGCATGGCCGCGCGGAAATCGCCGTGATCACCCTGGCGCCGGAGCCGCACCACCTGGTGCGCGCCACCCCGGTGTGGGAGGACGCCCTGGACTTCGTCGCCGCCCCCGAGCACCCGCTGGCACGCGACGGCAACGTGGCGCTGGCCGATGTGGCGCGCCACCCGGCGGTGTTTCCCGGCGGCAACACCTTCACCCACCACATCGTCCAGCGTTTGTTCGAAAGCCAGGGCCTGACACCGAACATCGCCATGAGCACCAACTACCTGGAGACCATCAAGATGATGGTTTCCATTGGCCTGGCGTGGAGTGTGCTGCCACGTACTATGCTCGATGAGCAGGTCGCGCCCATCGCCTTGCCCGGCATACAGCTGTCGCGCCAGCTAGGCTACATTTTGCACACCGAACGTACGCTGTCGAACGCGGCCAGGGCTTTCATGGCCCTGCTCGACAGCCACGCAGGGTGCGACTGACCGCTCGTCGGCGCGGCATTCACGCTACAGGGACGCATTATCTGCCAAAGGTCTGGTAACGATGCCCAAATCAGCAAACCGCTTTCCGCGCCTGCCGCGCATTCCCGCGGCCGACCCCCAGGAGTCCGAACAGGCCTGGCAGAACGCACCGCAGTTGCTGGCCGCGCTCAACGGCGCGCGCCTGGGTGCCTGGCTGTGGGATATCGACAGTGGCCGCATCAGCTGGTCGCGGGGCACCCAGGCACTGTTCGGCTTCGACCCGCTGCGGCCGATGCCCAACGACGTCGACTACCTCGACCTGCTGCCCGAAGAGGACCGCGCCCGCACACGCCAGGCGTTCCAGGCGGTGGTCAACGGTGAGCCGATCGAACAGGCCATGCGCCACCGCATCCGCTGGCCGGACGGCAGCATGCACTGGCTGGAGATCAACGGCAGCCTGACCCACGACGCCCACGGCCGGCGGCAGATGATCGGGGTGATTCGCGAGATCACCCGCCAGCGCGAACGGGAAACCGCGCTGATCAACTCGGAAAAGCGCTTTGCCACGCTGTTCCACCTCAGCCCCAACGCCATTTTGCTGACCCGCCGCCACGACGGCCTGATCATCGAGGTCAACCAGCACTTCGAGGACATGTTCGGCTGGCCCGGCCCGCAGGTGGTGGGCAAGACCAGCGTCGAGCTGGGCCTGTGGGTCAACCCCGAGCAGCGCCACCAGGTGCTGGAAGCCACCCGCGCCGGTAGCGGGCCGCTGACCATGGAGGTGCAGTTCCGCGCCAGCAGCGGCAAGATCCATGACGGCATCCTGTGCACCCAGGGCATCGAGCTCGAAGGCATCACCTACCTGATCAGTACCTTCGTCGACACCACCGAGCGCAAACGCGCCGAGCAGGCGCTCAAGGACAGCCAGGAACGCCTGGACCTGGCGCTGGATTCGGCGCAACTGGGCACCTGGGACTGGCACATCCCCAGCGGCATGCTGTATGGCTCGGCCCGCGCGGCGCAGTTGCACGGGCTGGACCCGGTGCCCTTCCATGAATCGTTCGAGGCGTTCTTCGAGGGTGTGCCGGACCACGAGCGCGAGGTCATGCGCCACGCCTACCGCAGCCTGCGCGAAGGGCCGGCGGGCAATTACCAGATCACCTACCGGGTCGAGCTGGAAAACGGCGGCTCGCGCTATATCGAAAGCCGCGCCCGGCTGTACCGCGACGACCAGGGCAACCCGCTGCGCATGGCCGGCACCCTGCTCGACATCACCGACCAGGTGGAGCGCGAGCAGCGCCTGAGCGCCTCGGAAGAAAAATTCGCCAGCCTGTTCCAGGTCAGCCCCGACCCGATCTGCGTCACCCGCCAGGACACCGGCCAGTTCATCGAGATCAACCCCGCGTTCAGCCAGACCTTCGGCTGGAGCGCCGAACAGGTGCTCGGCCATACCGCCGAAGAACTTGGCCTGTGGGCCGAGTCTGCCGAGCGCGCCCAACGCATCGAGCGGGTGATCCGTGACCAGGCGTTGAGCAACGTCGCAGTGGGTATCAAGCACCGCAACGGCACGCCGCTGACCTGCGTGATCTCCAGCCGGCTGATCAGCGTCGACAACCAGCCGTGCAGCGTCACCACCCTGCGCGACATCACCCAGCAGCAACGCGCTGAAGCTGCGCTCAAGGCCAGTGAAGAGAAGTTCGCCAAGGCCTTCCACTCCAGCCCCGACGCCATCACCATCACCGAGCGCCAGAGCGGCCGCTATCTTGAAGTGAACGACGGCTTCACCCGCCTGACCGGCTACAGCGCCGCCGAGGTAGTCGGGCGCTCGGTGTTCGATGTCGGCATCTGGGCCGACAACAAGCAACGCGCCGCCCTGCTTAACGAATTGCGCGAACACGGCCGGGTGCACCACCGCGAAATGCTCGGGCGCAACAAGCGCGGCGACATTCTTACGGTGGAGGTATCGGTGGAGCCGATCAGCCTCAACGAAACCGACTGCCTGCTGCTGACTGCGCGGGATGTGAGCCTGCTGAAGAACGCCCAGGCGCAGATCCGCCACCTGGCCTACCACGACCCGCTGACCAACCTGCCCAACCGCGCGCTGCTGATGGACCGCCTGAGCCAGCAGATCGCCCTGCTCAAGCGCCACAACCTGCGCGGCGCGCTGCTGTTCCTGGACCTTGACCACTTCAAGCACATCAACGATTCCCTCGGCCACCCGGTGGGCGACACGGTGCTGAAGATCATCACCGCCCGCCTTGAAGCCAGCGTGCGCCTGGAAGACACCGTGGCGCGCCTGGGCGGCGACGAGTTCGTGGTATTGCTGAGTGGGTTGGACGGCAGCCGCGAGCTGGTGGAAAGCAAGGTGCGCGAGCTGGCCGACACCCTGCGCGAGCTGCTGGCCGAGCCCATGTCGCTGGATGGCCAGCGCCTGCAGGTGACCCCGAGCATCGGCGTGGCACTGATCCCCGACCATGGCGCCACCCCGGCCGACCTGCTCAAGCGCGCCGACATCGCCCTGTACCGGGCCAAGGATTCCGGGCGCAACACCACCCAGCTGTTCCACACCACCATGCAAAAGGCCGCCAGCGAGCGCCTGCGCATGGAAAGCGACCTGCGCCTGGCCCTGGCCCGGGGCGAGCTGGCCCTGCACTTCCAGCCGCAAGTGGATGCCCGGGAAAACCGCATCGTCGGCGCCGAGGTGCTGCTGCGCTGGCACCACCCGCAACTGGGCCAGCAACCGCCGGGGCAGTTCATTCAAGTACTCGAAGAAAGCGGCCTGATTCTCGAAGTTGGCAGCTGGATCCTCGACGAAGCCTGCGACGCCTGTGCACGCATGCTGGAGGACGGGCTGATCGACGCCGACGATTTCAGCCTGTGCGTGAACATAAGCCCCAGGCAGTTCCGCCAGAACGACTTCGTCGAGCGGGTGCTGCGCAGCCTGGACGACTACCGCCTGCCACGGCGCATGCTCAAGCTGGAGATCACCGAGGGCATCGTCATCCAGAACCTCGAAGACACCATCAGCAAGATGCGCGAGCTCAAGCGCTACGGGGTGAGCTTTGCCATGGACGACTTCGGCACCGGCTACTCGTCGCTGACCTACCTCAAGCGCTTGCCGGTGGATGCGCTGAAGATCGACCAGACCTTCGTGCGCGACGCGCCCATCGACTCCAACGACGCCGAGATCGTTCGCGCCATCGTGGCCATGGCCCGCAGCCTGGATCTGGCAGTGATTGCCGAAGGAGTGGAACTGACCGAGCAGCTGGAGTTTCTCGAGCGCCTGGGTTGCCACCTGTACCAGGGCTACCTGCACAGCCGGCCGCTGCCGCTGCCGGAGTTTCGGCAGATGCTGCTGGAGGCGCCGGCGGATTACTGAGCGCCACGTGTAGGAGCGGCCTCGTGTCGCGAAAGGGCTGCGAAGCAGCCCCAGGATTTCAGCTTTGCAGCATGGATCGCTGGGGCTGCTTCGCAGCCCTTTCGCGACACAAGGCCGCTCCTACAGGGGGGTGTATCGTCTTGAGCTGCAACGAAAAAGGGCACCCGAAGGTGCCCTTTTTCATACGCATGAACTCAGTTCAGCACAGGCTTTTCGCCATTGATCGGGATGCGCTTGGCCTTGGCTTCTTCCGGTACCACGCGCAGCAGTTCGATGCTGAGCAGGCCGTTGGCCAGGCCCGCGCCCTTGACCTCGATGTGGTCCGCCAGGCGGAACGACAGCTTGAAGGCGCGCTGGGCGATACCCTGGTGCAGGTAGGTGACGCCACTGGCGCTGGCGTTTTCGCGCTTGCCGCCGGTCACGGTCAGCACGCCCTTTTCAACCTGCAGGTCGAGGTCTTGCTCCTGGAAGCCGGCTGCGGCAACCACGATGCGGTATTGGTCTTCGCCATGCTTTTCCACGTTGTAGGGCGGGTAGCTGCTACCGGCCTCGTTACGGGCTGCGGACTCGAACAGGTCGTTGAAACGGTCGAAACCAACAGAATGGCGGAACAGTGGAGCGAGGGAGAAAGCGGTAGTCATGGTCATAAACTCCTGAGATTCAGCAAGTAAGTCACTACGCGACCCGACTTCGGCATCGCGTACTCAAAGAGATATGGCCTCGGAAAATGCTTTCAAGTAGGGCAGTTGAAAAATTTTGTATGCAGCGAGTGATTTGATGGCCTCTTCGCGGGTAAACCCGCTCCCACAGGGTCACCACCTATCTGGAGAGCAGCGCAATACTGTGGGAGCGGGTTTACCCGCGAAGAGGCCGGATCAGGCAATGGCATCCTCTATGGAAACTGCCGCAGCACCCAGCAACACCCCGATCCGCGCACAATCATCCTCGCGCCGCAGCTCGGCAAACATCGCCACCGCCTCGGGATAACCGCGGGTCAGCATGGCCATCCACTGCTTCATGCGCCCCGGCGCATAGCGCGGCGACAGCTTGGCCTGGGCCTGGCGCCAGAACTCGCGCAGCAAGGGCAGCAGTTCATCCCAGCTCATCGGCTGGTAGTCACGGCCATCGCGCGCGGCAGCGATCTGCAACGCCAGGTCCGGGCGCGACACCAGCCCGCGGCCGAGCATGATGTGCTCGGCACCGCTCACCTCGCGGCAGCGCCGCCAGTCGTCGACGGTCCAGATCTCGCCATTGGCGAACACCGGCACCTTGACCACATCCTGCACCCGCGCCACCCACTCCCAGTGCGCCGGCGGCTTGTAGCCCTCGACCTTGGTGCGGGCATGCACCACCAGGTGCTCGGCGCCGCCTTCGGCCAGGGCAATGCCACAGTCCAGCGCGCCGTCCGGGCTGTCGAAGCCCAGGCGCATCTTGGCGGTGACCGGGATATGCGCAGGCACCTGGCGGCGCACCTCACGTACGATGGCGTGCAGAAGTTCAGGCTCCTTGAGCAGCACCGCGCCACCCCGCGACTTGTTCACCGTCTTGGCCGGGCAGCCGAAGTTCAGGTCGATCACCGGCGCCCCCAGCTCGCAGGCCAACGCTGCGTTTTCGGCCAGGCACACCGGGTCCGAACCCAGCAGTTGCACACGCATCGGCACACCGGCAGCGGTGCGCGCGCCCTGGCGCAGCTCTGGGGCGAGCTTGTCGAACGAGGACTCCGGCAGCAGGCGGTCGCAGACGCGGATGAACTCGGTGACACACCAGTCGATGCCGCCGACCCGGGTCAGGACGTCGCGCAGGATGTTGTCGACCAGCCCCTCCATCGGGGCCAGGGCAATTTGCATGTGAGGGTCTCGGGGCGAAAAAGGCGGCAGTCTAGCAAAAAACCGCCGGTTTTCAGCTGCCGATCAGCGCCGGGCCGTAGCCTTCGAGAAACTCTGCCGGCATGCGCCGCGGCTTGCCGGTGGACAGCTCGATGCAGGCGAACGTGGTTTGTGCGCGCAGCAGGGTGACGCCATCGCTCGGGCGCTTGAGCTGGAAGCGCCGGGTCATGCGCAGGCGCTGGTCCCAGTCGACGATCCAGGTGGCCAGTTGCAGTTCGTCGTTTTCATAGCCGGCAGCGAGGTAGTCGATTTCGTGGCGCACCACCGCCATGGCCCGGTCCAGGCGGCGGTATTCGGCCAGGTCCAGGCCCAGGCGCTGGGAGTGGCGCCAGGCGCAGCGCTCGAGCCAGGTGACGTAGACCGCGTTGTTGGCATGGCCGAGGCCGTCGATGTCTTCGCTGCCGACGCGCAGGTCGATGATGAAGGGTGCTGCTGCCAGATCCCAGGTCATGAGCGGCTCCTTTAAAGAAACTGCGATTTAGCCGGGCATGGTGGGCGATGTCCAGTACCTCATAGACCATGGCACACCCCCTGTAGGAGCCGGCTTGCCGGCGATGAGGCCGGTACAGGCTGAAAAATCTCCACCTGACGTGCCGGCCCTATCGCCGGCAAGCCGGCTCCTACAGGGTCTGTGTAACGGCTCAGGCTGTCTGCAGGGCGCTAAGAGTGCTGCGCGCCAACAGCTCCAGCACCGCCTCGCCCAGCCGCGGGTCGGCCAGCACGCGCTGGTGGCCACCCTCCTCCAGCAGCAGCAGGCGGCTGTCGAACCAGGCCTTGTGAATGACCTGCGATTCACTGGCCGGCACCAGCGCGTCGTCACTGGCGTGCACCACCAAACCCGGCAGGTCGAGCTGGTAGCCGCTGACATCCAGGCGTGCCACCTGCATGCCGACATCCTGCTCGACCTGGCGAATGAACGCCGCCCTGGCCCGTGCCGGCAAACCCAAGTGCCGGGCAAAGCCGCGCAGCACGCCCAGCAACTGGGCCGGGGCGGCAATGCTCACCGCCGCCTCCGCGCGCAGCCCCCACTGCAAGGCCAGCAGCACGCTGGCGCCACCCATGGAGTGACCGATCACCGCGCGCAGCGGCGGCAGTTCGGCGGCCGCTTCCAGCAGGGCGCGGGCGAACAGCACCACATGCGCCTGATTGCCAGGCGAGCGGCCATGGGCCGGGCCTTCCAGCGACACCACGGTATGCCCGGCAGCAACCAGGGTTTCGATCAATGCCGCGAACTGGGTCGGGCGCCCTTCCCAACCATGCATCAACAGCACCGTCGGCCCCTGCCCCCAACGCAACGCCGACAGGCCAAAGCGCAGGGTGATGCGCTCGGCCTTGGCCAGCAGTGGCAGCTCCCACTGCCTGGGCGGTAGGTTGCGCGGGGTCATGAAGGCGCGGCGCATGCGCCCGGCGACATGCTCGGGGGCCAGGTGGCCAAGGGTGCCGTTGACGCTGCGAATCCAGCTCAGGGTAGTCATTGCCGTGCTCCAGGGTCAGATAATCGCCGACTTGGCGGCGCGCAGGATGCGGTCGGACAGTTCGCCGTCACCCAGGGCGCGGGCCACGGCCAGGCCGCCGACCATCAGGGCGAAGTCGGCCAGGGCCTTGTCGATCTCTTCAGGGCGGTCGACCATTTGTGCGGTCATCAGCTCGATGTGCTCGATCAGTACCTGGCGAAAGCTTTCTGGCAGGCGCTGCATTTCGCTGAGGGCGTTGGGGATTGGGCAGGCCTGCACTTCGGCGTCGCGATGCTTGCGCGACAGGTAGAACGCCGCCACCAGGGCCCGGCGGCCGGCACCGTCGAGGCTTGGGTCGACACTCGCCAACAGCGCCCGGCGCTCGGCGAGCAACTGGCTGAAGGCCTCGAGCATCAGCTCGTCCTTGCTGTCGAAGTGGGCGTAGAAGCCCCCTACCGTCAGCCCGGCGGCGCCCATCACCTGGCTGACGCTGGGCTCGGCCGGCCCCTGCTGGATCAACGCACTGCGCGCGGCATCGAGGATGCGTTCGCGGGTCTTGGCCTTCTTGTCGGTCATGGCGCTCGCCTCAAAATATTATGAGCGACATATTATGCCTGTAATATTTTATCGCAAGCAGAATGTGCGGCCGTTGATCGGCAGGCAGATTTTCAGGGATCAGAAAAAACAAAAGGCCCATTCAATATGCGAATGAGCCTTATAAGTCCCGCAAAACGCGGGTAAAAATGGCGTCCCCTAGGGGACTCGAACCCCTGTTACCGCCGTGAAAGGGCGGTGTCCTAGGCCACTAGACGAAGGGGACGTAACCTTCGTGCCGGTTCATTTTGACGAACCGTGGCGAATTGGTGGAGCTAAGCGGGATCGAACCGCTGACCTCCTGCATGCCATGCAGGCGCTCTCCCAGCTGAGCTATAGCCCCGAGTAAAACAAAAGGCTCACCGATCTGATGATGAGCCTTTTAACTCCCGCAAAACGCGGGTAAAAGTGGCGTCCCCTAGGGGACTCGAACCCCTGTTACCGCCGTGAAAGGGCGGTGTCCTAGGCCACTAGACGAAGGGGACGTAACCTTCGTGCCGTTTCACCTGAGTGAAACGCGGCAAAATTGGTGGAGCTAAGCGGGATCGAACCGCTGACCTCCTGCATGCCATGCAGGCGCTCTCCCAGCTGAGCTATAGCCCCGGATTTCTAGCCTCTCGGCCCAGCGACGCATTGAAACATCGCTTGTGCAAAACTGGCGTCCCCTAGGGGACTCGAACCCCTGTTACCGCCGTGAAAGGGCGGTGTCCTAGGCCACTAGACGAAGGGGACGAACCTTCTTACCTTCAAGACCCGGTTGCTGGACCCGATCTTGCTCGACAACCTTGATTGCCAAGCGGAATTTGGTGGAGCTAAGCGGGATCGAACCGCTGACCTCCTGCATGCCATGCAGGCGCTCTCCCAGCTGAGCTATAGCCCCACAATGTCGCTTTGAACCGAAGCGCTGGCCGGGTGCCTGGCGTTTCGTTTTCGTTCATCGCTGTGGACGGGGCGCATATTAAGATCCGATTGCAGGGCTGTCAAACTAATTTTTGAAATTATTCAAAATTTTTTTCACAGATAACAATCACTTACCGCCCTGCCCTGCTGACTCGGAACACTGCGCCCTTGTAGGAGCGGCCTTGTGTCGCGAAAGGGCCGCAAAGCGGCCCCGTCGATTCTGCGTCAACGCACAGATTGTGGGACCGCGTTGCGGTCCATTCGCGACACAAGGCCGCTCCTACAGGGGCAGCGATAGCTGGCTCAGGCAATGTTCGCCAGCAGCTTTTCCCATTCCTTGTTTTCTTTCTTCGACACGCCGCCCAGCAGGTCCAGGGCCTGGCGCAGACGGTAGCGGGTCAGGTCTGGGCCGAGGATTTCCATGGCATCGAGCACCGACACCGAGCTAGCTTGCCCGGTGATGGCGGCGAACATCAGCGGCATGGCGTCACGCAGCTTGAGCTCCAGCGCTTCGACCACCGCCTGGATGCAGCCGGTGATGCGCTCTTTCTCCCACTGGCGCAGGCTCTCGAGCTTCCACAGGATCAACTGCACTACTTGACGCACCTGGTCGGCCGACAGCTTCTTGCTTTCGAACAACTTGGCGTCCAGCTTCAACGCGCCTTCGAAGAAGAACCCGCCCAGCGGGGCGATCTGGCTGAAGGTTTCGACCCGGCCCTGAACATGCGGGGCAATCTGCATCATGTACTGGCTGTTGAACGCCCACTTCTGCACCCGCGCAGCAAATTCTTCAACCGGCAGTTCACGCAGCCATTGGCCGTTCAGCCAGCTGAGCTTCTCGATGTCGAAGATCGGCCCGCCCAGGGAGATACGCGACAGGTCGAAGTGCTCGACCATTTCGGCGAGGGAGAACTTCTCGCGCTCGTCGGGCATCGACCAGCCCATGCGGCCCAGGTAGTTGAGCATCGCCTCGGGCATGAAGCCCATGCGCTCGTAGAAGGTCACCGAGGTCGGGTTCTTGCGCTTGGACAGCTTGGACTTGTCGGGGTTGCGCAGCAGCGGCATGTAGCACAGCTTGGGCTGCTCCCAGCCGAAGTACTCGTACAGCTTGATCAGCTTGGGTGCCGACGGCAGCCACTCTTCGCCGCGCAGCACGTGGGTGATGCCCATCAGGTGGTCGTCGACCACGTTGGCCAGGAAGTACGTCGGCAGGCCGTCGTTCTTCATCAGCACCTGCATGTCCATGCGGTCCCACGGGATTTCGACATCGCCACGCAGCATGTCCGGCACCACGCAGATGCCTTCGCTCGGCACCTTCATGCGGATCACGTGCTGCTCGCCGGCGGCCAGGCGGCGCTGTACTTCTTCATCGCTCAGCAACAGTGCGCGGCCGTCGTAGCGCGGGGTTTCGCCGCGGGCCATCTGCTCGGCACGCATCTGCTCCAGCTCTTCGGCGGTGCAGAAGCAATAGAACGCGTGGCCGGCATCGACCAGCTGCTTGGCGTATTTGGCGTAGATCTCGCCACGCTCACTCTGCCGGTACGGGCCGTGCGGGCCGCCGACGTCCGGGCCTTCATTCCACTCGATACCCAGCCAGCGCAGGGCGTCGAAGATCTGCTGTTCCGACTCGCGGGTGGAGCGCAACTGGTCGGTGTCTTCGATACGCAGGATGAACTCACCGCCGTGCTGCTTGGCAAAGCAGTAGTTGAACAGGGCGATGTAGGCGGTGCCGACATGGGGGTCGCCGGTGGGCGATGGCGCGATACGCGTGCGAACGGTGGTCATGGGAGTCTCGAACGAAGATTGAAACAAAGGCGGGATGTTAGCAGGGAGCGGGCACCGGGCTCCAGCTATGGCGCTATTGCCACTTGTGACGTGACTGCCGGTCGCTGTTAAATTTGCTTACATTTCTGGAACCATAGTCCCCATGCCTGCCCAACTCAAACGTCGCCTGCTGGTCTTCATCACCCTGGTCGCCCTGGTCGGCCTCGCCTTCCTGGCCCACTGGTATTTCAAGGGGCGTTTCTTCGAGAGCACCGACAACGCCTACGTGCAGGGCGAGATCACCCGCATCTCCAGCCAGCTGGGGGCACGCATCGACGCGGTACAGGTGGAAGACAACCAGCACGTGAACAAGGGCGACCTGCTGGTACGCCTGGAAGTGGCCGACTTCGAACTGGCCGTGGCCCGCGCCCGCGCCGCACTGGCCACCCGCGAAGCAGAACTTGTGCAAGCGCAGAGCCGCCTCACCCAGCAAGGCAGCCTGATTGCCGCAGGCCAGGCCCAAGTGGCGGCCAACCAAGCCACCCTCGACCGTTCGCAACTGGACCTGAACCGCGCCCAGGCGCTGCGCAAGCCCGGCTTCGTTTCCGAAGAACGGGTCACTACCCTGTCGGCAGAAAGCCATGTCGCCCGCTCGCAGGTGGACAAGGCCCAGGCCGACCTCAAGGGCCAGCGCCAGCAGGTCGATGCCCTGAGCGCCGAACTCAAGCGCCTGGATGCACAGATCGCCAATGCTCGCGCCGACCTTGCCCAGGCCGAGCTCAACCTGACCCGCTGCGAAATTCGCGCGCCCATCAGCGGCACCATCGGCCAGCGCAGCGCGCGCAATGGCCAGGTGGTACAGGCCGGCGCCTACCTACTGTCCGTGGTGCCCGACGAAGACATCTGGGTGCAGGCCAACTTCAAGGAAACCCAGATCGGCAAGATGCACCCCGGCCAACGCGCCGAGCTGGTGTTCGACAGCTACCCCGACAGCCCCATCGAAGGCCGCGTCGAAAGCCTGTTCGCCGCCTCCGGCGCGCAGTTCAGCCTGCTGCCGCCGGACAACGCCACCGGCAACTTCACCAAGGTGGTGCAGCGCATCCCGGTGAAGCTGACCTTCGCCGCCGACAACCCGCTGCACGGTCGCATTCGCCCGGGCATGTCGGTCACCGCCACCGTCGACCTGCGCGACGAGGGCAACGATGGCCGGTGACCAGTTACTACGCCCCAGCGCCGAGCCGACCCGGCGCGACTGGATCGCGGTGATGAGCGTGATGCTCGGCGCCTTCATGGCGGTGCTGGATATCCAGATCACCAACTCCTCGCTGAAGGATATCCAGGGCGCGCTGTCAGCCACGCTGGAAGAAGGCTCGTGGATTTCCACCTCCTATCTGGTAGCCGAGATCATCATGATCCCGCTCACCGCCTGGTTGGTGCAGCTGCTGTCGGCGCGGCGCCTGGCGGTGTGGGTATCGCTGGGCTTCCTGGCGTCATCCTTGCTGTGCTCGATGGCCTGGAACCTCGAGAGCATGATCGTGTTCCGCGCCCTGCAGGGCTTCACCGGCGGCGCGCTGATTCCGCTGGCCTTTACCCTCACTCTGATCAAGCTGCCCGAGCACCACCGCGCCAAGGGCATGGCGATGTTCGCCATGACGGCCACCTTCGCCCCCTCCATCGGCCCTACGCTGGGCGGCTGGCTGACCGAGAACTGGGGGTGGGAATACATCTTCTATATCAACATCCCGCCGGGGCTGGTGATGATCGCCGGGCTGCTGTACGGGCTGGAGAAGAAAGAAGCCCATTGGGAACTGCTGAAAAGCACCGACTACGCCGGCATCGTCACCCTGGGGCTGGGGCTGGGCTGCCTGCAGGTGTTCCTTGAAGAAGGCCACCGCAAGGACTGGCTGGAGTCGAGCCTGATCGTCAGCCTGGGCAGTGTCGCCCTGCTGAGCCTGATTCTGTTCGTGATCTTGCAATTGTCGCGGGCCAACCCGCTGATCAACCTGCGCATTCTTGGCAACCGTAACTTCGGGCTGTCGAGTATCGCCAGCCTGGGCATGGGCGTGGGCTTGTACGGCTCGATCTACCTGTTGCCGCTGTACCTGGCGCAGATCCAGGGCTACAACGCCTTGCAGATCGGCGAGGTGATCATGTGGATGGGTATCCCGCAGTTGTTTCTGATACCGCTGGTGCCACAGCTGATGAAGGTGATCTCGCCAAAGCTGCTGTGCGCCCTGGGCTTTTGCCTGTTCGGCGTGGCCAGCTTTAGCTCTGGAGTGCTCAACCCGGACTTCGCCGGCCCGCAGTTCAACCAGATCCAGATCATCCGCGCCCTTGGCCAGCCGATGATCATGGTGACCATTTCGCTGATCGCCACGGCGTACATCCAGCCGCAGGACGCCGGCTCCGCCTCGAGCCTGTTCAACATTCTGCGCAACCTGGGCGGCGCCATCGGCATCGCTCTGCTGGCGACGCTGCTGGATGCACGGGGCAAGGTGTATTTCGACTATTTGCGTGAGGCCGTGGTGCCGACCAACCCGCAAGTGGCCGAGCGCCTGGCGCAATTGACCGAGCGCCTGGGCAGCGACAGCGCGGCGCTGGGCAATCTGAGCGAAATCACCCACCAGCAGGCGATGATCATGGCCTACAACGATGCGTTTCACTTCGTCGGCATTGGCTTGGCGGTGAGCATGGTGGCAGTGTTGTTGACGCGCAAGTTGCCGCAGGGATTGAAGGCGGGCGAAGCCCACTAAGCCGTTTGCAAGAAAACCTGTAGGAGCCGGCTTGCCGGCGATAGGGCCAGTAAAGGCAATAGAGATGTCCGGCCTGCTCCGGCCTCATCGCGGGCAAGCCCGCTCTCATAGAACAAACTACAACTCATTGATTTAGCAGGGGCCTGTGGGAGCGGGCTTGCCCGCGAACACCGGCGAAGCCGGTGCCAGACACCGCGTCGCCTGCTTCGCGGTGGTCCGGCACTCCGGCAAGCCCGCTCCCACAGGTACCGCGGCGGGCTCGTGCCCAGTTCTCTGCGCGACAGCGCAGCCCGAAGGGCTGGGTGATCTCCTACAGGGATCTCGTAGCCTTCATGCCGTGCTGTACCTGTAGGAGCCGGCTGGCCGGCGCCCGCTGGGGTAGCGTCAAGGCCTAGCTGGCAATCAGCCGCTCGCGCAGCTTGCCGATCTCGTCGCGCAGTTGCGCGGCAGCCTCGAACTCAAGGTCGCGGGCGAACTGGAACATCTTGTCTTCCAGCTGCTTGATGCGCTTGGTGATCTCGCCCGGGGTCTGCAGTTCGGCCTCGTAACGCGCAGCCTCTTCGGCTGCCTTGGCCTGGCCCTTGCGCTTCTTGCTGCGCGCACCGGGCACGGTGGCGCCTTCCATGATGTCGGTGATGTCCTTGACCACGCCCTTGGGCACGATGCCGTTGGCCTGGTTGAACGCGACCTGCTTGTCACGCCGGCGCTCGGTCTCGTCGATGGCCCGCTGCATGGAGCCGGTGATGTTGTCGGCGTACAGAATCGCCTTGCCGTTGAGGTTGCGGGCGGCGCGGCCGATGGTCTGGATCAGCGAGCGCTCGGAGCGCAGGAAGCCCTCTTTGTCGGCGTCGAGAATGGCCACCAGCGACACCTCGGGCATGTCCAGGCCCTCGCGCAGCAGGTTGATGCCCACCAGCACGTCGAAGGTACCCAGGCGCAGGTCGCGAATGATCTCGACGCGCTCGACGGTGTCGATATCCGAGTGCAGGTAGCGCACCCGCACGTCGTGGTCGGCCAGGTAATCGGTGAGGTCCTCGGCCATGCGCTTGGTCAGCGTGGTGGCCAGCACCCGCTCGCCCACGGCTACGCGCTTGCCGATTTCCGACAGCAGGTCGTCCACCTGGGTGAGCGCCGGGCGCACTTCCACCTGCGGGTCGACCAGGCCGGTGGGGCGCACCACCTGCTCGACCACGCGGCCGGCGTGTTCACCCTCATAGGGGCCGGGGGTGGCGGAGACGAAGATGGTCTGCGGGCTGACCGACTCCCACTCATCGAAACGCATGGGCCGGTTGTCCAGTGCCGAAGGCAGGCGGAAGCCATATTCCACCAGGGTTTCCTTGCGCGAGCGGTCGCCTTTGTACATGGCCCCCACCTGCGGCACGCTGACGTGGGACTCGTCGATCACCAGCAGCGCGTCGGCCGGCAGGTAGTCGTACAGCGTGGGCGGCGGCGCACCGGCCGGGCGCCCGGAGAGGTAGCGCGAGTAGTTCTCGATGCCGTTGCAGTAGCCAAGCTCGAGGATCATCTCCAGGTCGAAGCGGGTGCGCTGCTCCAGGCGCTGGGCCTCCACCAGCTTGTTGTGCTTGTGCAGGTACTCCAGGCGGTCCTTGAGCTCTTCCTTGATGCCCTCCACTGCCTCGACCAGGGTTTCCCGCGGGGTGACGTAGTGGGACTTGGGGTAGAAGGTGAAACGCGGCAACTTGCGGATGACTTCGCCGGTGAGCGGGTCGAAGGCGGCGATATTCTCCACCTCGTCGTCGAACAGCTCGATGCGGATGGCTTCAAGGTCGGATTCGGCGGGGAAGATATCGATGACATCGCCACGCACGCGGAAGGTGGCGCGGGCGAAGTCCATCTCGTTGCGGGTGTACTGCAGGTCGGCCAGCCGGCGCAGCAGGGCGCGCTGGTCGAGCTTGTCGCCGCGGTCGACGTGCAGGACCATTTTCAGATAAGTCTCGGGGCTGCCCAGGCCGTAGATGCACGACACGGTGGTGACGATGATCGCGTCGCGGCGCTCCAGCAGCGCCTTGGTCGCCGACAGGCGCATCTGCTCGATATGGTCGTTGATCGAGGCGTCCTTCTCGATGAAGGTGTCCGACGACGGCACATAGGCTTCTGGCTGGTAGTAGTCGTAGTAGGAGACGAAGTACTCGACGGCGTTGTTGGGGAAGAATGCCTTGAACTCGCCGTACAGCTGCGCGGCCAGGGTTTTGTTGGGCGCCAGCACCATGGTCGGGCGCTGTACCTGCTGGATGACGTTGGCGATGCTGAAGGTCTTGCCCGAACCCGTCACCCCGAGCAGCGTCTGGTGCGAAAGGCCGGCGTCGATGCCTTCGACCATCTGGCGGATGGCCTCGGGCTGATCGCCGGCCGGCTGGAAGCGGGTGACGAGCTGGAACTCGGACATGACGAACCTCGCGGGTGCCGCAGCAACTGTAAATTTAGCCAGTAGTCTATACCCAAATGCGCCCGCCGGGCGCGCCTTTCAAGCCTCGGCTGTGAGCGGGTATTGCAATGGACCGGGCAATTCGACCAATGGTCGAAAAATATTTGCGCAAACAGCGGTAAAAGCTGCGCCAGACTGTCGCAGTGACCGGGCGGTATCACTATACTGACTCCCCGTTTGTGCACCGCTTCAGTGCATTCGGCTGGAGCGTGGCAACCCCTATCACTCTCCAATCAGAGCCAAGGTAACAATGAGCCTGTTTTCCGCTGTCGAGCTGGCACCCCGCGACCCCATCCTGGGCCTCAACGAAGCATTCAACGCCGACCCACGTACCGACAAGGTCAACCTGGGCGTAGGCGTCTACTGCAATGAGGAAGGCCGCATTCCGCTGCTGCGCGCCGTGATCGAAGCCGAGACCCAGCGCGCTGCCCAGCACGCCTCGCGCGGCTACCTGCCGATCGACGGTATCGCCCAGTACGACCAGGCCGTGCAAAAGCTGATCTTCGGCGCAGAGTCGCCACTGCTGGCCGCCGGCCGCGTGGTCACCGTACAGGCCGTCGGCGGTACCGGCGCGCTGAAGATCGGTGCCGACTTCCTCAAGCGCCTGTCGCCCAACGCCGTCGTCGCCATCAGCGACCCGAGCTGGGAAAACCACCGCGCCCTGTTCGAGTCCGCCGGCTTCCCGGTGCAGACCTACCGCTACTACGACGCGGCCAGCAACGGCGTCAACCGCGCCGGCATGCTCGAAGACCTCAACGCCCTGCCGGCAGGCTCGGTAGTAGTGCTGCACGCCTGCTGCCACAACCCGACCGGCGTCGACCTGACCCTGGACGACTGGAAAAACGTGCTGGAAGTGGTCAAGGCCAAGGGCCACGTGCCGTTCCTCGACATGGCCTACCAGGGCTTTGGCGACGGCATCGCCGAAGACGCCTTCGCCGTGCGCCTGTTCGCCGAGTCGGGCCTGGAGTTCTTCGTTTCCAGCTCGTTCTCCAAGTCGTTCTCGCTGTACGGCGAGCGCGTCGGCGCGCTGTCGATCGTCACCGGCTCGAAAGACGAAAGCACCCGCGTGCTGTCGCAGGTCAAGCGCGTGATCCGCACCACCTACTCCAACCCGCCGACCCACGGCGCGACCATCGTCGCCACCGTGCTGAACAGCGACGAGCTGCGCCAGATGTGGGAAGCCGAGCTGGGCGAAATGCGCACCCGTATCCACGGCATGCGCAAGCAGATGGTCCAGTTGCTGGCCGAGTATGGCGCCAACCGCGACTTCAGCTTCGTCGGCCGCCAGGTGGGCATGTTCTCCTACTCGGGCCTGACCGTTGAGCAGGTCACCCGCCTGAAGAACGAGTTCGGCATCTACGCGTTGGACACCGGCCGTATTGCAGTGGCCGCGCTGAACCAGAGCAACATCCACGTGGTCACCAAAGCCATCGTCGAAGTGTTGTAACTACTTGATTGCAATGGGGGAAGCTTGACTTCCCCCAAGCGTTGAGTAAGATACCGGCAGATTCCGCGATAGCTCAGTCGGTAGAGCAAATGACTGTTAATCATTGGGTCCCTGGTTCGAGTCCAGGTCGCGGAGCCAAACACTGAAAACCTCCAGTTGCGCAAGCACTGGAGGTTTTTTAATGCCTGCGGTTCAGGGTTTGGCCAGGGGCTCGGTGACCGGTTTGCCCTCCTCCACCAGGCTCCATACCAGCAGCTTGGCCGGGGCGCTCTTGCTGGCGTTGCGCGACACGCTGTGCACGGTGCCGGGCGCCTCGTACCAGAACTCCCCTGCCTTATAGGTATGCTCCGGTTCGTCGTTAAGTTTGGAGGTTACTGCCCCCTCCAGTACGTAGGCCATGACCGCACCAGGGTGCTGGTGAGCGGGCGAGGCCTGGCCGGGGGCATAGCTGACGGTCAGCATCACGGCCTTCTTGCCTGGGGCGTTGGAGGGGGCTTGCTCTTGCAGGATGCGCACCTGGTCAGCGGCATCGCCGTGGGCCCAGGCGTGGGTCAAAGGTGCGAGCAAAATGGTGAGAGCGAGTACATGTAGGCGGCGCATGGTGGTTCTCCTGAGCGGGTATGGCTTCAGGTTAAGCGCCGGGGCGTGGGTTACAAATGGCCAATTCGGGGAAAAAGCAGGAGGCCGATGGGGAACTCGCCGCCAAGATTCAATGCGCCCCCTGTAGGAGCGGCCTTGTGTCGCGAAAGGCCCGCGCAGCGGGCCCAGCACTTGCGCATCATGCAAGATTGCCGGGCCTGATACGCAGGCCTTTCGCGACACAAGGCCGCTCCTACAGGGAATGCGCTGGTGTCGGCTCAGGCATCGCGCCCGATCGGGTAGAACTCGCCCTGGCTCCACACCCCCAGCCACTGCTCACCGTCTATCTCGCGCGGCACGGCCAGTTCGACCAGCTGGTAGAACACATTGCGGTGAATCAGCGCCTCGAGGTTGCTGCGCATGAGGATATACGGCGCCGGCTCACCGCTGGCCGGGTCGGTCTGCACCCGCAGCGGGTGCTCAGGGCCGGCCTCGACCTGGTCCTCGACATTGCTGGTAAAGCGCAGCACCTGCTGCTCGCCCTGCCCCAGCACATCCAGCAACACCGCCACGAACGGCGCATCGTCGACCTTGATGCCGACCTTTTCCACCGGGGTAATCAGGAAGTAGTCGTCACCATCGCGGCGAAGGATGGTGGAGAACAACCTGACCATCGGCTTGCGCCCGATGGGCGTGCCCAGGTAGTACCAGGTACCGTCCCGGGCGATGCGCATGTCGATGTCACCGCAGAAGTCCGGGTTCCACAAATGCACCGGGGGCAGCCCCTTGGCCTTGGGGATTTGCGCCAGAAGATCGTTGGCCTTGCCGGTTTCAGTCATTGCGTGCTCGCTCAGCGGCTCATGCCCAGAAGGCTACGAGCGTACTCGCGCATGGGCGCGCCAAGCAAATCCTGCGGGGTGTTGTCGTGGAACGTCAACAAACCGCCACGGCTCTTGATACGGGCGGTGTCGATCAGGTAGCGGGTGCTGGTTTCGATGAGCATCATCTGCACTACGCCGCTGTCCCACCCCAAACGGTCGACGGCCTGCTCGTCGTACCATTCGTCGCCATTGCCGATACGGTCGTCGGTGCGCGCAAAGCGGGTGTACAGCACATAGTCGGCGCCCACCGAGCGTGCTTCGGCGATGGCCTGCTCCAGGCCCAGCGGCCCTTGGGCGCGGCGCACCAGCGGGAAGTACTCGACGAAGCTCTTGAAGGCCTCCTCGGCCACGGCATTCTGCTTCGGCAGCGGCCCTTTACCCGGCGGCATGAAGGCGCCCTGGCCAATGAAGATGAACGAGTCGGGTTGCAGGCGCACCGACAGGGTACGGGTAGTGTCGCTGTGGTCCAGCAGGCCCACATCGCTCATGTGGTAACGGACGCCTTCGCCCATATCGCTGACATTCATGCAGCCGCCCAGCGCCATCAGCGCCAGCAGCAAGACCAGGCTACGCATCTTTCCTCCAGTGGCCGGTGACGAAAAACCGGCGAATAGCCGCGCAGATGCAGCTTTTGCGCCAGAGTCAGCCGCCGATCACCTTCATCACCATCACATCGCCGGAAAACGCCACGTCCTGCTTGTCTGCCAGGGCCTTCACCAGCAGCCGCTGCAGGGCAGGCAGCGCCTGATGGCGGGGCTTGTCGAACAGATCGGCGACAAAATGACGGTTGCTCGACGACAGGCAGCCATGCAACCAGCCGGTGGAGGACAAGCGCAGGCGTGAACAGGCGCGGCAGAACGGCACGCTTTCGTTGGCAATTACCCCGAAGTGCCCCTTGCCGGGGACACGATAGCGTAGCGCTGTGGCATCTACCGGGCGTTGCGCCTGTTCAAAAGCATGGCTTTGCCCGATCAGCGCCAGCAACTGGTCGAGGCTGACGAACTGCTGCAGGAACGCGTTGTTGTCTCGGGCCAGGTGGCCCATGCGCATCAGCTCGATGAAGCGCAGTTCGAAGCCGCGCTCCAGGCAGTAGTCGAGCAGCGGCACGACCTGGTCGAGGTTATGCCCGCGCATGGGCACCATGTTGACCTTGATCGCCATGCCGGCCGCCCTCGCCTGCTCCATGCCGCCCAGCACGCCGGCCAGGTCCCCACCCCGGGCGATCCGGCGGAAAGCCTCAGGGTCGAGGCTGTCGAGGGAGACGTTGAGGCGGCGGATACCGGCCGCTTGCAGCAGCGGGAGCTTGCGCGCGAGCAACTGCCCGTTGGTGGTGAGGCTGATGTCATCCAGGCCAAGCTTGGCGACGCCGGCCAGAAAACCTTCAAGGCGCGGGCTGACCAGCGGCTCGCCGCCGGTGATGCGCAGCCGCTCGATACCGGCCGCTTCAACCAGATACGCCACACCGCGCACCAGCGCGTCCGCCGACAGCTCGTCCTGCGCCGCCACCAGGCGTTTGCCATCGGGCACGCAATAGGTGCAGGCGTAGTTGCAGGCAGCAGTCAGGCTGACGCGCAGGTTGCGAAAGCGCCTGCCTTGACGATCGACGATCATGGGTGACTCCGGCATGGAAGGTTCTGGCGTGCGAAACCTGACTCAAAAATCAGGTTTTTGCAAGCCTTGCCGGCGAAGCACGAGGGAAGCGGTGCCGGCCGAAAACCGGCCAGCACCCAAGCGAACGCTTTAGTTGGCAGGTTCCGGGTCGCGCTTGCGCTTGTTGCCCATGCGCACGCCGATGTCCATGAGGAACTGGAAGAAGCCTTCCTGATCTTCCAGCACATTGCTCCAGAACGGCGAGTGGTACAGCGCCACGGCGCCATGCACCAGGGCCCAGGCCGCGCAATAGTGGAAGTACGGCGGTACGTCCTCGAGCTTGCCTTCGCTGATGCGGCCTTTGATCAGCTGCGTCAGGCGGTCGAAGTTGGAGGCGCGGATGCTGTGCAACTGCTCGACCATTTCCGGCACCTGGTTGCCCTTGACCACCTTCTCTTCGAGGCGGTCGAACAGCCGGTAGCGTTGCGGGTCGCGCATGCGGAATTCGAAATAGGCGCGGGACAGTGCTTCCTTGTCACGGTCGACGTCAGCCGAATGCAGCAGCTCATTCAGGTCGCGCTCGTAGTCGAGCATCAGGCGCAGGTAGATCTCGGCCTTGGACTTGAAGTGCTTGTAGATCGTGCCTTTGCCGATGCCGACGGCGTCGGCGATCATCTCGACGGTGACACTGTCCTCGCCCTGTTCGAGGAACAGTTTGAGCGCGGTGTCGAGGATCTCCTGCTCGCGGCGGCGAAATTCACGGACCTTACGAGGTTCTTTGTGCATAGGTAGGACTGGGATGACAATCGAAGCGGATTATTATGCCTAAGTGGAGGCAAATTGCACGGATCTTCCGCTCATGTCTGTGTTTCACGATGATTTCGGGCCGACTTGGCGGGGTAAAAGGCCAATCCGCCTTGTTGCCATGCAGCGAAGGCCCAACAGCCGGCTGGCGTATTCCAAATCTGTTTAAAAAACGACCAATCGTGGCTGGCAGAGTGCCAAAGGTGGCCAATACTTGAAGTGTTGGCGCGGCGCATCCCCCCCAAGTGGCGCGCCAATAAAGGTGCCCAGGGACCGCGTACCTTTGTTTTACTCCTAATGGTCTTAACCCGGATTCCCCCCCCAGAACCCGGGTTTTTTTTGGGTTCGGGTTCGGGTTCGGGTTCGGGTTCGGGTTCGGGTTCGGGTTCGGGTTCGGGGCTTTAGGGTGATTGCTTTGGTAGATGTATGCGCATTCGTTGACGATACGCGCTTTTCGTCACCTTTCCGCCCTTACGGCGGGTAACTTTTTGAAGGATCAAAAAGTCACCAAAAAATCCCTGCTCCCATCATCCGGCCCCCTACG
>NZ_JBJDNC010000061.1:14533-28224 GCF_044900265.1 Pseudomonas sp. NPDC089406 | reverse complement strand
CGGAGCGAAGCGGAGGGCCGGATGAATGGAGCGCACGGTTTTTGGTTACTTTTTTCCACGAAAAAAAGTAACCCGCCGTAAGGGCGGAAAGGTGAGTAAGCGTCACTACAAATAATGAATGCGCATACAACTTTCCAAACAACCAAAGAACCCAAAAACTCAGAACTCAGAACTCAGAACTCAGAACCCAGAACTCAGAACTCAGAACCCAGAACTCAGAACCTCAAACTACCCAAGCACCGGCGTAACCACCCCACCCCCACCAAAAAACCCCTGCAAATTCCGCAAAACCAAAGCCACCGTATCCCGCGCCGCCTCAGGCGACTGCCCCGCCACATGCGGCGTCAACACCGTATTGTCAAGCCCGCGCAGCACCTCAGGCACCAAGGGCTCATCATCGAACACATCCAGCGCCGCCCCGGCAATCCCGCCGCTCTGCAAAGCCAGCACCAAGGCCTGGGTATCTACCACACTCGCCCGGGCAATATTCACCAGATACCCCTCAGCCCCCAGGGCCTCAAGCACCGCCCCATCCACCAGGTGCCGGGTGCCGGCCCCGCCAGGGGTGGCAACCACCAAAATGTCCACCGCATCGGCCAGGTGCAGCGGGCTGTCATACCAGGTGTAGGGCACATCAGCCCGAGGCGTACGGCTGTGGTAGCTGACACTCATGTCGAACCCCAGCGAAGCCCGCCGGGCAATGGCCTGCCCCACCGCGCCAAGGCCAATCACACCTAAGCGCTTGCCACTGACCGAAGGGCTGATCACCCGGTTCCACTCACCGCGCCGGGTGCTGGCATCGGCCCGCGGGATATCGCGCAACAGCGCCAGCAACAGGGCCAAGGCATGGTCAGCCACAGGCCCGGCATTGGCCCCGGCACCATTGGTGACCGTGATGCCCCGGGCGAACGCGGCCGCCAGGTCCACCTGCTCGTAACCGGCACCGATCACACAAATGATCTGCAGCCCAGGCAAAGCTTCGATTTCAGCGGCAGTCAGGCCCAGCGGCCCGCGGGTGAGCACGGCGTCAATCTCGCCGGCATGCCGGGCGATGGCGTCGGCGCGCATCTGTGGCGACGGCGCGCGGATCAGCCGGTAACCGGCCTGCTCCAGCAACGGCAGGTAATCGTCGACGGTTTCCACCAGCACCAGGACTGTCTTGTTCATGCCACCTCCAGACAATGGGAAGCGGCATTATGCAGCGGGCCGACCATGGCATGCCATCTCGGCCACAAGGCGCTCGTTACTGGGCGAAGGCCCTGCCCAGGCCGCCCGGCACGCCGCTGCTGTCGGTTTCCTGCCACGGGCCGTTGGGGCTCAGCGACCAGCTCCAGCCGCTGTTCCAGCGGTAGTAGGTGCGCTGGCGATAGAAGGTGTTCGGCTGCTTCTCGAGTACGTACACCCCAAGCTTGGGGTCCCAGTGGCTGGCGCCGCCCGGTGGCGGGGCGAAGCTGGCCGAGGTGCGTGGCATGGGTTTGGGGATCGCCGCCGGGCCGCTCGGCTGGCTGCCGGGCAGCGGCTTGACCACCGGACCCTGGGGTTGCGGCGTGCTCTCGATCGGCGGCAGCGGCTCGCGCTCCACCGGCGGGTGCACCGTACACGCAGAAAGCCCCAAAGCCAGGGTGATCAGGGTCAGGCGGACGGTGCTGTTCATGATGGCTGCTCGCTCAAGAATCGGGGCTGTCGATGGTCAGGTGCTGGGTAGCCTGGGTGCCGGTGGCCAGCGGCGCGCTCTGCGCCTTCCATTCACCTTGGGTCGGCTGGCCGGCACGCGAGACACGTGCAACCAGTTGGACTTCGGCGAAATCCGACAGTTTCATCTGCGGCATCATCGCGTCGGCGTCCGACAGTTCCACCTCGATGGGCAACTGCGCCACGGTCACGCGCTTGGCCGCCAGCGGCATCGGCGGGCCGTTGCTGGCGCGGGCGAAGATGAACACGGTGTCGTCCGGGCGCACTTTGTCTTTAAGCGCTGCAGCCAGCTCCACCCGCACTTTCAGGCGTGCGCTTTCGGCCACCTTGCCGCCGCCGGCCTTGAGCCGGTCGGCAGCGCGGTCGATACCGCCCTGCAAGGCAGCCCGCGAAGCGTCGCCCTCGGGCAGTTGCGCCAGCAGGCGCTTCCAGAAGTCGATGGCCTCCTGGTAACGCTCGCCCTCGAACGCGGCGATACCGCGCAGGCCCAGGCTGGTGACTTCGTTGGCGTCAGCCTTCAGCGCTTCGTCGGTGAGCGCCTGCACCTGCGCCGACCACTGCTTGTCGGCCGCAAAGTACAGTGCCTGGGCCCACTGCCCCAACAGCTCCGGCTGGCGGCCTGCCAGGGCCACGGCCCGCTCGAAGGCCTTGGCTGCATCGCCCGGGCGCTGCTCGGCCATGTAGGCACGGCCGAGGAAGTACAGGCCCTCGGCCGAGTCCGGCTGGGCCTGCACGGCGCGCTCCAGGCGCGTGGTCATCTCTTGCATCGACTGCGGCGCGCTGGCGAACTCACGGGTCAGCTCGACCTTGTCGGCAGCGCCAAAATGCAGGTACAGCCCCAACCCCATGGCGGGCACCAGCAGCGCTGCCAGCAGCGGGATCACCCGGCCCAACTGGCCCTGGCGCGCGCTATCGTCGCGCTCGGTGTCGGCCAGCAGCTCGCGGGCTGCCTCATCGCGCCCATTGGCCAGTTGCACGTCATCCAGCACGCCGGCGGCCTGCTGGGCGGCAAGCTCCGCCACACGTTCTTCGTACAACGCCACGTTGAGCGCGGTGCGGTCCTGTTCGGCCTGCTGGCGACGGCGGCCACGCAGAATGGGGATCAGCAGAAAAGACAGGGCGGCGAGCAGCAGCAGGCCCGCGCTAAGCCAGAATTCAGTCATGGGTACGTTCTTTTTCCAGCAGTTTGGCGAGCCGCGCGTGTTCGTCGGCGGACAGTTCGGTAGGGCCGGCCGCAGCCTGGCCACGGCGGCGCCGGACGATCACCGCCAGCACCACGAAGCCGCCGGCCAGCAAGATCCCGGGGCCGAACCAGAGCAGCCAGGTACGCCCGCTCAGGGCCGGCTTGTAGCGCACGAAGTCGCCGTAGCGATCGACCATGAAGTCGATGATCTGCTGGTTGCTCTGGTTCTCGCCGAGCATGCGGAAGATCTCGCGGCGCAGGTCAGCGGCAATCGGCGCGTTGGAGTCGGCGATGTCCTGGTTCTGGCACTTGGGGCAGCGCAGTTCCTTGGTCAGCTGCTGGTAGCGCTCACGCTCGGCCTCGTCGCGAAACTGATAGGTGTCGATGGCCGCCCGGGCCATGCCGGCCAGGCCCATGCCCAGCACGACGGCTGCCAGCCAGCGCTTCATGGCCGGGCCTCGTCGACCAGGCCCTGGTACAGCGGCGCCAGCTGCTCGCGCCACACCGTGGCATCCACCACACCGACGTGCTTGTAGCGGATGATGCCCTTGGCATCGACCAGGAAGGTTTCCGGCGCGCCGTATACGCCCAGGTCCAGCCCCAGCGAGCCCTGCGGGTCGGCGATGTTGAGCTGGTACGGGTTGTGGAATTCGGCCAGCCATTTCAGCGCGGCGGCGCTGTCATCCTTGTAGTTGACCCCGTGGATCACCACGCCCTGCTGCGCCAGTTGGTTGAGGTACGGGTGCTCGACCTTGCACGACGGGCACCAGGTGCCCCACACATTGACCAGCGCCGGGCGGCCCAGCAAGTCGGCCTGGGTCAGCGCCCGATCGCCCTGCACCGTTTGCAGTGCAAACGCCGGGAACGGCTTGCCGATCATCGCCGAGGGCAGCTCGTCGGGCTTGAGGAACAGCCCCTTGTACAGAAACACCGCCACCAGCAGGAATACCGCCAGTGGCACGACCATGATCCAACGCTTCATGCAGTCGCTCCAGACACGCCCAGGGCTTCACGCACCCGGGTCTTGACCTTGACGCGGTAGCGCCGGTCGAAGGCCGCCAGCAAGCCGCCCAGGCCGGTCAGAAGACCGCCCAGCCAGATCCAGCGCACATAGGGTTTGATATGCACCCGCACCGCCCAGGCGCCATTTTCCAGCGGCTCGCCCAAGGCGACGTACAGGTCGCGGGTAAAGCCTGCGTCGATACCGGCCTCGGTCATCATCGACTGCTGCACGGTGTACAGACGCTTCTCCGGGTGCAGCACGCTCACCTCACGGCCGTCGCGGGACACGCGGATGGTGCCCTTGTCGGAGATGAAGTTCGGCCCTTCGAAGTGCTTGGCGCCTTCGAACAGGAAGCGATAACCGCCAAGCTCGACGCTCTCGCCCGGCGCCATGCGCAGGTCGCGCTCGGCGCTGTTGTTGCTCGACAGCACCACGCCCAGGGCGCACACCACCAGGCCCAGGTGGGCCAACTGCATGCCCCAGTAGCTGCGGGTCAAGCCCGCCAGCCCCTTGCCCAGGCCCTTGTGGCGGGTTTTGTCGAGGATGTCGCGCACACCGCTGAGCACCACCCAGGCGGCCAGGGCGAATACGCTCAGCGCCGGCCAGTCGAAGTCGTCGACGATCAGCCCGGCCACCGGCGCCAGCACCGCGCTGCCCACCAGCACCGGGGTGAGCATGCCGGCCAGCCATTTGCCGGGGGTGTCCTTCCAGCGCACCAGCACGCCCACGCCCAGCACCAGCATCAGCAAGGCCATCAACGGCAGGAACAGCGCGTCGAAGTAAGGCGGGCCGACCGACAGCTTGGCCCCGGTCAGGGCATCGAGCACCAGCGGGTACAGGGTGCCCAGCAGAATCATCGAGGCCGCCACCACCAGCACCAGGTTGTTGGCCAGCAGCAGCGTCTCGCGCGACCACAGGGCAAAGCCCACCTGGCTCTTGACCACTGGCGCGCGCAGGGCGAACAAGGTCAGCGAGCCGCCGACCACGAACAACAGGAAAATCAGGATGAAAATGCCGCGCGACGGGTCGGCAGCAAAAGCGTGCACCGAAGTCAGCACCCCGGAGCGCACCAGGAAGGTACCCAGCAGGCTCAGCGAGAACGCGGCGATGGCCAGCAGCACGGTCCAGCTCTTGAACACGCCGCGCTTTTCGGTCACCGCCAGCGAGTGGATCAGCGCCGTGCCCACCAGCCAGGGCATGAACGAGGCGTTTTCCACCGGGTCCCAGAACCACCAGCCACCCCAGCCCAGCTCATAGTAGGCCCACCACGAACCCAGGGTGATGCCCACGCCGAGAAACGCCCAGGCAACGATGGTCCAGGGCCGCGACCAACGCGCCCAGGCCGCATCCAGTCGGCCGCCCAGCAGCGCGGCGATGGCGAAGGCGAAGGCCACCGAGAAGCCCACATAGCCCATGTACAGCATCGGCGGGTGGACGATCAGGCCAAAGTCCTGCAGCAGCGGGTTGAGGTCGCGGCCGTTGGCCGGCACCTGCGGCAGCAGGCGCGAGAACGGGTTGGAGGTGATGATCAAAAAGCTCAAGAAGCCCACGCTGATCATGCCCATCACCGCCAGCACCCGGGCCAGCATCACCTGCGGCAGCTGGCGCGAGAACACCGACACGGCGAAGGTCCAGCCCCCCAGAATCAGCGCCCACAGCAGCAGCGAGCCTTCGTGGGCACCCCACACGGCGCTGAACTTGTAGTACCAGGGCAAGGCGCTGTTGGAGTTATTGGCTACATAGGCGACCGAGAAGTTGTCGGTCATGAAGGCGTGGGTCAGGCAGGCGAAGGCGAACGCCAAAAAGGCGAACTGCCCCCAGGCCGCCGGGCGCGCCAGGCCCATCCACAGGCTGTCGCCGCGCCAGGCGCCGAGCAGCGGCACGCTGGCCTGCACGGCAGCGAAGCAGATCGCCAGGATCATCGCCAACTGCCCGAGTTCGGGTATCACCAGGGCTGCGTTCATGGCTTGGCCTGCGTGTCAGTGGCGGCCTGGCCGCTCTCTTTGAGGGCCTTGGTGACCTCTGGCGGCATGTATTTCTCGTCGTGCTTGGCCAGCACTTCGTCGGCCACCACCACACCCTCGGCGTTGAGCTTGCCCAAGGCGACGATACCCTGCCCTTCGCGGAACAGGTCGGGGAGGATGCCGCGGTAGGTGATCGGCACCGATTTACTGTAGTCGGTGACCACGAAGCGCACATCCAGCGAGTCGGCCGAGCGCTGCACCGAGCCCTTCTCGACCATGCCGCCGGCGCGGATGCGCGTGTCCAGCGGCGCCTCGCCGTTGGCGATCTGGGTGGGGGTGTAGAACAGGTTGATGTTCTGTTGCAGGGCGCTCAGGGCAAAGCCCACGGCCACGCCGACACCGGCCAGCAGGCCGAGGATGATGAACAGGCGTTTCTTGCGCTGCGGATTCACGGTTTGGTCTCCCGGCGCAGTCGTCGCGCCTCTTCTTGCAAATAGCGACGCCGGGCCAGCATCGGGGTGGCGACATTCAGCGCCAACACTGCCAGGCAAATGCCATAGGCCGACCAGACGTACAGGCCATGGTGGCCCATGGCGAGGAAATCACTGAAGGATGCAAAGCTCATCGCGCGCCCTCCCGCCCCAGGCTGTTCAACACTTCATCCCTGACCCAACTGGCGCGCGCCTCGCGCTTGAGCACTTCAAGGCGCATGCGCAACAGCAGCACCGCACCGAAAAAGCAGTAGAAACCCAGCGCGGTGCACAGCAGCGGCAGCCACATTTCAGCCGGCATCGCGGGTTTTTCGGTGAGGGTGAAGGTAGCGCCCTGGTGCAGGGTGTTCCACCACTCCACCGAGTACTTGATGATCGGGATGTTCACCACGCCGACGATGGCCAGCACCGCGCAGGCCTTGGCCGCGCTGTCGCGGTTACTGATGGCCTGGCCCAAGGCGATGATGCCGAAGTACAAGAACAGCAGGATCAGCATCGAGGTCAGGCGCGCGTCCCACACCCACCAACTGCCCCAGGTGGGCTTGCCCCAGATGGCGCCGGTGACCAGCGCCACCGCAGTCATCCAGGCGCCGATCGGCGCGGCGCACTGCAGCGCCACGTCGGCCAGTTTCATCTTCCACACCAGCCCCACCACCCCGGCCACGGCCAGCAGCACGTAGCACGACTGCGCCAGCATGGCCGCCGGCACGTGGATATAGATGATGCGGAAGCTGTTGCCCTGCTGGTAGTCCTGCGGGGCGAAGGCCAGGCCCCAGGTGATGCCCACCACCAGCAACAGCACGGCAGACACCGCCAGCCACGGCAGCATGCGACCGCTGATGGCATAGAACCATTTCGGCGAGCCCAGTTTGTGGAACCACGTCCAGCTTATTTTCATCAGGGTACATCCAGGGTGTTGGCCGGGCTGCAGTGCCCGGCACTCGTTATTCGCCGACGCTGATTTTCAGCCCGGCGGCGATCGCAAAGGGTGCCAGTGTCACGGTCAGGGCAGTCAGGCTGGCAAGCCAGAGCAGTTGGCCGGTGGCCGGCATATTCTGCAACGCGGCCTGCAACGCACCACTGCCCAAGATCAATACAGGGATATACAACGGCAGAATCAACAGCGCCAGCAGCAGGCCGCCACGCTTGAGCCCGACCGTCAGCGCCGCGCCCACCGCACCGAGCAAACTCAGCACCGGGGTGCCCAGCAACAAAGAAGCCAGCAGCACCGGCAGGCAACTGGGCGGCAGCCCCAGCATCAGCGCCAGCAACGGCGCCAACAATACCAGCGCCAGCCCGGAAAATATCCAGTGGGCCAGTACCTTGGCCAGCACCAGCAGCGCCAGCGGGTGCGGCGAAAGCACCCACTGCTCTAGCGAACCGTCCTCGAAATCGCTGCGAAACAGCCCGTCCAGCGACAGCAACACCGCCAGCAGCGCTGCCACCCATACCAATCCTGGCGACAAGGTTTGCAACAATTGGCTTTCCGGACCGACCGCCAAGGGGAACAGCGCCACCACGATGGCAAAGAACACCAGTGGGTTGGCAAGCTCTGCCGGGCGGCGGAACAGCAGACGCGCTTCGCGGCGCAACAACAGAAGGAATACGCTCATGCCGCCCATTGCCCCAGGTTCAGTTCGCGGTAGCCGGACGGCGTGTGCGCCAGTGTGTGGTGGGTGGTCAGCACCACCGTTCCGCCTTGCTCGCAGTGGGCCGCCAGGTGCGCTTCCAGTTGCGCGACGCCCTGTTTGTCGAGGGCGGTGAAAGGCTCGTCGAGAATCCACAGCGGCGGACTTTCCAGGTACAGCCGGGCCAGTGCCACGCGGCGCTGCTGGCCGGCCGACAGGGTGTGGCAGGGGACATCCTCGAAGCCGCGCAGCCCGACTGCCTCCAGCGCCTGCCAGATAGCCCCCGAGGTGGCCGGCCGGTGCAGGGCGCACAGCCAGGCGAGGTTTTCTTCGGCAGTGAGCAGGTCCTTGATGCCGGCGGCATGGCCGATCCACAGCAGGATGCTGGCCAGGGCATGGCGCTGCTCGGCCAAAGGCTGCCCGTTGAACAGGATCTGCCCGGCGGTCGGCTGCATCAACCCGGCCAGCAAACGCAGCAGGCTGGTCTTGCCGCTGCCGTTGGGCCCGGCGATCTGCAGCATGTCGCCGGGGCGCAGTTCGAAGTCCAGGTGCTCGAACAGCAGGCGCCAGTCGCGCTCGCAGGCCAGGCCTGCGGCTTGGAGGTGAAGGGTCACGGTATCGCCTTATGCATTGGCCATGGGCCGGTGTTGCATGCTTCGCGGGTAAACCCGCTCCCACAGGCCTTGCGCTGGCCCTGTGGGAGCGGGTTTACCCGCGAAGCCGCAAACACCGCTCTGCGGCCTGTGTCTCAAGTCGCCCCGGGCCCTGCCGTTATACTGGCAGGCGGGCGCGCGGCATTATTGCATGTGTCGCCGCGCTGCCACGAGGGCTGGTTCGACAGGTTGTATACAATCATGACTGAAATCAATAGTCTCGGCGCACAAACTGCGTTAAACACGCAGGTGGTCAAGGCGACCATGACCGGTGACCTGCTGCGCCTGCTGCAACCCCAGCCAGGGGTGGTGGCCGAGGGCGAGACCGCGCAGGCCGAGGTGCTGTCGCTGCGCCAGGTGGGCCAGACCTACATGATGCTGATGCGCCTGAGCGCCAACAGCGGCCAGCAGACCCAGGTGCAGACCAGCGCCAGCTTCCCCCTACCGCAAGGCAGCCAGGTCAGCGTCACGCAAACCCAGAACAACGAACTGGCACTGGTGGTGCAGGCCGGCAAGGCCAACAACGTCGCCACTCTCACCCGCCTGGACACCAGCCAGACCCCAGTGGGCACCCTGCTGCAAGGCAAGGTGGTCACCACCCAGGCACTGCCGCAAAACCCGGGCGAGGTGGCCAGCTACCGCTCGCTGGTAACCCTGCTGAGCAGCAGCCAGGCCGGCACCACCCTGACCATCGACAGCCCCCGGCCCTTGCCGGTAGGCAGCCTGCTCAGCGCCGTGGTGCAGGGCGACCAGTCGCTGCGCTTCGTGCCCCTGAGCGGCCGCCAGGACCAGTTGGCCGTTGCCCAACAACTGGCCACCCAGCAAAGCCAGCAGGCCTCGTTGCCGGGCCTGCTCAACGCCCTGCAGCAAGTCGCCCGCTCGCCCGACACCGGCGCCGAGCTGCGCGCCAGCGCCGAACGGCTGCTGGCCAGCCTGCCCCAGGCGCGCGAGCTGGCCGACCCGAAAACCGTCGCGCAAAGCCTGAACAACAGCGGCGCCTTCCTCGAAGCCAAGCTGCTGGGCGGCCTGGCCGGCAGTGTGGTGCCCGACCTCAAGGCGCAACTGGTGCGCCTGGTCGCCCAGTTGCCCGCCCCGCCCACCGGCACCCTGGCCAGCCCGACGCTGGTCGCCAGCACCCTGGCCCAGGCCCTGCCTGGCTTTGCCCGCAACGCCCTGGGCATGCTCGGCCAGGTCAGCCCGCGCCCGCAGCCGGGCGCCTTCCCCCTGCCCTCGCGGCTGTTGCAGGCGCTGGAGGACGAAGGCGACCTGCAACAGCTGCTGCGCCTGGCCGCCGGCGCCGTGTCGCGCCTGCAAAGCCATGCGCTGTCCAGCCTGCAGCAAAGCGGCACCCTGGAAAACGGCAACCTGCAGACCAGCTGGCAAACCGAGGTGCCGATCCGCCACGGGCAGGAGTTCATCCCCCTGCAGGTCAAGCTGCAGCGCGAGGAAACCCCGGAACAAAAGGCAGGCCGCGAGCGCGAGCAAGAACAACGCGACCCGCTGCAGGCCCTGTGGCGCATTGAGCTGGCCTTCGACCTGGCCCCGCTGGGGCCGCTGCAGGTGCAGGCGCAACTGGCCCAGGGGCGCTTGACTGGCCAGTTGTGGGCCGAGCAGGAGCGTACCGCGCGGCTGATCGACAGCCAACTGGGCACCCTGCGCGAGCGCCTGCTGGCCCGCGGCCTGGATGTCGGCGACCTGGAGTGCTTCCCCGGCACCCCGCCACAAGGGCCGCGCACGCGCCTGGAACAACGCTGGGTGGACGAGACCGCATGAAGCACAAGCAACCGCGCCAGGCCATCGCCCTGAGCTACGACGGCCAGCAGGCCCCCACCCTCAGCGCCAAGGGCGACGACGAGCTGGCCGAGGCCATCCTCGCCATTGCCCGCGAACACGAAGTGCCGATCTACGAGAACGCCGAACTGGTGCGCCTGCTGGCACGCCTGGAGCTCGGCGAGCAGATCCCCGAGGCGCTGTACCTGACCATCGCCGAAATCATCGCCTTTGCCTGGCAACTGCGCGGCAAGGTGCCGGCGGGCTTTGACGACAGCCCACCGGGCGAGCGCGACATCACCCCAAACCTGCCACGCCTGCCACACCAGCCCTGAGGCCAGGGGGCATACCAGTACCTCCTGGCCTGCCCGGCAAGCCTGCATCGTGGTTGCCCATTCCTGACCAGGGCAATCACCATGACCACCCGTTATATCGCCGATGCCGGCGTGCACCTGGTGCGCGACCACCTCAAGGCCTTCCCCCGCCCCGACCGCGCCGCGGCCGAGGCCATCCGCAATTGGGCCGGCCAGCGCGGCCTGGCCCTGGACCCGGACCGCACCGACGTGGTGGTGCTGCACCACCAATGGCGCCATGGCGTTGGCGACGTCGGGGTGCTGGCGCAGAAAATGACCCTGACCCAGGCAGTGCTGGCCAACTGGCAGGGGGAGTCGGCCAACAATCTGCTGGGGGCCACCTTCGGCCAGCCCTGGGCCGGCAGCTTCCCCGACAGCCAGCGCATCACCCTGGTGGACCGGCTCGAGCCGCCGGGCGCTTTGCAAAGCGGCACCGGTTACCTGGTCTACAACGGCCTGTTCCGCCAGGCCAGCCCTGCCGAGTACAGCGCCCGCACCCATGTACAGCTGGCGGCCGAGGACTTTCAGCGGTTCATCTGGAACCTGGACTTCCATACTACTTTCAAAGCGATGCTCGACCGTTACTGGCACTCGAACACAGACAGCCACCGCCTGGCGGCCAAGCTGGCTTTCATCACCGCCTGCAACCGCCAGGTAGCCGAGGGCAGCCTGGCTGACGATGCGCGGCGCCTGGCCTGGCGTGCCGCCGGGCTGGAACAGGCGCCGCACCCGGTGCATGTGCGCTTTCTGAACATCTACGGCTACGTGGCCACCGACCTGATACAGATCAGCGACAGCCACAGTGGCCTGACCCTGCTGTACATCCCCGGCAACAGTGCGCCGCTGCACCGTTTCGCCAACCAGCACAGCCTGCAGGAGTGGGTTGCCGGGCAATGCCGCAACCGCGAAACCCGGGCGGCCCTGAAACAGCACTTCGCCCTCGCCGACCTGCCCGATGGCCTGGACTTCAGCGGCCTGGACACCGCGCTGCAAGGGCTTGCGGTGTACCCGGCAGCCAACGACCTGCCCAGCGACCACCCAGGCTTCACCACCGAAGGCATCTGGTACCCGCACACCTACGTCAACTACAAGGCCGACAAGTACAGCCCGCTGATCGAGGGCGAGCTGTTCCACGCCCTGACCCAACAGCAACGCAGCCGCAGCTACGCCGACGCCGACTACCGGATCACTAGCGACAGCGACATCACCAAGGCCCGCTGGCATGGCTACCTGGACTCGGCGATCAACCTGCTGGCGCCGCTGGCTATCGTGCTACCGGAGCTGGCGCCGATCTTCGCCCTCGGCGGCATCATCCAGTTCGGCCTGGGGCTGGACCAGGCGATCAACGGCCACGGCCAGCAGCAACGCGCAGAAGGCGTAAGCAGCGCCACCTTTGGCCTGCTCAATGCCCTGCCACTGCTACATGCCGGCGTATCCAAGGGTGCGGCACTGTTCAGAATCAAGGCCGACGGGTTCGTCGTACCCGGCGAGTTCAATGGCAGGCGCGGCTACCCGTTGAGCCCGGTCTCGCCGCCACACTGGCCGCTCGAGGAAGCCGCGCAGTACTTCCACCTCCCCGACCCCATAGCACCGCTGGACGGCGCCGATGGCATCACTGCCGCGGCCATCATCCGCGAACCGCGCTACGACGGCACGCCCGACCTGCTGTCGGCATCTGTCAATAACTACAACGCCTATGTCATCTACGACATGGAGACCGACAGCTTCATCCTCGAAGGCGACCAGAACGAGGTACTGGCGCAGCACTACGTGCCCCAAGCCGGCAGCCGCGACCTGCAGCCGATCGATGTGCGTAACCGTGTCGCCACCGACCCGATGCGCATGGGCACGCTGCGGGCCCTGGGTATCGACCTGCACCTGCCGGTACAGATTCCCGCAACCCCCTTGGCCGGTGCACGGGCGATACCCAGGCAGTTCACCTGCCTGTGGGTAGGCGACAAGGTGCTGGATGCGCAACTGCTGACCAACCTGGGCAACAACACCGAGCGGCTGGGCAGCAGCCAGTACCGCCTGAGGCTGTGCCTTTCCAGGGCCACCCCCACCGCCCACGCTGAAAACCTGCGTTTGCTCGGCGCCCACGCACCGGGGCTGCAAGTGCTGGCGCTGGAAGACCAGCGCTGGTTCGCCGCCTTTCGCGACGGCCCTTACCATGCCCAGTACCAGGCCGCGCTGGACGGCGGCAACTACGCGTCGGCCTCGGATGTGCTGCGCTACCCGATGCTGCACAGCGAGGGGGGGATCTACATGGATGTCGACGACAGCCTGCTGGCAGCAGGCGAATACCCCTACACCCGCAACGGTGAACCCTTCGGCAGCCCGGGCGAAGCGCTGGATGAGGTGCAGATGAACACCACCGAGGATGGCCTGTTGCTGTTCCCGCCGGTGTCCAACGAGACGCTGGGCATGAACTGCCAGTTCAACTCCAGCCTGATCGGCAGCCATGCCGGCAACCCCACATTGCTGGCGATCAGCGAAGAAATGCGCACACGTTACCTGGCCGAAGCGGACTTCTACACCCGCCGGCCAAGCCTGCAAGAGGATCCGCAGGGGTTCTACGCCTACGCCGCAACACTCAACCGGCTAACCGGCCCGGGGCTGCTGACTGACATGGTCGACCGTCACCTGCCGCCATTGCGGCTGCTGCGCCACATCACCAACCTGTACCAGATGCCGCGCATCAATGCCCGGCTGTACGTGGACCTGCCGGCCTACAAGGCGGCGTTGCGCCACTTGCTGCCCTTCAACCGGTTTGTCCGGGTGGGTGGCTTCCACTCCTGGGCCAAACCTTAGAAAAACGAAGGGCCGCTGCGCGCCCCATCGCCGGCAAGCCGGCTCCTACAGGGGTTTTTGTTGGGGGCCGCCTGGCCCCCCAGGGGGGCCCCCCGGCCCCCCACCAGAGCGCCACATTATAGCCCCCGGGGCACCAGGACCAC
>NZ_JBJDNC010000061.1:0-14523 GCF_044900265.1 Pseudomonas sp. NPDC089406 | reverse complement strand
CGGCAAGCCGGCTCCTACAGGGTTATGTGTAGGAGCCGGCTTGCCGGCGATGGGGCGCACAGCGGCCCCACTCGATCTCGAATCTTACTCGCCGCGGTGCAACTTGCTCATCAACTGCGCCTCGGCCTGGGTCAGGCCGCAGGTCTGGGTCAGTTCCTCGACGCTGGCACCCATGCCCACCAGCTTGGCCGCCTGGGCGAAGGTGACGTTGTTCGGGTCGCGCTGCTCCAGTTGCTGCAGTTTGTCCGGCAACGGTGCCACCACCGCACGCAGCTCGTGAATCGCCTCGCCCATGCGCACGGTACCGTTCTGGTAGTCGTCCAGGCGCTTGGCCAAATCCTTGATGCGCTGGTCACGCAGCGCATCACCCTCGGCCTGCTGGGCGGCCAGCTCGCGCTGGCGCTTGCTGTAGTTGAGGAAGAACCACAGGCTCAGCGCCCACAGCAGCGCCAGGAAGATGACAGCAACCTCGAAAATCAACTCAGATGTTCTCCAGCTCAGACCACTCTTCCTCGGTCATCATCTTGTCCAGCTCGACCAGGATCAGCAGCTCGCCGTTCTTGTTGCACACGCCCTGGATGAACTTGGCCGACTCTTCGTTACCGACGTTTGGTGCGGTTTCGATTTCGGACTGGCGCAGGTACACCACCTCGGCCACGCTGTCGACCAGAATGCCGACCACTTGCTTGTCAGCCTCGATGATGACGATACGGGTGTTGTCGGTCACATCGCTTGGCATCAGGCCGAAGCGCTGGCGGGTGTCGATCACCGTCACCACGTTGCCGCGCAGGTTGATGATGCCCAGCACGTAGCTTGGCGCGCCCGGTACCGGGGCGATCTCGGTGTAGCGCAGGACTTCCTGCACCTGCATGACGTTGATGCCGTAGGACTCGTTGTCCAGACGGAAGGTTACCCACTGCAGGATCGGATCTTCGGAACCTTGTGCAGACGACTTTTTCATTCCCCTAGCCCTCAAAATCCGCCATCGGCGGTGTGCTCGTTCAATTGGCCGCGGCAGTAGCGGCGTTGATTCAGTTGTGTTTGGTGTTCATCTGCTTGACCGCGCCACTGGCGATCAGCTCGGCCAGTGCGGCCACATCCAGCAAGGCGCACATGTGTTCGATCACCGTGCCGGCCAGCCACGGGCGCTGGCCACGCTGGCTGCGCCACTTGATCTCGTTGGGGTCCAGGCGCAGCGAGCGGCTGACCTGGTGTACCGCCAGCCCCCATTCGTAGCCCTGTACCGAAATCACGTACTGCAAACCCTGGCGGAAGTCGTCGCGGTAGCGGTCGGGCATGACCCAGCGCGCGGTGTCGAGCACCTTGAGGTTGCCCGCCTGGCAGCTGAGGATGCCGAGGAACCAGTCTGGCTGGCCGAACAGCGGCGTCAGCTCCTGGCCGGCCAGGCTGTAGATCGAGCCCAGGCACACCAGCGGTACCGCAAGCGTCAGCCCGGCAACGTCGAACAACAGGCACTCGAATGGCTCGGCGGCCCAGTCCGGGCGGCCATCGACGCTGGCTGGCGGCACTGGCGCGGCAGGCGCCGGCAGGTGCACGTCGACCAGCGGCGCCACAGGCTCAGCCACCTGGACCTCGGTCAGTACCGGAATGCTGGCCTCGGCCACCACCTGGCTTTCCACCACGCTGACCACCGGCTCCGGCCGTGGCTGCGCCGGTGGCAGGATGGTCGGCAGCACCTTGGCCTGGGGCTCGGCGAAAGGCCGCGCGGCGACAGGTGGCGGCGCGGCCTGGCGGCGCGCATCGGCGGCCTGCTCTTCGCGCACCGCGGCTTCGAAATCATCGTTGGGTGCATTGCCAGCCAGCGGCGCTTCGGCCTGCATGTCGAACGACTCGGTGGCCTCCTGCAGCAGGCCGTCGAGGTACGACTGCAGGGCCATCTGCGGCTTGCTGGTAATGTGCGGCGCTTGGTTCATCAGGCCACCTGCAATGCGTTGCGGTAAGTAAGCAGGTGCTTGAGCAGCGCGCGGTAGGCGATCACGCCGCGGCTCTTGCCATCGAACTGCGAGGGGGTGACGCCTTTGCGGCTGGCGTCACGCAGGCGCGTGTCGACCGGAATGTAGCCCTGCCAGACCTGCTCGCCATAGGTGTCGCGCAGCACCTTGAGGGTGCCAAGCGAAGCCTGGGTGCGGCGGTCGAACAGGGTCGGAACGATTTGATAGGGCAGCGCCTGCTTGCGCGAGCGGTTGACCATGGCCAGGGTGCCGACCATGCGCTCCAGGCCCTTGACCGCGAGAAACTCGGTTTGTACCGGGATCACCAGCTGCTGGCTGGCGGCCAGGGCGTTGACCATCAGCACGCCGAGCAACGGCGGGCTGTCGATCAGGGCAAAATCGAAATCCTGCCACAGCTGCGCCAAGCTCTTGGCGATCACCAGGCCCAGGCCATTCTGGCCCGGCGATTGGCGCTCAAGTACCGCCAGCGCGGTGCTCGACGGCAGCAGCGAGATGCGCTCGTCACTGGTGGGCAGCAGCAACTGGCCCGGCAGGCCTTCAGGCACGCTGCCCTTGTGCAGGAACAGGTCGTAGCTGCTGTGCTCGAGTGCGTCAGGGTTGTGCCCGAAGTAGCTGGTCATCGAGCCGTGGGGGTCGAGGTCGACCACGACCACGCGCTTGCCCGCCTCGGCCAGCAGGCCGGCCAGGGCGATGGTGGTGGTGGTCTTGCCGACGCCACCTTTTTGATTGGCTACTGCCCAGACTCTCATAGGACAACTCTTGACTCGTTGATGTCGCCGAAACCCTTGTAGGAGCCGGCTTGCCGGCGATCACCGGCGCCGCCGGTGCCCCGACACCGCGTTGTCCGCATCGCCGGCAAGCCGGCTCCTGCAGAGCGTACGGCGTCGGAGAATTGACGAGTTACTGCCCCGCCACCGATGCTGGCGTGGCTGGTGCACTTTGTGTGCCAGCCCGGCGCAACGCGGCATCTGGCGTGGCATTGGCGCTACCGCTACCGGTCAGGCTGCGGCGCACTTCGAGGTTGCGGGAAATCACCAGCACCACCCGACGGTTGCGCGAGCGGCCGTCGGCCGTGTCGTTGCTGGCCACCGGCTGGTATTCGCCGTAGCCGACAGACGCCATGCGCGCCGGGTTCACCCCTTCCATCGCCAGCAGGCGCACGATGCTCGCCGCCCGGGCCGAGGACAGCTCCCAGTTGGTCGGGTACTGCGCCGTGCGGATCGGCAGGTTGTCGGTAAAGCCCTCGACGTGCACCGGATTGGCGAACGGCTTGAGAATCTTCGCCACCTTTTCGATGATCTCGAAGGCGACATCGCTGGGCATGGCGTCGCCACTACCAAACAACAGCGCCGAGTTGAGCTCGATTTCCACCCACAGCTCGTTGCCGCGCACGGTCATCTGGTCGCTCTTGATCAGGTCGCCGAACGCATCACGCACATCGTCGGCGATGCTCTTGAGCGGGTCGACGCTGGTCTGGGCAAGGCCGGCGTCGGTCTGCTCGCTGTCCTTGATCAACGGCTCGGCCGGTTTGACCGTCACCGGGCGCTCTTCCCCGATGGGGATCGGCCGGGTGCTGCGCTCGGGGTCGTTGAACACCCCGATCAGCGCCTGGGAGATCTGCTTGTACTTGCCCTCGTTGATCGAGGAAATGGAGTACATGACCACGAAGAAGGCGAACAGCAAGGTGATGAAGTCGGCATACGACACCAGCCAGCGTTCGTGGTTTTCGTGTTCCTCTACGCGACGACGACGGGCCATGGTTACTCCATGAAGCCTTGCAGCTTGAGCTCGATCGAGCGCGGGTTCTCGCCTTCGGCGATCGACAGCAGGCCCTCGAGGAGCATTTCACGGTAGCGCGACTGGCGCAGGGTCACCGCTTTGAGCTTGTTGGCGATCGGCAACAGGATCAGGTTGGCACTGGCCACACCATAAATGGTGGCCACGAACGCCACGGCGATGCCGCCACCCAGCTGCGACGGGTCGGCCAGGTTGCCCATCACGTGGATCAGGCCCATGACCGCACCGATGATACCGATGGTCGGCGCGTAGCCGCCCATGCTCTCGAACACCTTGGCCGCCTGGATGTCGCGGGACTCCTGGGTCAGGAAGTCGACTTCGAGGATGCTGCGAATGGCTTCGGGCTCGGCGCCGTCCACCAGCAGTTGCAGGCCCTTGCGCGCATAGGGGTCGGGCTCGGCATCGGCCACGCCTTCCAGGCCCAGCAGGCCTTCCTTGCGCGCGGTAAGGCTCCAGTTGACCACCCGGTCGATACCACCGGCCAGGTCGACCCGTGGCGGAAAGAGGATCCAGCGCACAATTTGCAGGGCACGCTTGAACGACGACAGCGGCGACTGCAGCAAAGCCGCAGCCAGGGTGCCGCCAAGTACGATAAGCGCCGCCGGGCCGTTGATCAGTGCGCCGACATGCCCGCCTTCGAGCAAGTTGCCGCCAACGATGGCGACGAACGCCAGGATCAGGCCGATAAGGCTCAGAACATCCATCAGACGCAAGCCTCGACCAGGTGTTTGCCAATGTCGTCCAGGCTGTAGACCGCGTCAGCCAGGTTGGCTTTGACGATGGCCATGGGCATGCCGTAGATCACGCAGCTGGCTTCATCCTGGGCCCACACCGTGCTGCCGCCCTGCTTGAGCAGGCGCGCGCCTTCACGGCCGTCGGCGCCCATGCCGGTGAGCACCACCGAGAGCACCTTGTCGCCGTACGACTTGGCGGCCGAACCGAAGGTGATGTCGACACAGGGTTTGTAGTTGAGGCGCTCGTCACCCGGCAGGATCTTCACCGTGCCACGGCCATCGACCATCATCTGCTTGCCGCCAGGGGCCAGCAGTGCCAGGCCCGGGCGCAGCACGTCGCCGTCCTCGGCTTCCTTGACGCTGATCTTGCACAGTTTGTCCAGGCGCTCGGCAAAGGCCTTGGTGAAGGCCGCCGGCATGTGCTGGATCAGCACGATCGGTGCCGGGAAACCGGCAGGCAGTTGCGTCAGCACGCGCTGCAGCGCCACCGGGCCGCCGGTGGAAGTACCGATGGCTACCAGCTTGTAAGGCTTGCGCTTGGGCGCCGGCGAATGGCTGGCGGCCGGCGCAGCGCTGCGGGTTGGCGCAGGTGCTGCGCTGCGCGCAGCCGGTGCGCTGGCGCTGAAGCTGCTGGCCGGCGCCGGGCTGCTGGCAGCTGGCGCTGCGGCAGGTGCCGGGCTTGAATAAGCGCTGAAACGGCGGTTGCTGCGCGAGATGGTGTGGACCTTCTCGCACAGCATCTGCTGGACCTTCTGCGGGTTGCGCGAGATGTCTTCGAAGTTTTTCGGCAGGTAGTCGACGGCACCGGCATCCAGCGCATCGAGGGTGACCCGGGCGCCTTCATGGGTGAGCGAGGAGAACATCAGCACCGGCGTCGGGCAACGCTGCATGATGTGCCGAACCGCGGTGATGCCGTCCATCATGGGCATTTCATAGTCCATGGTGATGACATCGGGCTTGAGCGACAGCGCCTGGTCGATCGCTTCCTTGCCGTTGGTCGCGGTGCCCACGACCTGGATGGTCGGGTCAGCCGAGAGAATTTCCGAGACACGGCGGCGGAAGAAACCGGAATCATCCACCACCAGGACCTTGACTGCCATAAACACTCCATTAGGTGGCGCACCCGTCAGGGCGCGCCACCAGAATCAAATACGCCGCGCGGCGTAACGCTTGAGCATGCTCGGGACGTCGAGGATCAGCGCAATGCGGCCGTCACCAGTGATGGTGGCGCCGGACATGCCTGGCGTGCCCTGCAGCATCTTGCCCAGCGGCTTGATCACCACTTCTTCCTGGCCTACCAGCTGGTCGACCACGAAGCCGATGCGCTGGGTGCCGACCGAGAGGATCACCACGTGACCTTCGTGCTGCTCCTCGTGCGCCTGGTCCTGGACCAGCCAGCGCTTGAGGTAGAACAGCGGCAGCGCCTTGTCGCGCACGATCACCACTTCCTGGCCGTCGACCACGTTGGTGCGCGACAGGTCGAGGTGGAAGATCTCGTTGACGTTGACCAGCGGGAAGGCGAACGCCTGGTTGGCCAGCATCACCATCAGGGTCGGCATGATCGCCAGGGTCAGCGGCACCTTGATGACGATCTTCGAACCCTGGCCCTTGGCCGAGAAGATGTTGATCGAGCCGTTGAGCTGGGAAATCTTGGTCTTCACCACATCCATGCCGACACCACGGCCGGACACGTCGGAAATCTCGGTCTTGGTCGAGAAACCCGGGGCGAAGATCAGGTTGTAGCAGTCCGACTCGCTCAGGCGGTCAGCTGCGTCCTTGTCCATCAGGCCCTTTTCCACGGCCTTGGCACGCAGCACGCTTGGGTCCATGCCCTTGCCGTCGTCGGAGATCGACAGCAGGATGTGGTCGCCTTCCTGCTCGGCCGACAGCACCACGCGGCCGGTACGGGCCTTGCCCGAGGCCTCGCGTTCGTCGGGCATCTCGACACCGTGGTCGACCGCGTTGCGCACCAAGTGCACCAGCGGGTCGGCCAGGGCCTCGACCAGGTTCTTGTCGAGGTCGGTCTCTTCACCGACCAGCTCCAGGTTGATCTCTTTCTTGAGCTGGCGGGCCAGGTCGCGAACCAGGCGCGGGAAGCGCCCGAAGACCTTCTTGATCGGCTGCATGCGGGTCTTCATGACCGCGGTCTGCAGGTCGGCGGTGACCACGTCGAGGTTGGACACGGCCTTGGACATGGCCTCATCGCCGCTGTTCAGGCCCAGGCGCACCAGGCGGTTACGCACCAGCACCAGTTCGCCGACCATGTTCATGATCTCGTCCAGCCGCGCGGTATCCACACGCACGGTGGTTTCCGCTTCGCTGGCGCCGTGCTTTTCGGCGGCCGGCGCAGGTGCGCGGGCCGGGGCCGGGGCCGGAGCGGCAGCAGGCTTGGCCGCAGCAGCCGGGGCCGGCGCGGCTGCCGGGGCAGGCGCGGGCTTGGCCGCGGGCTTGGCTTCGGCTTTCGGCGCAGCAGCAACAGCTGCGGCCGGGGCTTCGGCGGCTACCGCGCTGCCATCGAACTTGCCTTTGCCATGCAATTGGTCGAGCAACGCTTCGAATTCATGCTCGCTGATGTCGTCACCGGCAGGCGCGGCAGCCGGTGCTGCGCTGACAGCCGGCAACGCGTCGACCGCAAAGGTGCCCTTGCCGTGCAACTGGTCGAGCAGCGACTCGAACTCGTCATCGGTGATTTCGTCGCTGCCGGCAGCCGGCGCTGCGGCCGGTGCACTGGCTGGTGCTTGCGCACTGAACTGGCCCTTGCCATGCAGCTGGTCGAGCAGCGATTCGAACTCGGCGTCGGTGATTTCATCACCGTTGCCGCTGACCACTTCGCCCTGCATCTGCTCGTGCACGGCCGCTTCGGCCTTGACCGCGTCCAGCGAGTCGAGCAGTTGCTCGAACTCGGTGTCGGTGATGTCTGCCTCGGCGGCGGCTTCGGCCACCGGCTCAGGCGCTGCCGCCGGGGCAGTTGCCTCGGCACCGCCGGGCTCGGCCAGGCGCGACAGCGCGGCCAGCAGCTCCGGGGTGGCTGGGGTGATGTCGCTGCGCTCGCGCACCTGGCCAAACATGCTGTTGACCGTATCGAGTGCCTCGAGCACCACATCCATCAGTTCCGCGTCGACCCGGCGCTCACCTTTGCGCAGGATGTCGAACACGTTCTCGGCGATGTGGCAGCACTCCACCAGCTCATTGAGCTGGAGGAAGCCGGCGCCCCCTTTTACAGTGTGGAAACCGCGGAAAATCGCATTGAGCAGGTCCGCATCGTCAGGCCGGCTTTCCAGCTCGACCAGTTGCTCGGACAGTTGCTCGAGGATTTCGCCGGCTTCTACCAGGAAATCCTGGAGGATTTCTTCATCGGCGCCGAAGCTCATTAAACGTGCTCCTTAAAAACCCAGGCTGGACAGCAGATCATCGACATCGTCCTGACTGGACACGACGTCTTCACGCTTATCGGCATGAATCTGCGGACCTTCACCCCGAGTCGGATGTTTTTCTTGATCTTTTTCAGCACGCAGCTGCTGGTGGTCATGTTCGATACCGGCAAAGCGGTCGACCTGGCTGGCCATCAGCACGAGCTTGAGCAGATTGCTTTCGACTTCGGTGACCAAGGCGGTCACCCGTTTGATCACCTGGCCGGTCAGATCCTGATAATCCTGGGCCAGGACGATATCGTTGAGGTGGCTGGCGACTTTCTGGTTACCTTCGGCGCTTTGCGTCAGGAAACTGTCGACCCGCTTGACCAGCTCACGGAATTCAGGCGCTGCCACCTCGCGGCGCATGAAGCGCTGCCAGTCGGCGGACAGGCTCTGGGCCTCGGCGGCGAGGTCGTTGAGCACCGGGGTGCACGCCTCCGCCAGGTCCATGGTGCGGTTGGCCGCACCTTCGGTGAGGCGAACCACGTAGGAGAGGCGCTCGGTGGCATCGGTGATCTGCGACACTTCCTCGGCCTGCGGCATGGCCGGGTCGATCTGGAAGTTGACGATTGCACTGTGCAGTTCGCGGGTGAGCTTGCCGACTTCCTGGTACAGACCGCGGTCGCGGGTCTGGTTCAGTTGGTGGATCAGCTGCACCGCATCACCGAACCGGCCGCGCTCGAGGCTCTCGACCAGTTCCTGGGCATGCTTCTTCAGGGTAGTTTCGAACTCACCCAGAGAGTTGTTGGTTGACTCCATTGCGCCCCCTGACGTGACTCAGCCGTTGACGCGTTCGAAGATCTTCTCGATCTTTTCTTTGAGCGCCTGGGCGGTAAATGGCTTGACCACGTAACCGTTGACGCCGGCCTGGGCGGCTTCGATGATCTGCTCGCGCTTGGCTTCGGCGGTGACCATCAGCACCGGCAGGTGCTTGAGGCGCTCGTCTGCACGCACGGCGCGCAGCAGGTCGATACCGGTCATGCCGGGCATGTTCCAGTCGGTTACCAGGAAATCGAAGTTCTCGCTGTTGAGCATCGGCAGTGCCGTGTTGCCGTCATCAGCTTCCTTGACGTTGGTGAACCCCAGGTCACGCAACAGGTTCTTGATGATCCGCCGCATCGTCGAAAAGTCGTCAACGATGAGGATTTTCATGTCTTTGTTCAATTAGACCTCCAAGCAGTCTTTAACGCGCTCGGCGCCGAGCGCGCGCTCAATCAATTCGGCACTACAAAAAAACGACTGCATCGAACCTGGGTTCAACGCGCCCGCCATTCCCCAAGGCGGCTGCGCAGACGCGCGGCGCACTGGCTGTGCAGCTGGCTGACCCGCGACTCGCTGACCCCCAGGACCTCACCGATTTCCTTGAGGTTCAGCTCTTCGTCGTAGTACAGCGCCAGCACCAGGCGTTCACGCTCCGGCAGGTTGGCGATCGCATCGGCCAGCGCACCCTGGAAGCGCTCGTCTTCCAGGTCACGCGACGGCTCCAGCTGCCCGCTCGCTCCATCCTCGTGCAACCCCTCATGTTCGCCGTCCTGCAAAAGGTCGTCGAAACTGAACAGGCGGCTGCCCAAGGTATCGTTCAAAATCCCGTAGTAATCATCGAGACTCAATTGGAGTTCGGCAGCAACCTCGTGATCTTTAGCGTCACGGCCCGATCTTGCTTCAACAGCGCGAATCGCGTCGCTGACCATGCGCGTGTTGCGGTGCACCGAACGAGGTGCCCAATCACCCTTGCGCACCTCGTCGAGCATGGCGCCGCGGATGCGGATGCCGGCGTAAGTCTCAAAGCTGGCGCCCTTGCTGGCGTCGTACTTGTTGGCGACTTCCAGCAGGCCGATCATGCCGGCCTGGATCAGGTCCTCGACCTGCACGTTGGCCGGCAGGCGTGCCAGCAGGTGGTAGGCGATGCGCTTGACCAGCGGCGCGTAACGTTCCACCAGCTCGTACTGGGCGTCCTTGGACGCCTTGCTGTACATCTTGAAACCGCTCGCACTCATAGCACCGGCCCCGCACTGGTGGGTTGTACCAGACGCTCGACGAAGAACTCCAGGTGCCCGCGCGGGTTGGCAGGCAGCGGCCAGCTGTCGACCTTCTGCGCGATGGCCTTGAAGGCCAGCGCACACTTGGACCGAGGGAAGGCCTCGTAGACCGCCCGCTGCTTCTGCACAGCCTTGCGCACGCATTCGTCGTAAGGCACCGCGCCGACGTATTGTAGGGCGACGTCGAGGAAGCGGTCCGTGACCTTGGTCAACTTGGCGAACAGGTTGCGCCCTTCCTGCGGGCTCTGGGCCATGTTGGCCAGCACGCGGAAACGGTTCATGCCGTAGTCGCGGTTGAGCAGCTTGATCAGCGCGTAGGCGTCGGTGATGGAAGTGGGCTCGTCGCACACCACCAGCAGCACCTCTTGCGCGGCGCGAACAAAGCTGACTACCGAGTCACCGATACCTGCAGCGGTGTCGATCACCAGCACGTCGAGGTTGTCGCCGATCTCGCTGAACGCCTGAATGAGCCCGGCATGCTGCGCCGGAGCCAGGTGCACCATGCTCTGGGTGCCGGAGGCGGCCGGCACGATGCGCACACCGCCCGGCCCCTGCAACAGCACGTCGCGCAGTTCGCAGCGGCCTTCGATGACATCGGCCAGGGTGCGTTTTGGGGTGAGACCGAGCAACACGTCGACATTGGCCAGGCCCAGGTCGGCGTCGAGCAGCATGACCCGGCGGCCGAGTTCGGCCAGCGCCAGGGACAGGTTCACTGAAACGTTGGTCTTGCCGACGCCACCTTTACCACCGGTGACGGCGATCACCTGTACGGGATGCATGCTACCCATGTCTGTTGTTTACCTTGTCTCGCTTGAACCCAAGCCACATGAGGGGCTGAACGCTCGAGGCCATGGACCGGCCGGGCAACCCCGTGATGTAGGTACTTTGCACAGTATTCACCCTCAACCCGCCCGCTTGCCGGGGTTGTGGTAGAGATCAGCGAACATGTCGGCCATGGCCTCCTCGCTGGGCTCGTCCTGCATCTGCACGCTCACCGCACGGCTGACCAGCTGGTGCTTGCGTGGCAATTGCAGGTCATCCGGAATGCGCGGCCCGTCGGTCAGGTAGGCCACCGGCAGTTCGTGGCTGATGGCCAGGCTCAGCACTTCGCCGAGGCAGGCCGTCTCGTCCAGTTTGGTCAGGATGCACCCTGCCAGCCCGCAGCGCTTGTAGCTGTGATAAGCGGCAGTCAGCACCTGCTTCTGGCTGGTGGTTGCCAGCACCAGGTAGTTCTTCGAGGCGATGCCGCGGCCAGCCAGGGTTTCCAGCTGCATGCGCAGGGCCGGGTCGCTGGCCTGCAGGCCGGCGGTATCGATCAACACCACGCGCTTGCGCAGCAGCGGCTCCAGGGCCTGGGCCAGGGACTCGCCCGGGTCGACGTAGGTGACCGGCACGTTGAGGATGCGGCCCAAGGTCTTGAGCTGCTCCTGGGCGCCGATGCGGAAGCTGTCCATGCTCACCAGCGCCAGGTTGTTGGCACCGTACTTGAGCACGTAGCGGGCGGCGAGCTTGGCGAGCGTGGTGGTCTTGCCCATGCCGGCCGGGCCGACCATGGCAATCACCCCGCCCTCCTCGATCGGTTCGACCGACGGCACTTCGATCATGCGCGCAAGGTGCGCCAGCACCATGCGCCAGGCTTGGCGCGGCTCTTCGATTTCGGCGGTCAGTTCCAGCAGCTCGCGGGCCAGGCCGCCCGACAGGCCCAGGCGCTGCAGGCGGCGCCACAGGTTGGCCTGTTGCGGCTTGTTGCCCTGCAGCTGGCTCCAGGCCAGCGAGCCGAGCTGCACTTCGAGCAGCTCGCGCAGGCCCGAAAGCTCCGAACGCATGGCGTCGAACACCCGGCTATCGACCGCAGCCGGCGCAGGTGCGGCGGCAGGCGCCGGGGCTTCGACATGGGGCTCGACCAGCGGCTCGGAGGCGGTCAGCGACAAGCCGGCGAACAGCTGGCGATTGCCCTCGCCCAGCTCGCTGCGCCCGTCGATTTCGGCCTGGGCGGTGACGATGCGCGACTGCGTCTTGCGCAGCTCGTCCTCGAGTTCGGCGTTGGGTACGCGCGGGGCCAGGGCGGACAGCTTGTAGTCCAGCGCGGCCGTCAGTTCGACACCGCCGGCGATGCGCCGGTTGCCGATGATGGCGGCATCGGAGCCGAGCTCATCCCGGACCAGCTTCATGGCCTGACGCATATCAGCGGCGAAAAAACGCTTAACTTGCATAACCCACTACCTCAGCCATTAGGCCCCACGGTGGCAACGATGGTGACTTGCTTGTTGTCAGGTATTTCCTGATACGCCAAAACATGCAAATTCGGTACAGCCAGGCGGCCGAAGCGCGACAGCATGGCTCGGATCGGGCCGGCTACCAGAAGGATGGCCGGCAAGCCCTGCATTTCCTGGCGCTGGGCTGCCTCGATCAACGAACGCTGAAGCTTTTCGGCCATGCTTGGCTCAAGAAGAACACCATCTTCCTGACCCTGCCCGGCCCTTTGCAGACTATTGAGCAAGATCTGTTCCAACCTTGGCTCCAAGGTGATCACAGGCAGCTCGGACTCAACGCCGACAATGCTTTGCACGATTGCACGGCACAGGCCGACACGCACGACAGCCACCAGCGCGGCGGTATCTTGACTCTTGGCGGCATTGTTGGCGATGGCTTCGGCAATGCTGCGGATGTCACGCACCGGCACCTGCTCGGACAGCAGTGCCTGCAGAACCTTCAGCAGCCCCGACAAGGAAATGACGCCCGGCACCACTTCTTCAGCCAGCTTCGGCGAGGCCTTGGCCAGCACCTGCAGCAATTGCACGACTTCTTCATGGCCGATCAGCTCATGGCAGTGCTTCTGCAAGATCTGGTTGAGGTGGGTGGCGACCACGGTACTGGCATCGACCACGGTGTAGCCCAGCGACTGCGCCTGGGCGCGCTGGGCCAGGTCGATCCACACCGCCTCCAGGCCAAACGCCGGGTCACGGGCAGCGATGCCGTTGAGGGTGCCGAACACCTGGCCGGGGTTGATGGCAAGCTCGCGGTCCGGGTAGATCTCGGCCTCGGCCAGGATCACCCCCATCAGCGTCAGGCGATAGGCGCTGGGCTGCAGGTCGAGGTTGTCGCGAATGTGCACGGTGGGCATGAGGAAGCCCAGGTCCTGGGACAACTTTTTGCGCACGCCCTTGATCCGCGCCAGCAACTGGCCGCCCTGGTTGCGGTCGACCAGCGGAATCAGGCGGTAGCCGACTTCCAGGCCGATCATGTCGATGGGGTTGACGTCGTCCCAGCCCAGCTCTTTGGTTTCCATGGCGCGCTGCGGCGAAGGCAGCAGCTCCTGCTGGCGCTGGACCTCTTGCAGAGCCACAACCTTGGCCTTCTGCTGCTTCTTCCACACCAGGTACGCAGCGCCGCCAGCCACCACGCCCAGGCTGAGGAAGGCGATGTGCGGCATGCCCGGCACCAGGCCCATGACAATCATGATGGCGGCAGAGACGGCCAGCGCCTTGGGCGAATCGAACATCTGCCGGTTGATCAGCTTGCCCATGTCCTCGGAGCCCGAGGCACGGGTAACCATGATCGCGGCGGCGGTGGACAGCAACAGTGATGGCAATTGCGCCACCAAACCGTCACCGATGGTCAGCAGGGCGTAGATCTTGCCGGCATCGCTGAAGGTCATGCCGTGCTGCAGCATGCCGATGAGCATGCCGCCGATGAGGTTGATGAAGAGGATCAGCAGGCCGGCGATGGCATCACCGCGGACGAACTTGCTGGCACCGTCCATCGAGCCGTAGAACTCGGCCTCCTGGGCCACCTCGGCGCGCCGCGCCTTGGCCTGGGCCTGGTCGATCAGGCCGGCGTTGAGGTCGGCGTCGATGGCCATCTGTTTGCCGGGCATGGCGTCGAGGGTGAAGCGCGCGCTCACCTCGGAGATACGCCCGGCACCTTTGGTCACCACCACGAAGTTGATGATCATGAGGATGGCGAACACCACCGCACCGACCACGTAGTTACCGCCGATCACCACTTCACCGAAAGCCTGGATCACCTTGCCCGCGGCGCCGTGGCCTTCCTGGCCGTGGAGCATGACCACGCGGGTGGAGGCGACGTTCAGCGCCAGGCGCAGCAGGGTGGCCACCAGCAGGATGGTGGGGAAGGCGGCGAAGTCCAGCGGGCGCAGGGCGTATACGCAGACCAGCAGGACCACGATCGACAGCGCGATGTTGAAGGTGAAGAACACATCGAGCAGGAACGGTGGTATCGGCAACATCATCATTGCCAACATCACCAGCAGCAGCAGCGGCACGCCGAGATTGCCCCGGCCGAGACCGGCCAGGTTGTTACGGGCGCTGCTGATTAACTGAGTGCGATCCACCGCGAGTCCTCTTCAAGCAAAACTTTGACGCCTGCGTGGCGCCTGGCGCTGGCTTTGCAAGAAGCTTTCCAACTTTTTTGGGGTGGGGGGAAATCGGGGGGGTTGGGTGGGTTCGGGTTCGGGTTCGGGTTCGGGTTCGGGTTCGGGTTCGGGTTCGGGTTCGGGGCTTATGGTTATTGCTTTGGGAGATGTATGCGCATTCATTGACGATAT
>NZ_JBJDNC010000060.1:0-29231 GCF_044900265.1 Pseudomonas sp. NPDC089406 | reverse complement strand
AAGCGCAGCGTAGGGGGCCGGATGATGGGAGCAGGGATTTTTTGGTGACTTTTTGATCCTTCAAAAAGTTACCCGCCGTAAGGGCGGAAAGGTGATTAAAAGCCGCCATCGTCAATGAATGCGCATACATCTCCAAAAGCAATCACCATAAGCCCCGACCCCGACCCCGACCCCGACCCCGACCCCATATCGAAAATTCCCCCACCCAAATCCACCTACCCCGATTCCCCCACCCCCACCCCCTGTTGCCTGCTGACCCCTTCAACTCATGAAGGAACATGGCGATGAATCAGCAAGCCACCATCCACATAGGCGTATTCTTCGACGGCACCGGCAACAACCAGGCCAATGCCACCGCAACCCTAGGCAGCCCGGCCAACGGCAGTTACGCCAATGCCCGCAGCAACATCGCATTGCTGCATGAGCTGTACCCCACTGGAAAGGTAGGGGGGCGCCAGCACCTGAAACTCTACGTACAGGGCATCGGCACCAACCAGGGCCAGCCCGACTCGCTGTTCGCCCAGGTCACCGGCCGTGGCGGATCGGGCGTGATGGCCCGGGTCGAACAGGCATTGGCCACCCTCGGCGAGCGGCTGGCCGCACAGTTGCGGGGCGGGGCAGGGCATGTGGCGTTCGACCTGTTCGGTTTCAGCCGCGGCGCCGCAGCTGCCCGGCACATGGCCAACCGCCTGGGTGCAGGCGAGGCAGGGTTGCCGGCGGCCCTGCAAGGCGAGCGATCAATCAACTTCATCGGCCTGTTCGACACGGTGGCAGCGATCGTCGCGCCCCTGCGCGGCAACTTCGACCCCGCCAATACACGCTACGACGGCTTGCGCCTGGGCCTGGGCAAGCAGCAGGCGCGCCAGCAGGTGCAACTGGTGGCCGGTGACGAGCGGAGGCGCAACTTCCCGCTGCTGCGCAGCGAAAACGACATCGTCGTGCCAGGGGTGCATTCCGACATCGGCGGCGGTTACCTGGAGTCGATGCAGGAGCAAGTGATGCTGAGCAAACCCGGTTCCAACCGGGTACCGCAAACGACGCCGGTCGAGCGTACGGCGGCCTATGCCGAGGCTGATGCCCTGCTGGCTTCGGACTTCGCCGACCTGGCTGACCCCAGGCCTCGGGTACTGGCCTGGGAAGAGTCACTGGCGGGCAACCGGGCGCGCTGGGAAGTGGCCGAAAAACAGGTCTATGCCGCGGTGTACCGGGAACGTGAAGTATACGGGCACTTGTCCCGGGTTTACCTGAGCATCATGCGCGAACTGGCCGTGCGCGCAGGGGTACCGTTCGCGGCGCTCGGGCATGACCCGGCGCACCAACTGCCCGCGGAGCTGCAGCCGTTGAGCCGCAAGTTGCACGACTATGCGCTGGGCGCCTGCCCGGCATTGCAGTTCACTGAAGGGGAAGATGCGCTGCTGCGCGGCAAGTACGTGCATACCTCGGCGCACTGGAATGCGTTCAAGGGTTTGCGTAACAGTGCGCTGGACTACCTTTACGTCGACCGGCCTGCGCAGGCCGGCCGGGTGATGCACGACAACCCTGTCGACCAGGCCGGGTTCAGAGCTCGCTGACGAAGGTGCCGGTACCGTCGAGGATGTTGCGCAGGGTCAGCGCCACCTCTTCCAGGTCGGTGCCGGCCGAGGTCAGCACGATTTCCAGGCTGTCATCGCCTTTGAGCGCGTCGCGGTCACCGGCCGCCACTTCGATCAGCAGGCGCTGGGCGCTCAGGGTCACCTTGAGGCCGTCCAGCGTCGAGGGCTCGTCGTCCAGGGTCAGGTCGACGGTGTCTTCGTCCGGGTAGCGGGTCAGCAAGAACATCTGGCCCTTGTCGCTGTGGCAGCACAGGGTCGCCATGTTGTCTTCCTCGTCATCGCAGGGGGTGGCGAAGAGCAGGGCGGTTTTCAGTTGCATGGCGGGAGCCTGTGTTCGGGGAATAGGCCGCCATGCTACCGCGTCGTTTGCGCCAGGGGTATGCCGGTAGGGCCGTTGTGAGAGCAATTGTCTGGTGCTGGAGGTACTGGCCTCATCGCCGGCAAGCCGGCTCCTGCAGGTACAGCGCAGGCCTGAAGCTGATGCGCTCCTGCAGGGGCCGGGGGTGCGGTCTTGACCGAATATGTCGCAGCGCTGCAAGCCTCGGTGACCGTTCAGTCGTTAAGCTGCGCCATCGGTGGATGTGCGCAAACGCACGTTCAGCGCCTGGTTTACCGTCCGGCTTGCTACGGGTTGGCTATCGTTGATCCGTACACGGCGGACCTACGCGACGCTTCACCTATAACAAAGCCCAAGCGGAGTACCACAGATGGCGTTTTTCACCGCAGCCAGCAAAGCCGACTTCCAGCACCAACTGCAAGCCGCCCTGGCGCAGCACATCAGCGAGCAGTCACTGCCACAAGTGGCACTGTTCGCCGAACAGTTCTTCGGCATCATCTCTCTGGACGAACTCACCCAGCGCCGGCTGTCCGACCTCGCCGGCTGCACGCTTTCCGCCTGGCGCATCATCGAGCGCTTCGATCCGGCGCAACCACAGGTGCGGGTCTACAACCCTGATTACGAACGCCACGGCTGGCAGTCCACCCACACGGTGGTGGAGGTGCTGCACCACGACCTGCCGTTTCTGGTCGACTCGGTGCGCACCGAGCTCAACCGCCGCGGCTACAGCATCCACACCCTGCAAACCACCGTGCTCAGCGTGCGCCGCGGCGCCAAGGGCGAGCTGGTCGAACTGCTGCCCAAGGGCACGCAAGGCGAGGGCGTCGGCCATGAGTCGCTGATGTACCTGGAAATCGACCGCTGCTCCAACCCGGCCGAACTCATCACCCTGGCCAAGGAGCTTGAGCAGGTGCTGGCCGAGGTGCGCGGCGTGGTTGCCGACTTCGAGCCGATGAAAGCCAAGATTCGCCAGTTGCTCGAACTGGTCGAGCAGAACGCCTTTGGCCCGGCGCAGAACGACAAGGCTGAGGTGCAAAGCTTCCTGTCGTGGTTGCTCGACAACCACTTCACCTTCCTCGGCTACGAAGAGTTCACCGTCGAGTCCGATGCCGACGGCGGCCACCTGAAGTACGACGAGGGCTCGTTCCTTGGCCTGACCCGCCTGCTGCGCGCAGGGCTGGGCGCCGATGACCTGCGCATCGAGGACTACGCCGTCGCCTACCTGCGCGAGCCGCGCCTTTTGTCGTTCGCCAAGGCTTCGCAACCGAGCCGCGTGCACCGCCCGGCCTACCCGGACTACGTGTCGATCCGCCAGATCGACGCCGACGGCAAGGTCATCAAGGAGTGCCGCTTCATGGGCCTGTACACCTCGTCGGTGTATGGCGAGAGCGTGCACACCATCCCCTACATCCGCGGCAAGGTCGCTGAAGTGGAGCGCCGCTCGGGCTTCGATGCCAAGGCGCACCTGGGCAAGGAACTGGCCCAGGTACTCGAGGTGCTGCCCCGCGACGACCTGTTCCAGACCCCCATCGACGAGCTGTTCACCACGGCCATGTCGATCGTGCAGATTCAGGAGCGCAACAAGATCCGCGTGTTCCTGCGCAAGGACCCGTACGGCCGCTTCTGCTACTGCCTGGCCTATGTGCCGCGTGAGATCTACTCCACCGAAGTGCGCCAGAAGATCCAGCAGGTGCTGATGGAGCGCCTGAAGGCCACCGACTGTGAGTTCTGGACCTTCTTCTCCGAATCGGTGCTGGCCCGCGTGCAGCTGATTCTGCGGGTCGACCCGAAGAACCGCCTCGAAATCGACCCGCAGCAGCTGGAAAACGAAGTGGTGCAGGCCTGTCGTTCGTGGCAGGACGACTTCTCGGCGCTGGTGGTGGAAAACTTCGGCGAGGCCCAGGGCACCAACATCCTCGACGACTTCCCCAAAGGCTTCCCGGCCGGCTACCGCGAGCGCTTCGCCGCGCACTCGGCGGTGGTCGACATGCAGCATGTGCTCGGTTTGTCCGAGGCCAAGCCGCTGGCCATGAGCTTCTACCAGCCGCTCACGCAGTTGGGTGAACGCCAGTTGCACTGCAAGCTGTACCACGCCGACACGCCGCTGGCGCTGTCGGACGTGCTGCCGATCCTGGAAAACCTCGGCCTGCGCGTGCTCGGCGAATTCCCCTACCGCCTGCGCCACGCCAGTGGCCGCGAGTTCTGGATTCACGACTTCGCCTTCACCTACAGCGAAGGCCTGAACCTGGATATCCAGCAGCTCAACGATACGTTCCAGGACGCCTTCGTCCACATCGTCAAGGGCGACGCCGAAAACGACGCGTTCAACCGCCTGGTGCTCACCGCCGGCCTGCCATGGCGTGATGTGGCGCTGCTGCGTGCCTACGCCCGCTACCTCAAGCAGATCCGCCTGGGCTTTGACCTGGGTTACATCGCCAGCACCCTGAACAACCACACCGACATCGCCCGCGAGCTGACCCGGTTGTTCAAGACCCGCTTCTACCTGGCGCGCAAGCTCACCCAGGAAGACCTCGACGACAAGCAACTGCGCCTGGAACAGGCCATCCTCACCGCCCTGGACGACGTCCAGGTGCTCAACGAGGACCGCATCCTGCGCCGCTACCTGGACCTGATCAAGGCCACCCTGCGCACCAACTTCTACCAGCCGGACGCCAACGGGCAGAACAAGTCGTACTTCAGCTTCAAGTTCAACCCCAAGCTGATCCCCGAGCTGCCCAAGCCGGTGCCCAAGTTCGAGATTTTCGTCTACTCGCCACGGGTCGAGGGCGTGCACCTGCGCTTTGGCAACGTTGCCCGCGGCGGCCTGCGCTGGTCGGACCGCGAGGAAGACTTCCGCACCGAAGTGCTGGGCCTGGTCAAGGCGCAGCAGGTGAAGAACTCGGTGATCGTGCCGGTGGGCGCCAAGGGCGGCTTCCTGCCGCGCCGCCTGCCGCTGGGCGGCAGCCGCGACGAGATCGCCGCCGAGGGCGTGGCGTGCTACCGCATCTTCATCAGCGGCCTGCTCGACATCACCGACAACCTCAAGGACGGTGGCGTGGTACCGCCAGCCAACGTGGTGCGCCATGACGATGATGACCCGTACCTGGTGGTGGCGGCAGACAAAGGCACCGCGACCTTCTCCGACATCGCCAACGGCATCGCCATCGACTACGGCTTCTGGCTGGGCGATGCGTTCGCCTCGGGCGGCTCGGCCGGCTACGACCACAAGAAGATGGGCATCACCGCCCGTGGCGCCTGGGTCGGCGTTCAGCGCCACTTCCGCGAACGCGGCATCAACGTGCAGCAAGATCCGGTCACCGTCATCGGCGTTGGCGACATGGCCGGCGACGTGTTCGGCAACGGCCTGTTGATGTCCGACAAGCTGCAACTGGTGGCGGCGTTCAACCACCTGCACATCTTCATCGACCCCAACCCGGAGCCTGCCAGCAGCTTCAAGGAGCGCCAGCGCCTGTTCGACCTGCCGCGCTCGGCCTGGAGCGACTACGACAGCAGCATCATGTCCGAAGGTGGCGGGATCTTCCCGCGCAGTGCCAAGAGCATCGCCATCAGCCCGCAGATGAAGGAACGCTTCGCCATCGAGGCCGACCGCCTGACCCCGACCGAGCTGCTGCATGCGCTGCTCAAGGCGCCGGTGGACCTGCTGTGGAACGGCGGTATCGGTACTTACGTCAAGGCCAGCACTGAAAGCCACGCCGATGTCGGCGACAAGGCCAACGATGCCCTGCGGGTCAACGGCAACGAACTGCGCTGCAAGGTGGTGGGCGAGGGCGGCAACCTGGGCATGACCCAGCTGGGCCGTGTCGAGTTCGGCCTGCACGGCGGCGCCACCAACACCGACTTCATCGACAACGCCGGTGGCGTGGACTGCTCCGACCACGAGGTCAACATCAAGATCCTGCTCAACGAAGTGGTGCAGGGTGGCGACATGACCGAGAAGCAGCGCAACCAGCTGCTGGGCAGCATGACCGACGAGGTTGCAGCCCTGGTGCTGGGCAACAACTACAAGCAAACCCAGGCGCTGTCGCTGGCCGCCCGCCGCGCCCGCGAGCGGATCGCCGAGTACAAGCGCCTGATGGCCGACCTTGAAGGCCGCGGCAAGCTGGACCGCGCCATCGAGTTCCTGCCCAGCGAAGAGCAACTGGCCGAGCGCCTGGCCGCAGGCCAGGGCCTGACCCGTGCCGAGCTGTCGGTGCTGATCTCATACAGCAAGATCGACCTCAAGGAGCAGTTGCTCAAGTCGCTGGTGCCTGACGATGACTACCTGACCCGCGACATGGAAACCGCGTTCCCGCCGTCGCTGGTGAGCAAGTTCGCCGAGGCCATGCGCCGCCACCGCCTCAAGCGCGAGATCGTCAGCACCCAGATCGCCAACGACCTGGTCAACAACATGGGCATCACCTTCGTGCAGCGCCTGAAGGAGTCCACCGGCATGAGCCCGGCCAACGTGGCCGGCGCCTATGTGATCGTGCGCGATATCTTCCACCTGCCGCACTGGTTCCGCCAGATCGAGGCACTGGACTACCAGGTGCCGGCAGAGGTGCAACTGACGCTGATGGACGAGCTGATGCGCCTGGGCCGCCGTGCCACCCGCTGGTTCCTGCGCAGCCGGCGCAACGAGCAGGATGCTGGCCGTGACGTCGCCCACTTCGGGCCGAAGATCGCCCAGCTGGGGCTCAAGCTCGACGAGCTGCTGGAAGGCCCGACCCGTGAACGCTGGATGGTCCGCTATCAGGGCTTCGTCGAGGCCGGTGTGCCGGAGCTGCTGGCGCGCATGGTGGCCGGCACCAGCCACCTGTACACCCTGCTGCCGATCATCGAGGCGGCGGACGTCACCGGCCATGACCCGGCGCAGGTGGCCAAGGCGTTCTTTGCCGTGGGCAGCTCGCTGGACCTGACCTGGTACCTGCAGGAAATCAGCAACCTGCCGGTGGAGAACAACTGGCAGGCCCTGGCCCGCGAGGCGTTCCGCGACGATATCGACCTGCAGCAACGGGCGATTACCATCTCGGTGCTGCAGATGGCCGATGCCCCGCAGGACATGGACGAGCGTGTGGCGCTGTGGTGCGAGCAGCACCGGGTGATGGTGGAGCGCTGGCGCGCCATGCTCGACGACCTGCGCAACGCCACCGGCACCGACTATGCGATGTACGCGGTGGCCAACCGCGAGCTGGTCGACTTGGCCATGAGCGGGCAGGTTGTGGCGGTGCCGTCCTGAGGTGGGACAGCTGAAATGAAAAAGCCCCGGCAGTGATGCCGGGGCTTTTTAATCTGCCTTGTCGCGGCCCCCCCTGTAGGAGCGGCCTTGTGTCGCGAAAGGGCTGCGAAGCAGCCCCAGGATCTCGGCATCATGCAAAATCGCCGGGGCTGCGTTGCAGCCCTTTCGCGACACAAGGCCGCTCCTACAGGGGACCGCGTTGGCAGGGGCTTACTTGAACCGCCGCTCGACGCCTTTCTCCACCAGAATCTTCGCCGAAATCTCTTCCACCGAAAAATGCGTGGAATTGATGTTGGGGATGTTCTCCCGGCGGAACAGGTTCTCCACCTCGCGCACCTCGAACTCGCATTGGGCGAAGCTCGAATAGCGGCTGTTGGGCTTGCGCTCGTGGCGGATGGCGGTGAGGCGGTCGGGGTCGATGGTCAGGCCGAACAGCTTGTGCTGGTACTTCTTCAGCACCGACGGCAACTGCAGGCGCTCCATGTCGTCCTCGGTAAGCGGGTAGTTGGCGGCGCGGATGCCGAACTGCATGGCCATGTACAGGCAGGTCGGGGTCTTGCCGCAACGCGATACGCCCACCAGGATCAGGTCGGCCTTGTCGTAGTAGTGGGTGCGCGCGCCGTCGTCGTTGTCGAGGGCGAAGTTCACCGCCTCGATGCGCTCCATGTAGTTCGAGTTACCGCCGATGGAGTGCGACTTGCCCACCGAATACGACGAATGGGCGGTCAATTCCTGCTCGAGCGGGGATAAAAACGTCGAGAAGATGTCGATCATGAAGCCATTGGACGTAGCCAGGACCTCGCGGATGTCCTGGTTGACGATGGTATCGAAGATGATCGGGCGTACCCCGTCGCGCTCGGCAGCCAGGTTGATTTGCTGGACCATGGCCCGGGCCTTTTCCAGTGAGTCGATGTAGGGCCGAGTGAATTTATTGAACGGAATGCTCTCGAATTGAGCGAGCAGGCTTTGCCCCAGGGTCTCTGCCGTGATGCCGGTGCCGTCGGAGATGAAGAACGCGGTTCGTTTCATTTGCGCCAGGGGCCTTAAGCTGCTGAATGTTTCTGGATATGATAGGTTCGGTTTGCCGAACGCGGTTGCTCGGCATTCTCACTTATTTTCCAGGTCCAGGCCACCAGCGCCCGGCCCAGTCGCAGAGTCGACAGGCGGGTGCCATTGAGCTTTTCCAACACAGTTAGTGGAGAGATCACCTTGGTTGAGTACGTAGTTTCCCTCGATAAGCTCGGCGTCCATGATGTGGAGCATGTGGGGGGCAAGAACGCATCCCTGGGCGAGATGATCAGTAATCTTGCCGGCGCCGGCGTATCGGTGCCGGGCGGCTTTGCCACTACGGCTCAGGCGTACCGCGACTTCCTCGAGCAGAGCGGCCTGAACGACAAGATCCACGCCGCGCTCGACGCGCTGGATGTCGACGACGTCAATGCCCTGGCCAAGACCGGCGCGCAAATCCGTCAGTGGGTCATGGAAGCCGAATTCCCGGCGCGTCTGGACGCCGAAATCCGCACCGCCTTCGCCGAAATGGCCAATGGCAACGACAACATGGCTGTCGCCGTGCGCTCCTCGGCCACCGCCGAAGACCTGCCGGACGCCTCGTTCGCCGGCCAGCAGGAAACCTTCCTCAACATCCGCGGCGTCGACAACGTCATCCGCGCGGCCAAGGAAGTGTTCGCCTCGCTGTTCAACGACCGCGCCATCTCGTACCGCGTGCACCAGGGCTTCGACCACAAGCTGGTCGCCCTGTCGGCCGGTGTGCAGCGCATGGTCCGCTCCGAAACCGGCACCGCCGGCGTGATGTTCACCCTGGACACCGAGTCGGGCTTCCGTGACGTGGTGTTCATCACCGGCGCCTACGGCCTGGGTGAAACCGTGGTGCAGGGTGCGGTCAACCCTGACGAGTTCTACGTCCACAAGCAGACCCTGCAGGCCGGCCGCCCGGCCATCCTGCGCCGCAACCTGGGCAGCAAGGCGATCAAGATGGTCTATGGCGAAGAAGCCAAGGCCGGCCGTTCGGTCAAGACCGTCGAGGTTGAGCGTGCCGAGCGTGCGCGCTTCTGCCTGAGCGACGACGAAGTCGTTGATCTGGCCAAGCAAGCCATGATCATCGAGCAGCACTATCAGCGCCCGATGGACATCGAGTGGGCCAAGGACGGTGACGACGGCAAGCTGTACATCGTTCAGGCGCGCCCTGAAACGGTGAAGAGCCGCGCCAGCGCCAATGTGATGGAGCGCTACCTGCTTAAAGAGAAGGGCACCGTGCTGGTTGAAGGCCGCGCCATCGGCCAGCGCATCGGCGCCGGCAAGGTCCGCGTGATCAACGACGTGTCCGAGATGGACAAGGTGCAGCCGGGCGACGTGCTGGTGTCGGACATGACCGACCCGGACTGGGAGCCGGTGATGAAGCGCGCCAGCGCCATCGTCACCAACCGCGGCGGGCGTACCTGCCATGCGGCGATCATCGCCCGTGAGCTGGGTATCCCGGCTGTGGTCGGTTGCGGCAATGCTACCCAGGTGCTCAAAGACGGCCAGGGCGTGACCGTATCCTGCGCCGAAGGCGACACCGGTTACATCTTCGAAGGCGAACTGGGCTTCGACATCCGCCAGAACTCGGTGGACGCCATGCCGGACCTGCCGTTCAAGATCATGATGAACGTCGGCAACCCCGACCGCGCCTTCGACTTCGCTCAACTGCCCAACGAAGGTGTGGGCCTGGCGCGTCTGGAGTTCATCATCAACCGCATGATCGGCGTGCACCCCAAGGCGCTGCTGAACTACGCAGGCCTGCCGCCGGAGCTCAAAGACAGCGTCGACAAGCGCATCGCCGGCTACAACGACCCGGTCGGTTTCTATGTCGAGAAGCTGGTCGAGGGCATCAGCACCCTGGCTGCAGCCTTCTACCCGAAAAAGGTTATCGTGCGCCTGTCGGACTTCAAGTCCAACGAGTACGCCAACCTGATCGGCGGCAAGTTGTACGAGCCGGAAGAAGAAAACCCGATGCTGGGCTTCCGCGGTGCTTCGCGTTACATCAGCGAGTCGTTCCGTGACTGCTTCGAGCTCGAATGCCGTGCGCTCAAGCGCGTGCGCAACGAAATGGGCCTGACCAACGTCGAGATCATGGTGCCGTTCGTGCGCACCCTGGGCGAGGCCAGCCAGGTAGTCGACCTGCTCGCCGAAAACGGCCTGGCCCGTGGCGACAACGGCCTGCGCGTGATCATGATGTGCGAGCTGCCGTCCAACGCCATTCTGGCCGAAGAGTTCCTCGAGTACTTCGACGGCTTCTCGATCGGTTCGAACGACCTGACCCAGCTGACCCTGGGCCTGGACCGCGACTCGGGCATCATCGCCCACCTGTTCGATGAGCGAAACCCGGCGGTGAAGAAGCTGCTGGCCAACGCCATTGCCGCCTGCAACAAGGCCGGCAAGTACATCGGCATCTGCGGCCAGGGCCCGTCGGACCATCCGGACCTGGCCAAGTGGCTGATGGAGCAGGGCATCGAAAGCGTGTCGCTGAACCCGGACTCGGTGCTCGAGACCTGGTTCTTCCTGGCCGAGGGCCAGGGCGCGGCCTGATGTACCCATGCCGGGGCACCACGCGCGCTCTGGCATGAAATCCCTGTAGGAGCGGGCTTGCCCGCGATAGCGTCGGCAAAGACACTTAGGTAGTCTGGCCGGACGCAATCGCGGGCAAGCCCGCTCTCACATTTACACTTCCAGTTTGTTTGTGAACCCATGCAAAGCAGCAGCACCCAATTCCCCGTCGCGTTGCTCAGTGCCGAGCGGCGCGGCGACCTCAGCGAAGACGTCTACCGGATCAAAGCCGGCAACAGCCCCGATGCCAGCGTCGAAATCGCCGTTACCCGCCTGGGCCTGGCCGACCAGAGCCGCGCCCAGGGCGTGCCGGTCATCCTCCTGCATGGCAGCTTTTCCAACCGCCGGTTCTGGTTCTCGCCCAAGGGCATAGGCCTTGGCGCCTACCTGGTGCGCGCCGGGTTCGATGTGTGGGTCCCGGAAATGCGCGGCCACGGCCTGTCGCCGCGCAACCGCGACTGGCGCCACAACCAGGTGGCCGACTACGCCCGCTACGATTTGCCGGTAATCGGTGCCTTCGTGCACGAGCAAACCGGCCAGGCGCCACACTGGGTGGGCCATTCGTTGGGTGGCACCACGCTCGCCGCTGCTTTGGGCGGCGGTTACCTGGAGCCGCAGCGGGTGGCTAGCGCTGCGTTGTTCGGCGCCCAGGTCAGCCGGGTTTACTGGCCGTTGAAAGTGCCGCCGGTGGCCTGGGGCGCGAAGTTGCTGCTCAAGCGCTTTGCGCAGATTTCCGGCAGCCGGCTCAAGCGCGGCCCGGAAGACGAGCCGATTGGCCTGGCGCTGGAGAGCCTGCGCTGGAACGGCCTGTTCGGCCGCTTTGGCGACAAGCACAGTGACTGGTGGGCGGGCCTGGCCGAGGTCGAGGTGCCGCTGCTGGCGGTGGCCGGCGCGGGTGACTTCCAGGACCCGGTATGGGCTTGTCGCAAGCTGTTCGAGCAGTTTGGTGGCGACAGCAAGCAGTTCCTGCGCCTGGGGCGCGAGGAAGGTTTCGATGCGTTCGGGCATGTCGACATGCTGGTCAGCAAGGCGGCGCAGGCCCAGGTGTGGCCCTTGGTGGCGCGTTGGTTGGGCGACCCGCAGGTGGCGGTGCATCCGTCGACTGTGGGGGCTGAGCCGGTAGCGGTCACCTGACAGGGCCCTATCGCCGGCAAGCCGGCTCCTACAGAGAAGCGCGACCCCCTGTAGGAGCCGGCTTGCCGGCGATGAGGCCGTGACCCAGCAGTCCGGGATGACGCCCGCACCCCGTGCGGTGTAGCCTTGCCCTCTCATCCGCTTTCGTTGTGACTGACAGGAGCTTCCCATGCAGCATTACGTAACGCCCGACCTCTGCGACGCCTACCCGGACCTGGTGCAGGTGCTCGAACCCATGTTCAGCAACTTCGGTGGCCGCGACTCCTTCGGTGGCCAGATCGTCACCATCAAGTGCCATGAAGACAACTCGCTGGTCAAAGAGCAGGTCGAGCTCGACGGCAAGGGCAAGGTGCTGGTGGTCGACGGCGGCGGTTCGCTGCGCCGGGCGCTGCTGGGCGACATGCTGGCTGAAAAGGCCGCCAAGAATGGCTGGGAAGGGTTGGTGATCTACGGCTGCGTGCGCGATGTCGATGTGCTGATCCAGACCGACGTCGGTGTGCAGGCCCTGGCCAGCCACCCGCTGAAGACCGACAAGCGCGGCATCGGTGACTTGAACGTTGCGGTGACCTTCGCCGGCGTGACCTTCCGCCCGGGGGAATATATCTACGCGGACAACAACGGCGTGATCGTCTCGCCAAGCCCGCTGAAAATGCCGGAGTGACGCGCCCCGTGCGCTGATGGAGCTTTGATGTTCGAGGAAGACAACGCGCAGTGGGGCCTGGTGCATGCCCTGGTGCTCGACGGCAAGGGCGGCGCACGGTCCATCGCCCGCACCGAGCTGGACGGCCTGCAGTTGCAGGCCCAGGAAAGCCTGTGGCTGCACTGGGACCGTAGCCACCCGCAGACCCGCACCTGGCTGCTGCAGGACAGTGGCCTGAGTGCGTTTGCCTGTGACCTGCTGCTGGAAGAAAACACCCGCCCGCGCCTGTTGCAGATGGCCGACGAGCAGATGCTTTTGTTCCTGCGCGGGGTCAACCTCAACCCCGGTGCCGAGCCCGAAGACATGGTCTCGGTACGCATCTTCGCCGAGGCGCGGCGGGTGATCTCGTTGCGCCTGCGGCCGTTGCGCGCCAGTGACGAGGTGCTGCAGCAACTGGAGGAGGGCAGGGGGCCGAAATCGGCCTCTGAACTGTTGCTGCTGATGGGCGAACTGCTGACTGAAAAGGTCCAGGCGCTGGTCAGCGACCTGTCCGAGGCCGTCGACGAAGAAGAAGAGAAGGTGGAAGCCGACGAACGGTATACGCCCGAGCATGGCAGCTTGCAGCAGATACGCCGTCGCGCCGCCGGGCTGCGCCGCTTTCTGGCACCGCAGCGGGACATCTACGCACAGCTGTCGCGCAACAAGTGCAGCTGGTTCGCCGACCCCGACGGCGACTACTGGAACGAGCTGAACAACAGCCTGATCCGCTACCTCGAAGAATTGGAGCTGGCCCGCGAGCGCGCCGCACTGGTGCTGGAGAGCGAGGACCGGCGGCGCAGCGAGCGGATGAACCGGACCATGTACCGCTTCGGCATCATCACCTGCATCTTCTTGCCCATGAGCTTCGTTACCGGTTTGCTCGGCATCAACGTGGGCGGCATTCCGGGCTCGAGCAGCCCGTATGGCTTCTTGTTCGCCAGCCTGATCGTGCTGGGGCTGGCGGTGGGGCAGTGGTGGTTGTTCCGCAGGTTGCGGTGGGTATAGATAGCCTGTACCTGTGCCGGTCTCTTCGCGGGCAAGCCCGCTCCCACAGGGTTTGCGTAAGGGTGTGGGGGCGGTTTTGCCCGCGAAGAAGCCGACACAGATCGAATTTGAAAGCTGTGCCCGAGGGCGATGTGTGACCGATTGCCCGGCCACCTCGTCTCTGACTGACACTGCGTGAGGTGCACATGCACGATCCGTTCGAAGAATCCCTGCGTGACCTGCTCAAGGCGTCGCCGTCCGGCCAGGACCGTGACGACGCCGCTTGCCTGGGCCGCGTACTCAAGACCGCCAACCGCCAGGTGGGCGCGGGCGATCTGTTCAGCCTGCTTGGCCGTTGGAGCCAGGCGCTGCTGATCGCCGTCAACAATGGCTCGGCGCATGTTGCGCCGGTGCGACGCAACGCTACCCGCAAACCTGCCGCTGGCAGCACTGTAGATAAGGCCGATTGAATATGGAACTCGATCTCTGGACCCAGAGTCTGGTCACCGCCATGACTGCCCTTTGGACCAAGGTGGCGAACTTCATCCCCAACCTGTTCGGCGCGCTGGTGGTGGTGCTGTTGGGCTTCGTCGTGGCGAAGCTGCTGGACACCTTGCTGTCGAAACTGCTCGCCAAGTTTGGCCTGGACCGCCTGATGAGCGGCACCGGGCTGACTAAAATGCTGGCCCGGGTCGGCATTCAGGTGCCGATCTCGACCCTGATCGGCAAGATCGTCTACTGGTTCGTGCTGCTGATCTTCCTCGTCTCTGCCGCCGAATCCCTCGGCCTTGAGCGGGTTTCGGCCACGCTCGACATGCTTGCCCTGTACCTGCCCAAGGTGTTCGGCGCAGCGCTGGTGCTGCTGGCCGGCGTGCTGCTGGCCCAGGTGGCCAACGGCCTGACCCGCGGCGCAGCCGAAGGCATTGGCCTTGAGTACTCGGCAGGCCTTGGGCGTATCGTCCAGGGGCTGGTGATCATCATCGCCATCTCGGTGGCGATCAGCCAGCTGGAGGTCAAGACCGACCTGCTCAATCACGTGATCGTCATCGGTTTGATTACCGTTGGTCTGGCCGTTGCACTGGCCATGGGCCTGGGCAGCCGTGAAATTGCCGGGCAGATTCTGGCCGGCATTTACGTGCGTGAACTCTACCAGGTGGGCCAGCACGTGCAGATTGGCGAGGTCGAAGGCCACATCGAGGAGATCGGCACGGTCAAGACGGTGCTGCTGACCGATGAGGGCGAACTGGTGTCGCTGTCCAACCGTGTACTGCTCGAACAGCGCGTGAATAGCCGCTGAGCGAGCAAAAGCTGTTAATGTATGCCGCCGCAAAATTCGGCCCCGACGGGCCGAGCGGCGACATTGACCTGACTGTCGGCCTGAACCGTTTGAACAAAGACCACTCGCCGCCCATGCGCTACGACCCCCGAGCACTCACCGACGAGGAGTTGGTGGCGCGTTCGCATGAGGAGCTGTTTCACGTTACCCGCGCCTATGAAGAACTCATGCGGCGCTACCAGCGCACGCTGTTCAACGTTTGTGCGCGCTATTTGGGGAACGACCGCGATGCCGACGATGTCTGTCAGGAGGTGATGCTGAAAGTGTTGTACGGGTTGAAGAACTTCGAGGGCAAATCCAAGTTCAAAACCTGGCTCTACAGCATCACCTACAACGAATGCATCACCCAGTACCGCAAGGAGCGTCGCAAGCGACGGCTGATGGATGCCCTGAGCCTGGACCCTGTCGAAGAGGCGTCTGAGGACAAGGCACCGAAGCCTGAAGAAAAAGGCGGGCTGGATAAATGGCTGGTGCACGTGAACCCGATCGACCGTGAAATCCTGGTGCTGCGATTTGTCGCGGAGCTGGAATTCCAGGAGATCGCCGACATCATGCACATGGGCCTGAGCGCCACGAAAATGCGTTACAAGCGTGCGCTCGACAAGCTTCGCGAGAAATTTGCAGGCCTGACTGAAACTTAGTGGCCAGCAAATAGCTCAAACGAATCGGCGAGTTCTGCTAGACTTGCCGTCGAGTTGTCCCCCGGATTTTGGTGGGACTGCTTAACTATCACCAGATGGGGATTTAACGGATGAAATTGAAAAACACCTTGGGCTTGGCCATTGGTTCGCTTGTAGCTGCCGCTTCGTTCGGCGCTCTGGCACAAGGTCAAGGCGCCGTTGAGGTTGAAGGCTTCTACAAGAAAGAATTCTTCGACAGCCAGCGCGACTTCAAAAACGACGGCAACCTGTTCGGCGGCTCGATCGGTTACTTCCTGACCGACGACGTTGAACTGCGTCTGGGCTACGACGAAGTACACAACGCCCGTGGCGACGACGGCAAGAACATCAAGGGCTCGAACACCGCCCTGGACGCCGTTTACCACTTCAACAACCCGTACGACGCCATCCGTCCGTACGTATCGGCAGGTTTCTCGCACCAGTCCCTGGGCCAGACCGGCCGTGGCGGTCGTAACCAGTCGACCTTCGCCAACGTTGGCGCTGGCGCCAAGTGGTACATCACCGACATGTTCTACGCCCGTGCCGGCGTTGAAGCCCAGTACAACATCGACCAGGGCGACACCGAGTGGGCCCCGAGCGTTGGTGTTGGCCTGAACTTCGGCGGTAGCCCGAAGCACGCCGAAGCCGCTCCTGCTCCAGTAGCCGAAGTCTGCTCCGACAGCGACAACGACGGCGTTTGCGACAACGTCGACAAGTGCCCGGACACCCCGGCCAACGTCACCGTTGACGCCGATGGCTGCCCGGCTGTTGCCGAAGTCGTTCGCGTTGAGCTGGACGTCAAGTTCGACTTCGACAAGTCGGTCGTCAAGCCAAACAGCTACGGCGACATCAAGAACCTGGCTGACTTCATGAAGCAGTACCCACAGACCACCACCACCGTGGAAGGTCACACTGACTCCGTCGGCCCAGACGCTTACAACCAGAAGCTGTCCGAGCGTCGTGCCAACGCTGTCAAGCAGGTCCTGACCCAGCAGTACGGCATCGAATCCAACCGTGTTGACTCGGTTGGCTACGGTGAGACCCGTCCGGTTGCCGACAACGCCACCGAAGCTGGCCGCGCCGTTAACCGTCGCGTAGAAGCTCAGGTAGAAGCTCAGGCCAAGTAATTGGTTTGAAGCTTGACGAAAAACCCGGCCTCGGCCGGGTTTTTCTTTGCCTGGGATTTCTCGGCGGACAGTTCTCTTCCCCCTGTAGGAGCGGCCTTGCCGGGGCGCCGGACCGGTCGGAAAGGGCTGCGTAGCGGCCCCAGGATTTGCGCATCATGCAAGATCGCCGGGGCTGCTGCGCAGCCCTTTCGCGACACAAGGCCGCTCCTACAGACGATCGCAATCCTTTCGGCACCCTCAACCTTTCAACAGCACCAGCAACAACACCAAATTCAACAGCAACGACAGCAACCCCAGCGTGCGCCACACCTTCAGCGGCTCGCGTTCCAGCAACGGCCGTGGCCGCTCGGCCAGCTCCTGACGGTCACCCCGTTCCAGCAGCAACAACCACTGCTCGGCCGTCTCGAAGCGTTGCGCCGGGTCCGCTGCCACGGCCTGCAACAGGTTGCGCTGCAACCACTCGGGCAAATCCGGGCGGTATCGCGCAGGGTTGACCGCTGTGCCGAAACGCGGCCGCTGGAACGCCTCGACCTCGCCGTAGGGGTAATGGCCGGTCAGCAGGTAGTAAAGGGTGACGCCTGCGCCGTACAGGTCCTGGCGCGGGCCGGGCGGCAGGCCATCGAAGGCTTCCGGGGCAATGAACGACGGGGTGCCCGGCAAGCTGTGGGGCTGGTCCTCGCAAAGCCCCGGGCAGTAGGCCAGCCCGAAGTCCAGCAAGCGCAGCTGGCCGTCGCTGCCCAGGTGCAGGTTGTCCGGCTTGATATCGCGGTGCAGCAGGTTACGCCGGTGCAGCACACCCACTGCCTGCAGCAACTGGCGGGCGACTTCCAGCCATTGCGCCAGTGGCAGCGGCGGCTGCCCGGCCAAGGTCGCACCGGGGTATTCGCGCATCAGGTAATAAAGGTGCTGGCGTTGGCTGGCCGGATGCACTTCGGGGAAGTGGCGGCCGGCGACCCGGCGCAGGAACCACTCTTCCAGCAGCAGTGCCTGGGCCGCGCCGGGTTCGTCTTCACGGGCCAGGGGCAAGGTTTTGAGCAGCCAGGCCTGGCCTTGCGGGTCGCGTACCCGGTACAGCAGCGACTGGCGGCTTTGCGCCAGCACGCCGTCGATGCGCCAGCCATCAATCACCTGGCCCTCGCGCAGGGCGCCGGGCAGTGGCCAGTGCTGCAACTGCGCCAAGGTGTCGCCCAGGTTGCCGGCACCCAGGCCGTCGACCTGCACCAACAAGGCGCTGGCGTTGTCCTGGCTGCCACTGTGGTGGGCGGTGGCTACCAGGGTGTTCGCCGCCTCCTGCAGGTCGGGGTGTTCGCGCAGGATGCTGTGGATGCGCTGGTCGCCCAGGCTGGCCCACACGCCATCGCTCAGCAGCACGAAGCGCTCGCCTTCATGCAACTCGCCGTCCAGGTAGTCCACCAGCAGGTGCTGGTCCAGGCCCAGGGCACGTTTGAGCACATGCTGCATGCCTGGCTGGTCCCATACATGGTCTTCGCTCAGGCACTGCAGGCGCCCGTCGTGCCAGCGGTACACGCGGCAATCACCGACATGCGCCAGGGTGAAGCGCCGGCCGCGCAGCACCAGGGCACTGAGGGTGGTGAGCAGCGGCTGGCCATTGCCCTGGGCGCGCAGCCAGCGGTTCTGCGCCAGCAGCAGTTTGTCCAGGGCCTGGGCCACCCCCCAGGTGGCGGGGGTGGCGTAGTAGTCCAGGGCCAGCGCCTGCAAGCTGGCCCGTGCCGCCAGCCCGCCATCGGCGCACTGGCTGACGCCGTCGGCAAGGGCGAACAGGTAGCCCTTGCTGGCGGCCAGCTCCGGCGCGGGGGTGGCCAGGCGCAGGGCGTCCTGGTTTTCCTCCCGCGGGCCGGTGGCAGTGGCCTGGGCGAAGCTCAGGCGCAGGCTCATACCCGCGCCGCGGTCACCGCCGCCGAGCCCCAGGTGGTGCGCCAGCGCTGCTTGACCCCGTACAGCCCGAACCAGGCCAGCACGCCAAGGCTGGCGAACAGCCACAGGCCCAGCTGATAGTCACCGGTGTGCTGCTTGATGGTGCCAAGGCCGGCCGCCAGCAGGAAGCCACCGATGCCGCCGGCCATGCCGATCAGCCCGGTCATCACGCCGATCTCCTGGCGAAAACGCTGCGGCACCAGTTGGAACACCGCACCGTTACCAGCACCCAGGCCGAGCATGGCGCTGACGAACAAGGCCAGGGCCGCCGCCGCGCTGGGCAGGTTGAAGCCGACTGCAGCGATGCACAGGGCCGCCACGCTGTACATCGCCAGCAAGGTGCGAATGCCGCCGAAGCGGTCGGCCAGGGCGCCGCCCAGCGGGCGCATCAGGCTGCCGGCGAACACGCAGGCGGCGGTGTAGTAGCCGGCAGTGATCGGGCTCAGGCCGTACTGGTCGCTGAAGTAGCCGGGCAGGGCGCTGGCCAGGCCGATGAAGCCGCCGAAGGTGACGCTGTAGAAGAACATGAACCACCAACTGTCGCGGTCACCCAGGGCCTTGAGGTAGTCGGCCATGGCCTTGGGCTTGGGGCGCTGCGGGGCGTTGCGTGCCAGCAGGGCGAACAGCGCGAGGGTCAGCAGCAGCGGCAGCAGGGCAAAACCGAACACGTTGTTCCAGCCAAAGCCCGCCGCCAGCAGCGGGGCCAGCAGTGCAGCGAACACGGTGCCCGAGTTGCCGGCACCGGCGATACCCATGGCCTTGCCCTGGTGCTGCGGCGGGTACCACTGCGAAGCCAGCGGCAGCGACACGGCGAACGAAGCACCGGCGACGCCGAGGAACACGCCCAGCAGCAGCGCCTGCTCGTAGGTGTGTACGCCCAGGTGCCAGGCGCAGGCCAGGGCGACGATGACGATCACCTGACCGATCAGCCCGGCAGTCTTGGGTGACAAGCGGTCCACCAGTACGCCCATCACAAAACGCAGTATGGCGCCTGCCAGAATCGGCGTGGCGACCATCAGGCCCCGCTGTTGGGCAGTCAGTTGCAGGTCGGCGGCAATCTGCACCGCCAGGGGGCCGAGCAGGTACCAGACCATGAAGCTCAGGTCGAAATACAAAAAGGCGGCGAACAGCGTGGGCACATGCCCGGATTTCCAGAAGCTCGTATTCATCGAACACCTCGTTCGGCGTGCAACGCAGGGGCGGAAACGAAAAAGACGCCGCTGCCCGGTCCACTGGCGTGGAAGGGGGAGCGACGTCTTTGTCGGGAGTTTGGGGGCAACCGCCGTTGGCTGCTTGTGAATGACAGAGCAAGAGCCGGGCCAGGTTTTCCTTGCTGCTCGCATGTCCCTGTAGGAGATCACTCAGCCCTTGGAGCTGCGCTGTCGCGCAGAGAACAGAATTCGCAAGCGCGCCGCGTACCCTGTGGGAGCGGGCTCACCCGCGAAGCAAGCGACGCGGAGCTTGGCACCGGCTTCGCCGGTGTTCGCGGGTAAACCCGCTCCCACAGGTCCCTGCTAAATCAGTGAGTTATGTGTTGTTCTATGAGAGTCGGCTTGCCGGCGATGAACCCACCACGGTGGATGGCACCGGCGTTGCCGGTGATCGCCGGCAAGCCGGCTCCTACAGGGGGTAAGTTCATCCGAGCATCTCGGACATGGCGATGATCTGCTCGGCCACCTGCACCAGCTTCTGCTGGCGGCTCATGGCCTGGCGGCGCATCAGGGTATAGGCCTGCTCTTCGTTGCAGTCCTTCATCTTCATCAGCAGGCCCTTGGCCTGTTCGATGCGTTTGCGTTCGGCCAGTTGCTGGTCGCGGGCCAGCAACTGGGCCTTGAGCGCCTGGTCGCTCTCGAAGCGGGCCATGGCCACGTCCAGTATCGGTTGCAGGCGCGCGGCATGGATGCCTTCGACGATGTAGGCACTGACCCCGGCCTGGATCGCCTGGCGCATTACCCCAGGGTCGTGCTCGTCGGTGAACAGCACGATCGGGCGCGGGCGGTCACGGCTGACCATCACCACCTGTTCCATTACATCGCGCCCGGGTGACTCGGTATCGATCAGCACCACATCCGGGTGCACCGTTTCGACGCAGGCGGGCAGGTCGATGGTCAGGCCAGTGGCTTCGATCACCTCGAAGCCGGCTTCGATCAGTACGGCCTTGAGCCGGCCGACCTTTTTTTCAGTGTCATCGATCAGCAGGATACGCAACATGCTCGGGCCCTCAGTGGTTGGCGCGGGCGCACGGCGCCGCATCGAGGGCGTGCAGGCTGAAGCTGCGCGCGTAGGTGTGTGGGTCGCTGCCATCCCAGCGGCTGCCATCGATCAGCAAGCTGCTGCGCATCGGCTGGTCGGGGCAGGGCACGTCGAGCGCCTCGGCGGCCTCGCGGTATAGAGCGAGCTGCTGCACCTGGCGGGCCACGGTGAGGTAATCCGGGTCGTCACGCAGGATGCCCCAGCGGCGGAACTGGGTCATGAACCACATGCCATCGGACAGGTACGGCAGGTTGGCCCGGCCCTGGTCGAACAGGCGCAGCGGGTGCTGGTCGTGCCAGTGGTGGCCCAGGCCATCCTGGTAGTCACCCAAAAGGCGCGCCTCAATGGTGCTGGCGGCGGTGTCCAGGTAGGCATTGGCGCTGAGCAACTGGGCGGTGCTGCGGCGGTTCTCGTCGTTGCTCTCGATGAAGCGGCTGGCGGCGAGGATTGCCTTGATCAGCGCGCGGGCGCTGTTGGGGTAGTGCTCGGCGAAGCTGCGCGCGCAGGCCAGCACCTTTTCCGGGTGGTCCGGCCAGATCGACTGGCTGGTGGCCAGGGTGAAGCCCTGGCCCTGGGCGACGGCGTCGGCCGACCACGGCTCGCCGACGCAGAAACCGTCGATGCGCCCGGCCTGCAGGTGGGCGACCATCTGCGCCGGTGGCACCACCACGCTGTCGACGTCGAACAGCGGGTGGATGCCTTGGCTTGCCAGCCAGTAATACAGCCACATGGCATGGGTGCCGGTGGGGAAGGTCTGGGCGAAGGTCAGCCGCGCACCGCCCTGGTGCACCAGTTGCGCGAGTGCCTCGGGACTGGTCACGCCTTTGCGCTGCAGGGCAGGGGACAGGTTGATGGCCTGGGCGTTCTGGTTCAGGCCCATGAGCACGGCCATATCGTTGGCCGGCCCGCCGGCCACGCCCAGTTGCACGGCGTACACCAGCCCGTACAGGCAGTGGGCGGCGTCCAGCTCGCCGCTCACCAGCTTGTCGCGCAGCCCGGCCCAGGAGGCCTGGCGGCGCAGGTTGAGGCTCAGGCCCTGTTGCTGGGCAAAGCCCTGGGTGGCGGCGACCACCACCGAGGCGCAGTCGCTCAGGGCCATGAAACCGATATCCAGGCTGGGTTTTTCCGGTGCGTCGCTGCCGTTGACCCAGGCCAGCGGTGTTGTCGGGAGTGGGGTATTCACGTAGGACCTCGGGGCATATTGCAAAGGCGGCATGGGTGCTAGGCTTTGTACGAAAAGTGCCTGCGCGACAATCATGCTGCGTTGAAAACAGGCTCGGAATGCTCATTGACAACCAGTCAACTCCGCTTCCTCGCCTGTTTTCGCCTTGCCTGATCGCCGCTCGGCGACTTCTCGTACAAACCCTACGAAGCAACCCATGTGCCAGGGCCCTGTCGCCCCGGCGATGCGCTGGCTATAATCGCCCCCTCACTCACCGCGAGTCCGCCCGCCCATGTATACCCTGGCCCGCCAGCTGCTGTTCAAGCTCTCCCCGGAAACCTCCCACGACCTGTCGCTGGACCTGATCGGCGCCGGAGGCCGCATGGGCCTCAACGGCCTGCTGTGCAAGCAGCCGACGGCGTTGCCGGTGAACGTCATGGGCTTGAGCTTCGCCAACCCGGTCGGCCTGGCCGCGGGCCTGGACAAGAACGGCGCGGCCATCGACGGCTTCGCTCAGCTGGGTTTCGGTTTTGTCGAGATCGGCACCATCACCCCGCGCCCGCAGCCGGGCAATCCCAAGCCACGGCTGTTCCGCCTGCCTGAAGCCACTGCAATCATCAACCGCATGGGCTTCAACAACCTGGGTGTCGACCACCTGCTGGCCCGTGTGCGTGCTGCGCGCTACACCGGCGTACTGGGCATCAATATCGGCAAGAACTTCGACACCCCGGTGGAGCGGGCCCAGGATGACTACCTGATTTGCCTGGAGAAGGTCTACAACGACGCCAGCTACATCACCGTCAACGTCAGCTCGCCCAACACCCCGGGCCTGCGTTCGCTGCAGTTCGGCGACTCGCTCAAGCAGCTGCTGGACGCCCTGGCCGAACGCCGTGAGCAACTGGCCAGCGCCAATGGCAAGCGCGTGCCGCTGGCGATCAAGATTGCCCCGGACATGAGCGACGAAGAGACCGCGCTGGTGGCGGCTGCGCTGCTGGAGTCGGGCATGGATGCGGTGATTGCCACCAACACTACCCTGGGCCGCGAAGGGGTCGAGGGCTTGCCGTTCGGTGGTGAGGCGGGCGGGCTTTCGGGCGCGCCGGTGCTGGAAAAAAGCACCCACACGGTGAAGGTGTTGGCCGGTGAGTTGGGCGGCAAGCTGCCGATTATCGCGGCCGGTGGCATTACCGAAGGCCGCCATGCCGCCGAGAAGATCGCCGCCGGTGCGAGCCTGGTGCAGATTTACTCGGGCTTCATTTATAAGGGGCCGTCGCTGATTCGCGAGTCGGTGGATGCGATTGCGGCGATGAAGCGCTGAGTCGCAAAGCATGTGATGGGGTGGGTGGCACCCGCTTCGCGGCTGTTCGCGGCTGAAGCCGCTCCTACAGGGATTGCGCCAGGTGCACCATTGCTGCGGGCAGGCAATAAAAAGGGGCCCCGCCTGGGGCCCCCTGGGCCGTAGCCCGCCGCCCGGATGGGGCGCGCATGGTGACTCGAATTCAGTGTCCTCGTTCAGCCAACGGCGTGATTTTCGTTGAGTCTATGGATGCCAGCGGTGCCGGTCATGCCGTCCCAGTTATCGCCGCGGCCTTCGCGCCAGCCGTTGATCCAGGCTTGGCGGACAGATGGCAAGGTGAATGGGCAAAGTTCGCGGGATTTGCCGGTGACTCCATACTGGTAGCCACGTGAAAATGCTCTTTCCAACGGATCACGCTTAAGTCTTCTCATAGGGTGTTGCCCTCACTTGTTGACTGTAATGTCCCGTCGGCCTCTACGAGGCCGGGCAGAATCGTTCTGCCGGTATGCGCCCGCTGCCGGCGTGGCGGGCTGAAAGTGCCGCCTCGTTGCGAAGCGGCCTGAGACCAGTTCTAACGAATGCGCGTCACAGTGTGAATGATCGATTTGTCATAAGGACGTAACCTTTCATAGGGTGAGGGGATAAGTAAATAAATGCGACTGAACCTTGTTTGCCGTTGAGCCCGCTATGATCAGGGTTTGATCAAGATTGACGTCAATTGGCCAGCGTCGCCGGTTGATGGCTGTAATAATTGCTCATGCGACGAAGGGTCACCCCCGCACCCTGAAGCGAGGAAATTTTCATACTGCCGGACGATCAAAGCCATTCTGCCACCAGGCGAAGGCTTGACTCGCCCGGTGGCCAGGCCCGGCGAGCGTTTTCGCCGGCCACCCGGGCGCCTGCAAAAAAGGTGTGCGGGAAAACTTCGGCAGCCGATGCGTCGGCCTGCCACTGACCTAGCCAAAGGCTCTGGAAAACTCATGTCGGACCGTTTCGAACTGTATCTCACCTGCCCCAAAGGCCTGGAAGGCCTGCTCGCCGAGGAGGCCCGCAACCTGGGCCTGGAAGAGGTGCGTGAACACACCTCGGCCATTCGCGGCGACGCCGACATGGAAACCGCCTACCGCCTGTGCCTGTGGTCGCGCCTGGCCAACCGCGTGTTGCTGGTGCTCAAGCGCTTCTCGATGAAAAACGCCGACGACCTGTACGACGGCGTGCAGGCGGTCGACTGGGCCGATCACCTGGCGGCCGACGGCACCTTGGCGGTGGAGTTCAGCGGCCATGGCTCGGGCATCGACAACACCCACTTCGGCGCGTTGAAAGTCAAGGACGCCATCGTCGACAAGCTGCGCAACCGCGAAGGCCTGCGCCCGTCGGTGGACAAGCTCGACCCGGACGTGCGCGTGCACCTGCGCCTGGACCGCGGCGAGGCCATCCTCTCGCTCGATTTGTCCGGGCACAGCCTGCACCAGCGCGGCTACCGCCTGCAGCAGGGTGCTGCACCGCTGAAGGAAAACCTGGCGGCCGCGGTGCTGATCCGCGCCGGCTGGCCGCGCATTGCCGCTGAAGGCGGCGCCCTGGCCGACCCGATGTGCGGCGTGGGCACCTTCCTGGTGGAAGCGGCAATGATCGCCGCCGATATCGCCCCCAACCTCAAGCGCGAGCGCTGGGGCTTCAGTGCCTGGCTCGGCCATGTGCCGGCGCTGTGGCGCAAGGTCCACGATGAGGCCCAGGCCCGCGCCCAGGCCGGCCTTGCCAAGCCGCCGCTGTGGATTCGCGGCTACGAAGCCGACCCGCGGCTGATCCAGCCGGGGCGCAATAACGTCGAGCGCGCAGGCCTGGGCGACTGGGTGAAAATCTACCAGGGCGAGGTGGCCAGCTTCGAGCCGCGCCCGGACCAGAACCAGAAAGGCCTGGTGATCAGCAACCCGCCCTACGGCGAGCGCCTGGGTGATGAAGCCAGCCTGCTGTACCTCTACCAGAACTTCGGCGAGCGCCTGCGCCAGGCCTGCCTGGGCTGGGAAGCGGCGGTGTTCACCGGCGCCCCGGAGCTGGGCAAGCGCATGGGCATCCGCAGCCACAAGCAGTACGCGTTCTGGAACGGCGCCTTGCCGTGCAAGTTGCTGCTGTTCAAGGTGCAGCCTGACCAGTTCGTTACCGGTGAGCGCCGTCAGGGCCCGGTGGAGCCCACCGACAGCGAGCCGCGCCGCCAGGCCCCGGTGGCCAGCGAGCCGGCGCGGTTGTCCGAAGGCGCGCAGATGTTCGCCAACCGCCTGCAGAAGAACTTCAAGCAGCTGGGCAAGTGGGCCCGCCGCGAGAAGGTCGATTGCTACCGCGTGTACGATGCCGACATGCCTGAGTACGCATTGGCCGTCGACCTGTACCACGACTGGGTGCACGTGCAGGAATACGCAGCGCCCCGCTCGGTGGACCCGGACAAGGCCCAGGCGCGCCTGCTCGATGCCTTGTCGGCGATCCCCCAGGCCCTGGGCGTCGACCCGCAGCGTGTGGTGCTCAAGCGCCGCGAGCGCCAGAGCGGTAGCCGCCAGTACGAGCGCCAGGCCACCGAAGGGCGCTTCCAGGAGGTGAACGAGGGCGGCGTCAAGCTGCTGGTCAACCTCACCGATTACCTGGACACCGGCCTGTTCCTCGACCACCGCCCGATGCGCATGCGCATCCAGCGCGAAGCCGAGGGCAAGCGCTTCCTCAACCTGTTCTGCTACACCGCCACCGCCTCGGTGCACGCGGCCAAGGGCGGCGCGCGCAGCACCACCAGCGTTGACCTGTCCAAGACCTACCTGGACTGGGCGCGGCGCAACCTGGCGCTGAACGGCTTCTCCGAGCGCAACCGCCTGGAGCAGGGTGACGTGATGGCCTGGCTGCAGAACGCCACTGACAGCTACGACATGATCTTCATCGACCCGCCGACCTTCTCCAACTCCAAGCGCATGGAAGGGGTGTTCGACGTGCAGCGTGACCATGTCGAACTGCTGGACCTGGCCATGGCCCGCCTGGCACCGGGCGGCGTGCTGTATTTCTCCAACAACTTCCGCAAGTTCCAGCTCGACGAGCACCTGGCGGCGCGCTACGCGGTGGAAGAGATCAGCGCCCAGACCCTGGACCCGGACTTCGCCCGCAACAACCGCATCCACCGCGCCTGGCAATTGCGCCTGCGCTGACCGACAAAGAGGGTGGCGCCGCTACTGGCCATTGGCTATAAAGCAATACAGGGCTGAACCATTCGCAGGACGCTGAAGCTGAAGTTGCTGAGAGTCCTCTATGTGGAAGGTACCTGCAAAGCTGTTGGCGCAGCTCGGTGACGAGCTGTCGGCCTGGGGGGTTGCCCTGGCCGCGTTGGTCGCCGGTGGGCTGCTCACCGGCGCGCTGGCCATTGCCACTCAAACCTTCTACAAGCAGCAGTTGCGCCAGCGTTTCGAGTTGCTGGCCGGCGAGCGCTACAGCCGCATCGCCGAGCGTTTTGAAGAGCAGGAGCAGCGCCTTGACGGGCTGCGCCGCTTCTTCAGCTATTCCAACGAAGTCACCCCCAGCGAATTCGCAGGCTTTGCCCGCCCGTTGCTGCGCCGCACCCAGGCGTTTTCCTGGGCGCCACGCGTCGAGGGTAGCCAGCGCGCTGCGTTCGAGCGCGCGTCCAGCGAGCGCCTGCAGATGCCCTACGGCATTCGCGACCGCAACGCCGACGGCGTCTGGCAGCCGGCTCCGGTGCGTGACCTGTACTACCCCGTCCTCTACACCCAGGCCACCAGCCAGCAACCGCAACCCTTGGGTTTTGACCTGCGCGGCCAGCCGCTGCGTGCGGCGACCCTGGCCCGTGCGCTGAGCCCAGGCAGCATGGCGGTGTCGGCGCCGCTGGACATGCTCAACGTCGAACCCGGTTACAGCCGTGGGTTGCTGATTGTCGCCCCGGTGTTCAGCGAGCCGGCAGCCGAGGGTGCAGTGCCCCGCGGCTACGTGATGGCGTTGCTGAGCCTGCGCCAGCTGATCAACGAAAGCTTGCCCACCGAGGCCGATGACGACCTGGTGGTGCGTATCTATGATTTGTCCGCCGGCGATGCCCACGAAGTGTTGTTCGATTCGGGAAACCAGCCGGCAGCCCTGAGCCTGGTCAGCAGCGAGTTGTTGCACCTGGCCGATCATCATTTCCAGCTGGATATCCGCCCCAGTGTGGATTTTCTACAGTCCAACCGCTCTTCGGCGGTGGCGGTGGTCGGTATTTTCGGTGGGTTGCTAAGCCTGTTGCTGGCGGCGCTGCTGTACAGTCTGTTCAGCCAGCGCCAGCGCGCCCTCGGGTTGGTAGCGCGGCGCACTGCCGAGCTACGGGTCAGCGAACAGTCGCTGCGCGAGACCCACAACCAGTTACGCAGCGTGCTCGATGCCGCGACCCAGGTGGCGATCATTGCTACCAGCCTGAAGGGGGTGGTCAGCACCTTCAATGCCGGTGCCGAGCGCATGTTGGGTTATTCGGCTGGCGAGGCGCTGGGCCACCTCACGCTGGAGGACCTGGTGCAGCCTGAAGAGCTGCACCGCCGCGCCCATACCCTGAGCCTGCGCTATGGCCGGGAGATCGGCGCCGGCCAGGCGATGTTCGCCGAAACCGTGCGCGAGGGCGGCGCGCAGCCGGGTGACTGGACCCTGGTGCGCAAGGATGGCAGCCACCTGCTGGCCAACATGCTGGTCACCGCGGTGCTCGACGAGCAGGGATTGTGGGTGGGTTACCTGGCGATCTGCATCGACGTCACCGAGCGGCGCCGGGTGCACGAGGCGCTGGCGGCCCGTGACCGGCTGCTGGAAAAACTCAGCGCCGAGGTGCCGGGTGGAATCTACCAGTACCGCCTGGATGCCGATGGCCATTCGTGCTTCCCCTATGCCAGCAAAGGCCTGCACGACATCTACGAGGTCGACCTGGCGTTGCTACGCGAGGATGCCACGGTGGTGTTCCAGCGCATTCACCCCGATGACCTGGAGCGGGTGCGCCAGTCGGTGCGCTATTCAGCCGAGCACCTGACGCCGTGGCGCGAGGAGTACCGGGTTTGCCTGCCTCGGGCGGGGCTGCGCTGGGTGCGCGGGGAAGCCACGCCGGAGATCGGCGAGCACGCTTGTACGCTCTGGCACGGCTACCTCACCGATATTTCCGACCTCAAGCGGGTGGAGGAGGAGTTGCGGGCGCTGTCGGTCACCGATGCCTTGACCGGCATCCACAACCGGCGCTATTTCCAGGACCGGCTTGGCAGCGAACTGGAGCGGGCACGGCGAGATGGGCTGGCCCTGGCGGTGATCATGCTCGACATCGATCACTTCAAGCGCATCAACGACCAGTACGGGCATGCGGTGGGTGATTTGGTGTTGCGTAGCCTGTGCCAGCGTATTGCGCAGCGCTTGCGGCGCACCGATGTGTTTTGCCGGTTGGGGGGTGAGGAGTTCATGGTGTTGTGCCCGGGGAGTGATGCCGAGCAGGCGCGGATGTTGGCGCTTAAATTGTGGCATGGAGTGCGGGAGGTGCCGGTGGAGGGGGTTGGGCGGGTGACGGCGAGCTTTGGGGTGGCGGGGTGGCGGGATGGGGAGGGGGCGGATGCCTTGTTGTTGCGGGCTGATGCTGGGGTTTATGCGGCCAAGATGGCCGGGCGGGATCGGGTTGAGGGGGAGTTGCCGTAGAGGAGTTATTGGTTTTTAAAGTTGTGTGCTCATTTGCTTGCTTAGCTGGTTTTTGTTTGTTTGTTTGTTTGTTTGTTTGTTTGTTTGTTTGTTTGTTTGTTTGTTTGTTTGTTTGTTTGTTTGTGGATTGTATGCGCATTCATTATTTGTATTGACGCTTATTCACCTTTCCGCCCTTACGGCGGCTCACTTTTTGAGGGATCAAAAAGTAAGCAAAAAATCCTCGCTCC
>NZ_JBJDNC010000059.1:0-31098 GCF_044900265.1 Pseudomonas sp. NPDC089406 | reverse complement strand
GGCCAGGGACGGCCCGTCGGCGCGTACCTCCGGAGCAAGCCCGGAGCGAGGGAACCCCCGAAGCGCAGCGTAGGGGGCCGGATGAGGGGAGCAGGCGGTTTTTGGTTACTTTTTTCCAAGAAAAAAAGTAACCCGCCGTAAGGGCGGAAAGGTGACGAACAGCCTCTATCGTCAATGAATGCGCATGCATCTCCAAAAGCAATCACCATGGACTACGAACCCGAACCCGAACCCGAACCCGAACCCGAACCCGAACCCGAACCCGAACCCCGCCCAAATTTGACCACCCCCAAGCTGGCTAATTACCATTACCCACCCCGCCAACGCCCCCTCATGCCCCACCAGGAGCCCCAATGACCAAGGTTTCGCCATCCCTGGGCACCCTGCTGCTCGCCACCCTGACCGGCTGCTCGGGCTTTCAGACCCAGCCCTACGTAGAGCCGCCAACCTCGGCCCCCAGCGCCAAGGTAAGGATCATCAGCAACTCCGACGTGTTCGGCGACCCCATGACCGGCAAGTGCGCGCCCAAGGTCCGCCACGAAATGGTATCGGCGGGCCGCTTCTCATCGGGCAAGCCACTGCAAAACTACCCGCAGTACCCCGTATCCCCCCCAAAACTCGGCATGCCCGAACGAACCTCCGCCCCCTTGCTCAGCCTCACGCCGACCATCCGCATGGCCGAAGGGCGTTATGAAGAAGTGGTCGCCGAGTACAGGGTGCCCGCCAACGTACCCTTCCAGTTCGCCACTTTTGGCGCCGGTGCAGGTACCTCGTTGGGGCGCGGGGTGTACTGTGCGGCGGATGCGCGGGTCTACACCCTCGAGGCAGGGCACGATTACGAGGTCACCATTGGTATGGGGGCTATCGGGCAGGGGGATAACGCGCGGCCGGTGTGCCGCTTCGATGTGCGCAAGCTGGTGGCGTTCGGTGAGGGGCAGGGCAGGTTGACGGTGCCGTTTCCGCTGGTGGGGGTTGTGGCGCCGGAGCGGGTGTGCGACTGACCGGCGCCATCGCCGACAAGCCGGCCCTTGCAGGGCTTGCGCACACCCTGTAGGAGCCGGCTTGCCGGCGATCAGGCTCAACCTTCGCGCAGTTGCTCGAGCAGCGCCGCCAAGGTTGCGCGCCCTTGCTCGTTCAGCCCGAACACTGGCCGGCGAGGCTCACCCACCGGCAGCCCGGTCAGGCCAAGCCCGGCCTTGATGGTGGCCGGCAAGCCGCCCTTGAGGATGAAGTCCAGCAGCGGCAACTGGCGGTAGAACAGCGCCCGGGCCTGCTCCAGTTCGCCGGCCTGCACCGCTTCATACAGGCCCAGGTTCAATGCCGGGATCAGGTTCGGCGCCGCCGTGCACCAACCGCTGGCACCCGCGACGAACGCCTCCAGCGCCAGGGGGTTGCAACCGTTGTAGAACGGCACCTGGCCCTCGCCGAGCACTTGCAGCTTGTGCATGCGCTGGATGTCGCCGGTGCTCTCCTTGACCATGGTCACGTTGGGCACTTCGCGCACGATGCGCAGGATCAGCTCCACCGGCATGTCGGTGCCGCTGGTGGCGGGGTTGTTGTAGAGCATGATCGGCAGGTCGATGGCCGCACCGATGCTGCGGTAGTGCTGGACGATCTCGGCCTCGCTGAGCTTCCAGTAGGCGGCCGGCAGCACCATCACCGCATCGGCGCCGTGCTGCTGGGCAAAGCGCGCGCGGCGCACCGCGCCGGCGGTGGTCAGGTCGGAGACGCTGACGATGCTCGGCACGCGCTGGCCGATGCGCTCCAGGCTGTACTGGGCGACCTGCTGCCATTCACCGTCGCTCAGGTAGGCGCCTTCGCCGGTGCTGCCCAATGGCGCGATGGCATGCACGCCGCCTTCGATCAGGCGATCGATGGACTGGCCCAGGGCTGGCAGGTCAAGTTGTTCGCCGTCATGGCTGAACGGGGTGATGGTGTAGCCGATGATGCCGTGAAATTTGCTAGTCATGGTTTGAAGCTCCGCAGGCAAGGCAAGTATGGGTCAGGCGAGGCAGTCGGCGTGCTGGCGCAGCGCCTGCCGGGCGTAATAGTTGAAGGCTGCGCCGTGGCGCTTGGGCCGGTCGATCCAGTCGTGGGCATCGCGGCCCAGCGCCGGGTCGATCGGCTTGATGGTGCCGGCGGCCATGGCCAGCAACTGCAGGCGTGCGGCCCGCTCGATCAACTGCGCATACACGCAGGCCTGCTCGATGCTGGTACCGGTCGACAACTGGCCGTGGTGTGAGAGCAGGATGGCGCGCTTGCTGCCCAGCGCCGCACTGATGATCTCGCCTTCCTCGTTGCCCACCGGCACGCCCGGCCAGGCTTCGAGAAACGCGCAGTCCTCGTACAACGGGCACAGGTCCATGTGCGACACCTGCAGGGGGACTTCCAGCATCGACAGCGCGGCCACGTGGGTGGGGTGGGTGTGGATGATGCAGTGCACATCCGGGCGGGCGCGGTACACCCAGCTGTGGAAGCGGTTGGCCGGGTTGGGCATGCCCTGGCCTTCGAGCACCTCGAGGTCTTCGTTGACCAGCAGCAGGTTGCCGGCGGTGATTTCGTCGAAGCCCAGGCCCAGTTGCTGGGTGTAGAAGGTGCCCGGCTGCGGGCCGCGGGCGCTGATCTGCCCGGCCAGGCCCGAATCGTGGCCATGGTCGAACAGAATTCGGCAGGTCAGGGCCAGCTTTTCACGCACAGTCCACGTATTATCCGCGAGCGTGCCTTGCATCTGTGTCAGTGCTTTTTGCACCAGCTGCTGCTTGCTGTGTGTCAGGGTATCGGCCATTGGGATCAATCCTGCGTGGCGAATGGATGGAAGTCAGGTCCGGGCGCCCCTTTGCTTTCGACGGTGGAGGGGTGACCGGTCAGATGACACAAACAAAACTACATGACACAATGTGTCATGCGCAAGTGCGTTCTTCCGGGAAATCCGCGTCACATGTCCAACCGACTGAAACTGCTGCGAAAAAAACTGGGCATCACCCTTGAGCTGCTGGCCGACAAGTCCGGCATGACCAAGAGCTACCTGTCGAAAGTGGAGCGTGGCCTGAACACGCCGTCGATCGCGGCAGCGCTGAAGCTGGCCAAGGCGCTCAACGTCAACGTCGAGGAGCTGTTCGCCGATGAATCGCAAGGCCAGGCCCGCTACAGCCTGGTGCGCAGCGCCGAACGCCAGGCGCTGGTGGGTGGCGGCGAGGGCCCGGGCTATGCGGTGCTGACCTCCCAGGTGGGCCAGCGCAGCCTGCTGCCGTTTTTGATCCAGCCGCCTACCGAGTTCAGCGACCCGACTTTCAAGGAACACGAGGGTGAGGAATTTCTGTTCGTCCACGCAGGCCAGGTCGAGGTGGACTTCATGAGCGAACGGGTGCTGCTGGAGGCCGGCGATGCCCTGCACTTCAATGCCCAGACCCCGCACCGCCTGCGCTCGGTGGGCGAGCAGCAGGCGCAGTTGCTGGTGGTGGTGCAGGGCGGCGAAGGGTGAGGGCAGGGCAATGATCGAGGTTTCGCGGTTCTGGCGTGACCCGGCATTGCCCTTTGTCGAGGCCCGCCGCGTGGGCGACGGGCGCAAGGTGTGCTATGCGCCCCACGCCCACGAGAGTTTCTCCATCGGTGTGATCACTGGTGGTCGTAGCACTTACCTCACGGGCGAGCGGCAGCACCTGGTGGCTGCCGGTAGCACGGTGCTGATGAACCCCGGGGTGGTGCATAGCTGCAACCCTGTGCAGGGCGAACCCTGGTCGTACCTGATGCTGTTCGTCGACCTGCCATGGCTGCTGGCACAAGGCTTTGCCCTGCCGCAGGCGACGCTGAGCACTTCACCGGCGCTTTACGGGCGGATGCTGGAAGTGTTCGCCGGGTTGTTTGAGGTGGGTGAGGCTGCAGCGAAAGCCGCCATGCTGAGCGTTTTTTTCGACGATTTGCCGGGTTTGCTCGATACCGCCAAAGGCAAGCCTGTGGTCGCGCATCCGCGCCTGGATATGGCCGCCGCGTTCATTCGTGCCCACCGCCTCGACCCGTTGAGCGTGGACGAGGTGTGCCAGGCGGTGGGGTTGTCCCGCGCCTACCTGACTCGCGCCTTCGGCAAGCGCTTTGGGTTGACGCCCCACGGTTACCTGCTCGATCAGCGGGTGCAGCATGCCCGGGCCCAACTGCGCCTGGGCCGACCCATCGCCGAGGTGGCGCTGGAGGCAGGCTTTGCCGACCAGGCGCATCTGCAGCGGGCGTTCAAGAAGCATCTGGCGATGACGCCTGGGCATTACCGGGATGCGCTGTAAGTGGCAGCACATATTCTTGGGCAGAGCTGTCGGGCATAGGGCTGCGTAGCCTGGCACCGGCTGCGCCGGTGTTCGCGGGCCAAGCCCGCTCTCATAGAACAAACTACAACTCATTGATTTAGCAGGGGCCTGTGGGAGCGGCGGGCTCGTGCCCAGTTCTCTGCGCGACAGCGCAGCCCGAAGGGCTGGGTGATCTCCTACAGGTACAGCGTTTGGTTCAGGCTTTGCGCCACCCTGTAGACCTTGTGCCGCAATCGGCAAGGCTTCAACCCAGCATCAGGTACCCGGCGCTCGCCACCAGCAAACCGGCCAACCCGCGGTTGAACAGGCGCAGCCGCCTAGGCTCGCCCAAATACTGGCGGATCATGCTGCCGGCCCAGGCCCAGCTGGCCACCGAGACGAAGCAGATCGGCCCGTAGATCCAGGTGAACAGCCACAACAACTGCTGTTCACTGCCCACATAAGCGCCAATACCGGCAACCGCCGCCAGCCAGGCCTTCGGGCTCAGCCACTGCATGGCTGCCCCTTGCCAGGCGCTGGGTGCCTTGGCCTGGCGATCATCGCCAAGCCGGCCATCGTCGCAGGCAAGCTTCCAGGCCATGTACAGCAAAAATGCCACGCCGCCCCAATGCAGCAACTGCCCCAGCAGCGGCCAGCGCAGCAGCAGTTCGTGCAGGCCCAAACCGGCCAGCACCAGCAGCAGGCAAAAGCCCAGGGTGGCTCCGGCGGCATGCCCGAGGCTTGCGCGCAGGCCATGGCGGGCGCCGCTGCCGAGGGCGACGATATTGACCGGGCCGGGGGAAATGGACGCCGCAAGGGCGAAGGCGGCCATGGACAGTGACAGGCTCATGGGGGCTTTCCTTATTTCGCTGAAGAGGGCGCCAGCATGGCGGCCCGACGGGCTTTGGGTATTGAACAAAAATGCCCCGGTGTACCTGTTACAGGTTTTGTAATAGTTTCGCGCTGTAAGAAAGACCTGCTTCGATTGTAGGATCTCATTCCCTTTTTTCGATCCAGGTATCTATGAGCACCTTCGCGGAGCCCCCCAGTCCTTGGCCGTCCCGGCCATCCTTCCCCCGTCCCTGTGACGCTTCCCCTGTGAGTACCCGCTAATGGAATGGCTAGCCGACCCCACGGCCTGGCTGGGCCTGCTGACGCTTATCGTCCTCGAGCTGGTGCTGGGTATCGACAACCTGGTGTTCATCGCCATTCTCGCCGACAAACTGCCGCCCCATCAGCGTGACCGTGCGCGGGTGATCGGCCTGTCGTTGGCGCTGATCATGCGCCTGGGCCTGTTGGCCAGTATCTCGTGGATGGTCACCCTGACCGCGCCGCTGTTCGAGGTGTTTGGCAAGAGCTTCTCGGGCCGCGACCTGATCATGCTGTTTGGTGGTGTGTTCCTGCTGTTCAAGGCCACCATGGAGCTGCACGAACGGCTGGAAGGCCATGTGGCGCAGTCGTCCGGCGCGGTACGCCATTCGGCGTTCTGGCCGATCGTGGCGCAGATCGTGGTGCTGGATGCGGTGTTCTCGCTGGACGCGGTGATCACGGCGGTAGGTATGGTCGAGCACCTGTCGGTGATGATGATTGCGGTGATCTTCTCGATCGGCATCATGATCGTCGCCAGCAAGCCGCTGACCCGCTTCGTCAACGAACACCCCACGGTCATCATGCTGTGCCTGGGCTTCTTGATGATGATCGGTTTCAGCCTGACCGCCGAAGGCCTGGGCTTCCATATCCCCAAAGGCTACCTGTACGCGGCCATTGGCTTCTCGCTGCTGATCGAGCTGTTCAACCAGCTGGCCCGTGCCCGCCGCAAGCGCAGCGTGCAGCAGCACCGGCCGCTGCGTGAGCGCACTGCCCATGCCGTGTTGCGCCTGCTGGGCGGGCGCCGGCTGGAGGCCGACGAGGTAGGCGAAGAGATTGCCGACCTGGTCGAAGGTGGTGAGGAGCAGGTGGTGTTCGACCGCCGCGAGCGGGTGATGATCAGCGGCGTGCTGAACCTGGCCGAACGGCCGATCCGCACGGTGATGACCGCGCGCGCCGAGGTCGATGTGATCGACCTGTCGCAACCGGCCGAGGCCATCACCCAGGTGCTGGTCAACTCGCCGTACTCGCGCCTGCCGCTGCTGCGTGACGGCCATAGCGAAGAACCGCTGGGCTTCGTGCACAAGAAGGAAATGCTCAAGGAGCTGCTGGCCGGCAGCCAGCCCGACCTGGAAACCCTGGCCCGGGCGCCGCTGAATCTGCTGGAGAGTTTCAGCATTCTCAACGCCCTGGAGCAGATGCGCGGGCAGTCGACGCACATTGCCTTCGTGGTCAACGAGTTCGGTGATTTCACCGGCGTGCTGACCATGACCGACATCCTCGAGTCGATCGCCGGCGAACTGCCCGACGCCAGCGAGGTGGAGGGCCCCGGCGTGGTCGAGGAGGACGGTGGTTTCGTCGTCAGCGGCGCTTTGAACCTGGCTCAGGTGCAGGCCCGTACCGGCTTTGCCGCCCGTGCCACCGAGGACTACCAGACCCTTGCGGGCCTGGTGATGAGCCTGCTGGACCGCCTGCCAGTGGTCGGTGACCACCTGGCGTGGAACGGCTGGAGCATGACCGTGGTGGCGGTGGAGGAGCGCCGGGTGCGCCAGGTGCGCCTTACACCGGGCGCCGACGCTGACGCAGCAGGTGCTTGATGCCTTCGAGGATCAACACCAACACGGCGGCCCAGATCGGCAGGTAGGTCAGCCACTGGTCGGGGCCGATGGTCTCGCCCAGCAGCAAGGAAACGGCCACCAGCAGCACGGGCTCGACGTAGCTGAGCAAACCGAACAGGCTGAACGGCAACATGCGGCTGGCCAGCACGTAGGCGATCAGGGCGCAGGCGCTGATCGCCCCGAGCAGCGGGATCAACCCGTAAAGCCCTGGGTGTTCGGCTAGGTCTGCCGCTGACAGCGGGCCCTGAATGACGAAGTACAGCGCCCAGGGCAGCAGCAGGCACATGTCGCACCACAGGCCACCCAGGTGGTCGGTGCGGCAGCGCCGGCGCAGCACGAAGTAGATCGGGTAGCCGATCATCACCAGCAAGGTTTCCCAGGCGAAACTGCCGTGCTGGTACAGTTCGTGGCCCACACCGATGGCCGCACAGGCCACTGCCACCGTCTGCAGGCGCGACAAGCGCTCGCCGTACACCAACCGCCCGGTCAGCACCATGGTCAGCGGCAGCAAAAAGTAGCCCATCGACACTTCCAGGCTGCGCCCGTGCAGCGGCGCCCACAGGAACAGCCACAGCTGCACCCCCATCAACCACGAGGTACCGACCATGCCCAGCAGTAGAACGGGCGCCTGGCGTACCCGCCCCAGCAGTTCACCGACGCGTTTCCAGTCTTTGGACACCAGCATGAACAAGGTCAGGCAGGGCAGTGTCAGCAACGTGCGCCAGCCGAAGATCTCCTCGCCATCCAGCGGGGTGAGGAAGGAGGTGTAGTAATACATCACGGCGAACAGACAGGACGCCATGACCGACGACAAAATACCTTTTGACACGAATGCCTCGAAAACGGGGGAAGGGTGGCTCAGCCGCGCATGATCTCAGGGGCCGCGCCCTGCGGCAACCGCGGGCTGCCGGGGTGCGAGGCAAGTGCCAGCAGCAGCTCGGCCAGGGGCATGGGCCTTGCGAACAGGTAGCCTTGCTGGAAGTCCACGCCGTGGCGCGCCAGGTAGTCGCGTTGCACCTCGGTTTCCACACCCTCGGCGACGATGCCCAGCGCCAGTTTGCCCGACAGCTCGATGATGCTGTCCAGAATGTGCTGCGACAGCGCGTCGCCGCCGATCATGGCGACGAAACTCTGGTCGATCTTCAGGTAGTCGATCTTGAACTGGCGCAGGTAGTTGAGGCTGGACTGGCCGGTGCCGAAGTCGTCCAAAGCGATCATCACGCCCATGGCGTTGAGCTTATCGAACAGCTCCAGGGTGACCGGCGTGGGTTCGATCAACTTGCGCTCGGTCAGCTCGAGGGTAAGCACCACGCGCCCGGGCGGGAAGTGCGCCAGAAAGGCCTGGCAGTCGTCGAGCAGGCCGAGGTCGCGGCAGTGGTCGGCGGTGATGTTGATGCCAACGTGAAAACCGTCTTCCAGCAAGGCCGCGTGGGGCGCCAGGCCTTGAGCGGTGTTCAGCATCAGCGCGCGGGTCATCGCGACGATCTGCCCGCTGTGCTCGGCGTAGGGGATGAACAGGTCGGGGCGCACCAGTCCTTCGCTGGGGTGGCGCCAACGCATCAGCACTTCGACGCCGGCCCAGCGGTAGTCGCCCTTGCGCACCACCGGCTGGAAGTAGGGCAGGAACTCATTGGCCTGCAACGCCCGGTCGAGCTCGGCCCGCGGCGAGTTGGCCCGGCGGATCTGCCAGTGGCATACCGCCCCGGCAAAGGCGCCAAGCAGCAACAGCAGGCTTAAAAGGGCCGGGTAACGGGCGCGCAGTACCTCGCCGAGCTTGTCTGCCGGGTACCCGCCATGCACGCTGAACGGGTAGCGGCTGGAGGCTACGCTTACCGCTGCGCTGGCTGCCAGCGGTGGTGCGCCGTCACGGACCACGCCGTCTTCGCCCATCCAGTGCTTGCCCACTTGAATCTGCAGTGCTTCACCCTTGCCGATCAGGCGCAGGGCACTTTGCAGGTGGCGCCCGTCCACCGTGGTGATCGCCCCGCGTGAGCCCTGGCTTGCGCGATACACCAGCAACGCCTGGCCTGGGGTGACCGAGTTGCCGTCCATCAGCCACAGTTGACCGTCGGTGTAGTCATTCACCTGCACCGGCTCGTCGAAATCGCCGAACAGCGAAGAACAATAGAGGTTGTTGTGGTCGAACAGGTTGGTGGAGCGGACGAAGGCATTGCGGGTGACTTCCACGCGCAATGCCAACTGCACCTCGGCGCAGGGTTGGCCGGCCTTGGGCAGCAACTGGTTGGCGGCGGTCGAGAGGCTGGCGAGTATCGTCTCGATATGTTCCGACACTTCGGTGGCGGTGGCGCGGCTGCTGGCTTGCAGTTCGTGTTCGGTTTGCCAGCGCATCACCGCCAGGCCGCACAGCAGCGGCAGCACAGCCACGGCCCAGGGCAACAGGGTACGCCAGCTCCAGCGGGCAGGGCGGCGGGCGGTAAGCGGCATGGCAGGGTGAACCTTGTGGCAAGCGGGGACTGATGCACAGGATAGCCGTTTGTCGGGCCAGGCCGCTAACTTGATGGCGACAATTATGTTTACGCAATGTAGAATCCGGTTACGAATACAACAATAAGGTCCTCCAATACCGGGGGATCAAGCCCGCCTGGAATGGGTCGCTATGACAAACCATGGCTTCAAGCTGATCATTGGTGACTACCTCGCCCGCAGTGTGCGCGGCATCCCCTGTTCGCCCCCTCTGCAATTCGGCATCGCAAGCACCCGATAACCGTTTTTTGCGCTGTAGATGAGGACACGAACATGGCAGATATCTTCGAAAACCCGATGGGCCTTGAAGGCTTCGAATTCATCGAGCTCGCCTCGCCGACCCCTGGCGTGCTGGAGCCGGTATTCCAGATACTGGGCTTCACCAAGGTGGCCACGCACCGCTCCAAGGATGTGCACCTGTATCGCCAGGGTGGCATCAACCTGATCCTGAACAACGAACGCAACAGCTTGGCCTCGTACTTTGCCGCCGAGCACGGTCCGTCGGTGTGTGGCATGGCCTTCCGTGTGCGCAACAGCCACGAAGCCTACGCCCGCGCCCTTGAGCTGGGCGCCCAGCCGGTAGAGATCGAAACCGGCCCGATGGAGCTGCGCCTGCCGGCGATCAAGGGTATTGGCGGCGCGCCGCTGTACCTGATCGACCGCTATGAAGAGGGTAGCTCGATCTACGATATCGACTTCAAGTTCATCGAAGGCGTCGAGCGCAACCCGGTGGGCGCGGGCCTGAAGATCATCGACCACCTGACCCACAACGTGTACCGCGGGCGCATGGCCTACTGGGCCGGCTTCTACGAGAAGCTGTTCAACTTCCGCGAGATCCGCTACTTCGACATCAAGGGCGAGTACACCGGCCTTACCTCCAAGGCCATGACCGCCCCGGATGGCATGATCCGCATCCCGCTCAACGAAGAGTCGTCCAAGGGCGCCGGGCAGATCGAAGAGTTCCTGATGCAGTTCAACGGCGAAGGCATCCAGCACGTGGCTTTCCTCACCGACGACCTGCTCAAGACCTGGGACGCCCTCAAGGGCCTGGGCATGCGCTTCATGACCGCACCGCCGCAGACTTACTACGAAATGCTCGAAGAGCGCCTGCCAGGCCATGGCGAGCCGGTGGACCAGTTGCAGGCCCGCGGAATCCTGCTCGATGGCGCATCGGATTCCAGCGACAAGCGCCTGCTGCTGCAGATTTTCTCGGAAACCTTGCTTGGCCCGGTGTTCTTCGAGTTCATCCAGCGCAAGGGCGACGATGGCTTTGGCGAGGGCAACTTCAAGGCACTGTTCGAGTCGATCGAGCGTGACCAGGTGCGCCGCGGGGTGCTGAGCACCGATTGACACGCGTCACCACCACAGTTAATCGCGGGGCAAGCCCGCTCCCACGCGGCGTGGGGGCGGCCTTGCCCCGCGCTGCTATCGGCCACACGTTGTGCCGGCCCCATGGCCGCCGGGCGATGTGCTAGGCTGCCGAAAACCTGCCTCGTCAAGGAACGCGTACCCATGGAAAAGGCTATCGACGTATTCATGCAGGCCGCCATCGACGAAGCGCGTCTGGGGCTTGAGGAAGGCGGCATACCGATCGGCTCGGTGCTGGTGCATGACGGCAAGATCATCGGGCGTGGCCACAACCGCCGGGTACAGAACGCCAGCGCCATCCTGCATGGCGAAATGGACGCCCTGGAAAACGCCGGCCGCCGGCCCGCCAGGGTGTACCGTGAAGCTACCCTCTATACCACCCTGTCGCCCTGTGCCATGTGCAGCGGCGCGATCCTGCTGTATGGCATTCGCCATGTGGTGATCGGCGAGCACTCGACCTTCATGGGCGAAGAAAAGCTGCTGCGCGATCGGGGTGTGCGGCTACAGGTGCATGACGACGCCACCTGCAAGGCATTGATGCAGAATTTCATCGCAGCGCAACCGCAACTGTGGAATGAAGATATTGGCCACTGACAGTCGAGACCTGGCAGGTGCGATCAATATGATCCACCTGGCACCGGAGCCCGGCAGCGTGCCTGCGCTGAGCGCCAGTATCGCCGCCACCGACTGGAGCCGCACCGCGCTCGGGCCGCTATCCCACTGGCCGGCGACGCTGCGTGTTGCCGTCGACATGTTGCAGCTGTCGCCGTTCCCCTGTGCGCTGGTGTGGGGGCCGGAACTGAGCGTGATCCTGAATGATTCCTACCCGGTCGTTGCCCGCCAAGGGTGCAGTTTTCACGACCTCTGGGGGGAGACCTGGGAAAGCGTGGGGGCGGCCGTGTTCCAGGCGCTGGAAGGGCGCGGGGCATTGGTCGAAGACGTGCCGTTACCTGCAGGGCGCCAGAGGAGCGGGGCAGCGGCACAGTTCAATTGCTACTACTCACCGATTCGCGACGACCAGGGGGCGGTCGCAGGTTTCCTGCACACCATGATCGCTGCCTCGGCCAATGCCGAGGCGCTGCGCGAGTGGCAGGAACGCGCCCAGTCATTCGAAGCGCAGTTGGGCACTTACCTGGCCGACAGCGAGCACACCTGGCAACTGTCGCCCGATGTGATGGTGGTGCTCGATGCCGAACGGCATGTGCACCTGAGCAACCCTGCCTGGCAGCGCACGCTGGGCTGGGGTGAGGGGCGGCGGCCCGAGGTGTCGTTGCCGGAGCTGCTGCACCCGGGCGAGCGCACCGAGGCTGTGCTGGCGCTTGCCGCGTTGCAGAACGGCGATGTCGCGTCCACCTTCGAGGCCCGTGCGCGCCATGCTGATGGCTACTACCTCTGGTTTTCCTGGCACACCATACCTGGTCAGGCCATGCCGACCCTGGTTGGCCGGGAGATCACCGCAACCCGCAATGCCGCGCAGCGCCTTGCCGAAGCTGCGGTACGTGAAAGCCGCCGCATGGACTCGGTGGTCAAGGTGGCGGGCGGGCTGGCCCATGAAATGAACAACGTGTTGAGCGGTGTTGGCAGCAGCCTCGAGTTGCTGGAGCGGCGCCTGCTGCAAGGGCGCATCGAGAGCCTGGAGAGCTATGTGGCCATGGCTCGCGAATGTGCCGAGCGCGCCATTGGCCTTACCCACAACTTGCTGGCGTTTGCCCGCAGCCAACCGCTTTCGCCGAGCGCACTGGACGTCAACCGGCTGATGCGTGAGGCACAACCCGCCATGCAGCAGACTTTGGGCAGCGAGATGCTGCTGAGCTGGGAACTCGACATGTCGCCGTGGCCGGTGCAACTGGACCCGGAGCGGCTGCGTACTGCCGTGCTGCAACTTTGCGCGAACGCCCGGGAGGCTTGCCAGGGGCGCGGCAAGCTGTCGATCCGTACGCTGAACGAGCGTATGAGCGTCGCCAGCGAGGTACGGCCGGGCTTGCCTGCCGGTGATTATGTGACCATCCAGCTGGAGGATGATGGCCACGGCATGTCGGCCGAGGACCTGGCCCACGCGTTCGAGCCGTTTTTCACCACCAAGGCCCTGGGGCAGGGCGCCGGGCTTGGCTTGCCGATGGTGCACGGGTTCGTCAGCCAGTCAGGCGGGCAGATGTGGATCGAGTCGCACATTGACCAGGGCGCGCGGGTGGTGATGATGTTCCCCCGCTACCAAGGGGTTCTGCCGGAGCAGGCAGACCTTACGCCCGACCCGAAACCTGCCAGGGGCGAGCGGCTGCTGTTGGTGGACGATGAAGTCAACCTGCGCGGGCTGATGAAAGAGGCTTTGGTGGAGCGTGGCTATGTGGTGGACGATGTCAGTGACGCCAATGCCGCGCTGGGGCAGTTCCGCAGCGCCGGCCCGTTCGAGCTGGTGATCACGGACATCGGCTTGCCCGGTGGTTTCAGCGGCAGCCAGGTAGCCAGGGCGCTGCGGATGATCGAGCCGGCGCAGAAGATTTTGTTCATCACCGGTTTTACCGGAGAGCCCATCGAGCAGGCGGTGCTCGATCAGCCTGGCACAGCCTTGTTGCGCAAGCCGTTCTCGCTGGAAACGCTCAACCGGCAAGTGCAGCACATGCTGCGCGATTGAACTTCGCTTCAACTTTTCACAGGCCTTGCTGCAGCACCGGGTCATCGGGGTTCTGCTGCTCGAGCTCGGCCAGCAGTATCTGCACGTTCTGCAATTGGCCGGTCTCCTTCCAGTACTGGATCAGCAGCACCCGCGCCCGGCGGTTGGCCGGCTGCCGGTTGAGCAGGGTCTCCAGTTGCTGCTGGGCGGCCTGGACCTGCTCCAGGCGATGCAGGGTGACGGCCAGGGTGTAGCGGTAGTCGCTGTTGTCCGGCTCCAGCTCCACCGCGCGGGACAACGCCAGCAGGGCGTACTCGTGTTGCTCGTGGCGGCTCAGCCAGAGGCCCAGCTGGTATTGCAGAAACGCCGAGTCCGGGCGCAGGGCCAGGGCCTTGGCCAGCACCTGGCGGGACGCGTCGTGCTGGCCCTGGCGCTCCAGCAGGCGCACCTGGGTGGCCAGTGCATCCAGCCCTTCGGGGGCCAGTGCCAGGCTGCGCTCCAGGGCTGCAGAGGCTTGAGCATAGGCCTGCTCGTGCATGTACAGGCGCGCCAGGTGCACTTGTGCGGCGGCATCGTCGGGTTGTTGCTCGAGGGTTTGCTGGTATTGCTCCAGCGCCTCCTGCAGCGGGCCGAAATACAGGCCGATGTCATCCGGGTCCAGCCCCAGCAGGGCGTCTACCACGGCAAAGCGCACGCTTTGCTCGTCGTCTTCGAGCAACGGCCCCAGCGCCAAGCTGCGCTGGGCGGCCGGCAGCAAGCGCTGAATGCTGTTGATGGCCGCCCGGCGCACGATGGGGTCGTCGTGCTCAAGGTCCTGGCGGGCCAGCTTGAGGGCCTGGGGCGAAGGGTAGTTGGGCAGTTCGGCATACAGCGCCGCGCGGCGGATCGGCGCCAGGTCGCTGCGTTGCAATTGCTGGTACAGCACCCGCGCCGCGCCGGGCTGGCCATCGTGCGCCTGGCGCAGGGCCTTGGCGTAGCTGTGGGGCGGCAGTACCGGCGCTGCAGGCTGCGGGGTACGCCACAGGTAGCTGAGCACGCCGGGCACCAGGATCAGTAGTGACAAGGCGATCAGCAGTAGGCGGCGTCTGGGCATCGTGCGGTCCGTGGCAGGGGAAGGGCAGAGCTTGGGACAGGCGGGCAGCAAATGCAACGGTCTGCGCCGCGTCGGGTATGATGCTGGCCTTTTCTCAAGCAACGAGGCCTGCATCATGTCCCTGAGCGCTGAACAGATTGGCGAATTTCGCGCCTTTGCCGAAGAGCTGGCCGATGCTGCGGCGGCAGCCATCCAGCCGTACTTTCGCGCCGCGCTGGACGTGGAAGACAAGGGCGGGCGCCTGTACGACCCGGTGACCGTGGCCGACAAGGCTGCCGAAGACGCCATGCGCGCGTTGATCCAGGCGCGTTACCCCGAGCACGGCATTCTTGGCGAAGAGCAGGGTGTTGCGCTGGGCAGCAGCCCGCTGACCTGGGTGCTCGACCCCATCGACGGTACCCGCGCGTTCATTACCGGCCTGCCGCTGTGGGGCACGCTGATTGCCCTTAACGACGGTGAGCGCCCGCGCATCGGCGTGATGAACCAGCCGTTCACCGGTGAGCGCTTCGTCGGCACCCCCGAGGGCGCCTGGCGCAGTGGTACGCCACTGAAGACCCGGGCCTGCACCGACCTGGCCAGCGCCACCCTGATGTGCACCACGCCGGACATGTTCGACACCGAGGCACGCAAGGCTGCCTTCCATGAAGTCGCCGGCAAGGCCCGGCTGATGCGTTATGGCGGTGACTGCTACGCCTACTGCATGCTGGCCTCGGGCTTTGTCGATGTGATCGTCGAGGCCAGCCTGCAGCCGTATGACGTGCAGGCACTGATGCCGATCATCGAAGGGGCGGGCGGTGTGATCACGGCCTGGGATGGCAGTTCGGCGCAGAACGGTGGTTGTGTGGTGGCCTGCGGTGACCCGGCGCTGCATGCGCAGCTGGTGCAGATGCTGCGCCACGCAATGTAAAGCGGCCCCTCTGTAGGAGCCGGCTTGCCGGCGATAGGGCCTGTGGCCCCGGTACAAGGCTTGACCTGTGCTTTGCAGGTTCGGCCCATCGCCGGCAAGGGGGCATTGGAAACGTGAAGCGTTTCGCTTGTTTGCCCGCGACCACCGCACTTTTTGCCGATTCCGTGTTCTATGCAGAGTTGGGCTGCGCCGATCCCCGGCAGGGCCGCTGACATGTACCGGTGCCGATGGCTGCAAGACAACTCGCATCCCACCCCGCACGCCTGCTGCTGGCAGGCGTCCTGACGTGCCTCGGCGCCTGCACCCAGCAGCAGGGTAGCGACATGCTCCAGCAGTTTCGCAACGGCAAGCCGGACGAGCTGTTCCAGACCAGCGTCGACCGCATGGCCACGCTGTCCATGCGCGACAACCTGCAAAGCCTGTACCTGCTGATGAACAAGCTGTACCTGCGCAACCCCAGCCAGTGGCAGCGCTCCGGCTACCTTGACGCCACCACCGCTGCGCGGCAGATCCGCATCGCCATCGAGCAGCGCCAGAGCTTGGCGCAACTGGGCGACCGGCGCGACCTGGCGGCCTTGAGCTACGCCCTGGACCCTGAGTTCAAGGGCGACCGGGTGGGGGCTTTCATCTATGCCATTGGCAGCATGCTGGTCACCGCCCATGGCGGGCGCACCGAGTTTTACATGACCGATACCCTCGACCCGCTGTTCATCAACAACGCCGCGCGCAATATCGAGAAGGCCACCTGGATGCTCAGCCAGCGCCAGGACGCAAATGGCGTACTGCTGCTGTTTTCCAACGAGATTTCCGAGCAGGGCAGCAACCTGAGCTTTGCCGTGGAGTTCGGCAAGATCGTCGCGCGCCTGGACCTGCTGGCGCAGATGCTCGACGAGCGTTATCGGCGGATCGGGCTCAACTATGCGCAGAGCCTGCTGCTGATGAATTTCCTGCCGGTGCAATGACAGTCGCGGGGCAAGCCCGCTCCCACGCTGCCCGAATCGAGTGGGTGGGCGCAATTGGCTGTAGTGCCTGAACCGGCCTCATCGCCGGCAAGCCGGCTCCTACAAGTACGGCGCAGGTTTGAAGGCTATGCGATCCCTGTGGGAGCGGCTTTAGCCGCGAACACCGGCGTAGCCGGTGCCAGGCACTGTGTCGCGATGAGCCTGCTAAGCCACATCGACCAGCACGATCTCGGTGTCTTGCAGCGCGGTGACCTTGATCAGGCCTTCCTGCTCGATGGCCACGCCGTCACGGGCCTTGGCTTGCAGGCCGTTGACCTCGACCAGGCCCTTGGCCGGCACGAGGTAGCCGCGCCGGCCTGTATCGAAGCGGTACTCGGCGCTTTCCCCGGCTTTCAGGGTGGCAGCCACCAGGCGTGCATCGGTACGGATCTGCAAGCTGTCTTCGTCACCTTCACGGCCGCTGGCCAGGGTCACGAAGCCCTCGCCACGTTCACCTTTGGGGAATGGCCGGGTGCCCCAGGACGGCGCATCGCCGACTTTCTCCGGGACGATCCAGATCTGGAAGATGCGCGTATCGACCTTCTCCAGGTTGTACTCGCTGTGCACGATGCCGCTGCCTGCACTCATCACCTGCACATCGCCCGCTTCGGTGCGGCCCTTGTTGCCCAGGCTGTCCTGGTGGGTGATGGCGCCCTCGCGAACGTAGGTGATGATCTCCATGTCGCGGTGCGGGTGCGGCGGGAAGCCACTGCCGGCGGCGATCAGGTCGTCGTTCCACACCCGCAGGTTGCCCCAGTGCATGCGCGCCGGGTCGTAGTATTCGGCGAACGAGAAGTGGTGGTGGGCGTCGAGCCAGCCGTGGTTGGCATGGCCAAGGCTTTCGAAGGGCCGAAGTTGCAGCATGATGATGCGCCTCTGAATGGGTTGCGATGGGGTCATGATGCGGTGGTTAAAGATCGAAAAAAAGCGTAAATATCGGCTTATAATTATCTATTTGGTAGATTGTTTTTGGTGCGGTAATGGATGCGCTTCATCGCCTAATGCACTGATACACAAGCATTCGCTGGCACTTTATGGCAGATGAGGCGAACATGGCTGCTGTTTGAATTTTCAATGGAGTGACCGTGCCCCACGAGCATCCCCAGGCCCCGGCCGACCTGACCCCGCCTGCCCAGTTGCCCTGGCTGCGCCGCCTTGCTGCGCGCCTGCTGGGGCGTGGCCTGAGCCGCTTGCAGGCGCAGCACCGTGACAGTTGGTTCCTGGGCCATGCCACGGGCCTGCGCAACGGCCATAGCGATGGCCTGCAGGAGGGCTACGAGCGTGGGCGGGTGGACGGCTATGAAGCTGGCCGCCAGGTACTGGTGATTCGTGACATGCGCCCTGACAGTGCGGCGGTGCCCGGCCAGGACGACAAGCTGTTCGACGACTGGCGCCTGCCGCTCACGGCAGAGCTGAAAAAGCGCTTCAAGGCTGACGTCGCCCAGCGCCTGCCGGCCGACGCACAGCCCAGCGCCGCGCAGTGGAAGCTGATCTTCAGTGACACGCCGTCCACCTGCGTGGTCGCAGGGGCCGGTGCCGGCAAGTCCACGTCGCTGGTGTTGCGCATCCTGCTGTTGCGCCACTACCTGGGCTACGAGCTGGACGCCATGACGGTGGTCACTTTCACCCGCGAGTCGCGCAAAGACTTCATCCAGCGCCTGCTGCAGGTGTTCGCCCTTTGGCAGCTCGATTTATCACCGGCCCAGGGCCGCGAGCTGGTGCGCACCTTCCATTCGCGCATCCTGCCGCTGGTGCGCAGCCTGCCGGGCTTCAGCCAGGTGCGCGCATTTGAAACCCTCGGCAATGAGCTGCCGGCCGGTGGCGAGGCCGCTGCCGACAGCAACCCGTTCGACCTGCGCCTGAACGACGCCCAGCGCCAGCAGCTCAACCTGTGCTACCGCGACCTGATGAACGACAGCCCGCGTTTCGCCACATTGATTGGCGAGTTGCGCCAGGAAGCCCTGCTGCTCAAGCCGCTGGACCCCGACCACCCGGACGTGCAGAAACGCGTGCAGGTGACCCAGCTGGCCGCCCAGCGCGACGAAGAGCTGTGCGATGTGATCGAGGACCTGTGGTACGCCGCCGGTGCTTGGCCGATCAAGGGCATCGAACCCTGCCGCGACACGGTGCAGATCCGCGGCAGCCGCTTCCATGTACAGGGGCGGCTGGCAGGCTCTGACGCTTGGGTGGTGCTGGGCTTCGACCCTGGCGAAAGTGGCCAGTACCAGCGCCCCGGTGCCAAGCTGACGGTGCGGGCAGAGTGGGCGGTAAAGCGTACGTTGTTTCAAGCTTTCTGCGATAAGCCATTGATATGGCTAGATAACTATTCTTCTGCAAAACGTCTTGCTGCTGCCTTGGCAGGCGATGCCGTGGCCGGGCCCGGGTTTGAGTACAAGGTCAAGGGCGAGCTGGCTCCTGCGCCGCTGCTCGATGCCTTTGTCACCGCCGCAAGCTTCATCGAAAACCTCGGGCTGGAGGTGGGCAGCGCCGTGGCGGCCATGAGCTTCCCGCCTGGTGACAGTGACGGCCCGTTCTTCGAGGCCCTCGCGCTGTTCTGGAAGGCCTTCGAGGCGCAGCTGCTGGCCCAGTCGCCACCGGTGATGACCTACAACCGCATGTTCGCCCTGTTCGGCGAGAACAACCCGGAAAACCTGCAACTGTTGCCCGACCCGCTGTTGCGCCCGCTGGCGCATCTGATGATCGACGAGTTCCAGGATGTCTCGCCACAGATCGTCAGCTGGCTGCGGGCGAGCCTTTCCGAAATTCGCCGCCGCGGCCCGGCGCTGCACACCGGGCGTGGCGCGCAGCATTCCTCGCTGATGTGCGTGGGGGATGACTGGCAGTCGATCTACGGCTGGCGGGGCAGCTCGCCGAAGTTCTTCATGGAGTTCACCAAGGCGTTCCCGTCGCCGGCCAATACCCGGGTCATGCTGGTGGAAAACTACCGTAGCCAGCAGCACATCATCGATGCTGCCGAACATCTGGTGAAAGGCACGCCAGCGATCACCGGCAAGAAGGCCAAGGCCTGCGGCCGTGCGGCCGAGCTGCCGTTGGCGCCGGTACGGGTGTTCGAGCGTGATGAGGCGGCGTTGGCCCAGACGCTGATCGAGCATTACCAGCAGGGCGAAACGGTTTTGATGTTGTTTCGAAAAAGTTTCGATAAGTCATTGATAGAGCAGTATTTAATGGATGTTGTTAAAGCTGATTCTAGCTTGCCGCCAAGCCAGCGCAGGCTCAAGCAACTGACCTATCACAGCGCCAAGGGCCTGCAGGCCGATGCGGTGTTCATGCTCGGCGACTGCCAGTACCTGACCAGCTCGCCCTACAAGAACCAGGTGTATCGGCTGGCCGGGCTGGGCAAGCCAGGCGATGCCCAGGCGTTCGACACGGCGCAAAAAGAAGAGGTGCAGCGCCTGGCTTATGTCGGTGTGACCCGGGCCATCCGGCACTGCTACTGGCATGTGGAACGGCCCAACGGCGAGGCAGCGAGCCTGCCGCGCGCATCGGGCCAGGTGGAAGGGCGGCAGGCCTTCTTCGAAGACCTGCGCGGGCAGTAACGGCGTCAGTCCCTGGGCGGGGCCGCTTGTTCTTTGGTCAGGCGTTTGAGCAGCACTGCTTTGGCGTGCTGGCGTTCGGCGTTGTAGGCGGTCTCGGCCTCTGCAGGCAGGTCGATGTCAGAACCCCTTGGTCGCAACTGCCCCTGCTCATCGAATGGTGCGCTACCCAGGGCGTTGCCGATGGCCACGCTGACTTCGTCGCCCAGCGGGCCATCCTCCAGTTCGTAGAGGCCTATGAGGTAATTGAAGCCGTTCGCCCAGCGGTCGTTGAAATCCTCGAAGGCCTCAGGGCGTTCGCGCTCCAGGTACAGAATCCAGGCAGGCTCGGCCATCAACCAGTCGTGCATTTGCTCCGTGTTGCCGGCCAGCCGCTCGACGGCCTCTTCGACGTTGTCTTCGATACTGTCATCGACCATGGCGGTTGCGCGGTAGAGCATGCCACGGCTCGGCTCCGGGAAGTTCAGTCGATTGGCGCCGCTCAGTGCCAGGCGCAGCGCCAGGCGAATTTCGATGTCGTCCACCGGGTAGTTGCGCAGGTCCTCGTCACTGATGTCATCTGCTGCATCCAGGGTGGGCAATGCCTCTGCGGATGTGTTGGCAACCAACGCAGTACGACGCAGCTGCCGGCGCAGGCTGATGCGGTCTGCCGCCTCGTTGACCAGGGTGCGGCGGTACAGGCGACGATAGTGCAGGAACAGGTCCCAACCGCTGGTCTGCTCGTCGCTGCCCAGGTCGTAAGCCTGCACTTCCAGCTCCAGGGCACTGAAGGCATCCGCGCCGGCGTCACCGCAGGTGGCTGGATATTCCCGGGTCAGTTCGACAATTCGTTGGCGCAGCCCGTCGTCGGCTATGACCCGGTCCAGTAACTGCCATACCCGCCTGCCCAATCCCTGCGCGTCCTGCTGAGCGTCGCTGGACTGGGTGAGGCGCTGGAGGATATCCGCCAAAGGGGTATTTTCTGGTTCGGCGAACAGGGCATCCCAATGTTCCCGCTGTTGGGCGCTACCTTGCGCGCGCCAGCTCAGCGGTTCGCCTTCGGGCTCCGACTGCGACGTTGCCGGGTCTTCATACACGACCAGGCCGCTTTCACGCAGGCGCAAGGCGTCAGCTTCTGCCAGCCCGTTGTAGTTGAACAGCCAGCTCAGGTCGCGGCGATTGCCCCTGAAGGCCTCGGCATAAGGGGTAGCCAGGATAGCCTCTATACCAGGCAGGGTCTGGATGTCGTTCTGACTCAGATTGATCCGGCGCAGCTGGAAGTTGCGTTGGTTCATCAAGGTGGTCAGCCCGTCCGGCCACGCGATGAGTTCTGCGCGGCTCAGGTCGAGCGACTCGAGGCGGGCCAAGAAACCGAGATCTGGCGCAATGCCCAGCGGGTTGAAGCCCAGGTCCAGCGTGCGCAGATGAACCATGTCGGCGAAAAAACCCTGGGTGGTTTCATCCAGGACCAGCGCGTTGGCATGCAGATCCAGGCTCTCCAGCGGCAATTGGGTCAGGTCGCGCAGCTGTGCAACGTTCAACTGCAGGCTGTTGTAACGCAAGCTCAGCTGACGCAGGCGTGGCAGGCCCGAGAGGGTTGGCAAGGCATTGCCTGGAAGGTACCTGAGCATGTTGCTGTTGAGGTCCAGAGTTTCCAGGCGGCTTGCATTGCGCAGGCTCTCGAACAGCGACCGGGCGTCCAGGGCGACATTCTGGATACAGCGCAAGGTTCGCAGGTTGGGGAAACTATGCAGGAAAGCGGGTTCTACCTGCTCTACGCCAGCGTTCTCCAGGATGATTGTGGTGATGTGGTCCATCCGTGAGGGCAGGGCAGGTACGGTCTGCAACTGCATGTTGCTCAGCGTCAGGGTGTCACCGCTCTCCCTGCGCCAGGCGCCGCGAACGGCTGCGGCAAAAGCCTCACGGCTCTGTCGCTGCTCTGCCGGCGCCGCCTGCACCCATTCATTCAGTTCATTGTCGAGGCGAAGCCATTGGTCCCCCAGGAAGAAGATCCGTTCGGCAAGTGTGCCAGGCAGCCTGCGCAGTTCGTTACGCAAGGCATTGATCTGCCCGTTGTCCATCGCAGGAAACAGCGCGCGCAAGCGGGCGTTGATATTCTCAGGCGCTGACCCGCGCCCACTGAGCGGGTAGCCAATGCGCCCATCGCTGATGCGCAGCGGCGAGCGCCAGCCTGGCCGTATCGGCTGCTGGCCCAGCAGACGACGGGCCAACGGGCGATCGGCAAGTAAGGCTTGCAGGCACCCAGGTGTGTCGCCTTGCAACTCGGGGCGCAAGCGGGTGAGCTGCTGGATCAGCTTTTGGCTGTCCTGGTTGGAGAGTTCGGGGCGGTACAGCCCCATCAGTGCCCTGTCCAGGCGCACCCGTGCCTGGCAGCGTCGTGCTTCTTCTGCAACCCGTAGCGGCAATTTGGCCCCAGGGGTGCTCAGTTGCACGCGGTCGTTGGCGTTGGCGTGGCTGGCGATTTCTTCCAGCACCCGTATCGGCAGCCCGGGGAATTGCTCGCCGATGCGCTTGGCCGGCACGCTTGGCGTGGGTTGGGCCCGCTCGTACAGCCGGTTGAATATTTCCTCCCGCTTGCCCTGCAGGCGGTCTGCCAGCAGTGATTGCAGGCGCTGTGCGCGTTCGCTGGCTGGTGTCTGGTCACCGAGCAGGCTGAGCAGTGACGGCTCGTCCAGTTGGCTGACCACGGTGCGTGCGAGGTCGCCGTTCTGCAATTGGGTGCGGGTAAGCTCCAGGTCCAGTCCTGGCCCCTCTGCCTGGTTGGCATAGGTTACCGATTCGCCCCAAGGTTCCGGCCCCTTGTAGACCTTCACCCGGACATCCTTCGGCCAGCCGGGCAGGTTCGGTAACTCTGGGGGCGCAAAGTTGTAATGGGCACTCAATGGCTTGCCTTCCCGGACGGCGCTGACGATGCCGAGGGTGTCGATGTCGCAACGCACCCTGACCATGGCGTCGATCAGCAGTGACGGGGAGGGTTCATTGATGACCCGGCTGCGCAGCAGCGCGCCGGGTGAGAGGTCGACCAGCTTGGCGATTGTGCGTAACTGCGTGTCGCTCAGGCCGTCGGCGTGGTGGCCGACCCGGCGCAGAAGCTCTGTCTTGGCCCATGTCAGGGGTGAATCATGCTCCATGCGCCAGGCGCCCTGGCCATCGTGGTGCAGTCGAGGGCGGTAGGCCTGGGGGTCGGCAGGGTGCTGTACGCACCAGCGCCCTTGCTCGTCGGGCATCACCTTGTAGTGCTGGCCGTTCATGTTGATGTAACGCTCATCACCCTGGTACCGCAGGCCTTGGGCATCAGGCTTGCCCAGGCCATCAGGCAGCGTTTCGACCGCATAGCCTTTGAGCGAAGGCCGCCACAAGCGGCGCTTGCCCTCGATCAGGATCTCTTGCATCGCGTCCACGAAGCCACTGGCCTTGAGGGCTTTCGTCGCACCGGCGAAGGCGCCGATGGTCAGGGCGTTGACCAGCAACGACTCGACATGGGCCAAGGCCTCGGCGTTTTCGCCATGCTCCCAGCTTTCGATGCCGTGGAACACTTCGCCCATGATCTGCGCACCGAATATCGCCAACATCGGCACATTCAGCCCGGGCACTGCCAATGCCGCCACATTCAGCACATCCAGCCCGATCTCCAGCCAGTGCTCCAGCCGCTCGCGCCAGGCGGCAGCGTCGACATCCGCAGTGGGCACCGCGATAGCCCGGGCATTGGCCTTCAAGCGTTGCAGGTGGTCAGCGTAGAGCGTCTTCCAGACCGTGGCCCCGACCTCGCGGGTGCCCAGGCGCAGGACAGGTGAGGGCCGGGGCTTGTTACGGCCGTCAGCGAGGCGCTCGAACAGCGCCGCCTGCAACTGGCGCGCCAGGGCCGGCTGCAGGGGCGTGGGTGCGTAACCGATGAGCAGCCGGCGCAGGTCGGTTTGCAGCATCCGTGTGGCGAGGTGCTCGTGAATTGCGCTTGCCGAAGGGAATTCCCTGAGGCTTTGCTGGCCCAGGCCTGGTATGTACAGCACGCAGGGGTTGACCTGCGCGTCGTCTTGCGGGCCGATGACCAGCACTTCATGGATCGGTGTACCAAACAGCTCCAACCACCTCACCGAAACCCGGCGCCCGGCATAGCTGGGTGCGGGGTCATCGGCACACAGTTGCAGCAACATGGCATGGCCAGCCTTGCTCAACAGCGCCTGCATGCGTGCGGTATGGGCCTGCACCAGCAGTTCGTCGCGGCTGGCGCGGATGCAGGCACGCTCGACCATGGCCTGCTCCGGGCCTTCGAACACCGCCTCCAGGTGCTGCTGGTAACGTTTGCCCAGGTCCAGCGACCGGCATGTTTCGATGAAGGTCGGCAGAGCCAGGCCGCTCAAGGCGGTGGTGTCCGTCGTGCTGTTTTGCAGGGTGCTCAACGGCCCGGCCGCGAAGCCGGCGACGAAGTTGCCCAGCGCCGCCGCCAGCAGACTGTGGCGTTGCGGTGGGCCGTCGGCTTGGGGTTTGGAGGGCTTGATATCGGCCGGTATCACGCCTGTCGATGGCAAACCGACCAGGTCGGGGTCCGCCACCAGCTTCCAAGGTTGGAAGACATACTGCGCCTGGGTGACGGGCTGCCCGATATTCAGCGCGTCAGCCAGCAGTGGCTGGCAAAAGGCAGTGATACCTTGCAAGCCGGCAAGTGCTTCGCCGCTGGCTTTGCGGCTCTGTTCGCGCCGGGTCAGGGCTTGACGCAATGCGCTCTGGTCGCTGGCCTCGGCGCTGGCATACCAGGAAAAAGGCTTGCCTTGTTCATCGAGGTAGTCAGCCCGCAGCGCGCTGAACAGCGCGCCGATATGGCTGGCCGGCAGTTGCCGGGCCCAAGCAGGCAGCAAGGTGACGATAGTGGATTGGTGAAAGGCGGTATCGGTGGGCTGCATGGCAAAGCTCCTGGTGAAAGCGGCCATCTGATCGGTAAACCCAGGCTCATGGGCATTAATGGAGTACCTCTCGCGCGGGGCTGCTATGGTCTTGTTACCGCCTGCAGCCAGGAGTTGATCGATGTCGCCTGCCTTTCACGTCCTGCATATCGACCATGTGGTGCTGCGTGTCGCGAATCTGCAGCGCAGCCTGGTGTTCTATGAGCAGTTGCTTGGGTGTGCCGTGCGCCGCCGCCGTGAAGATTTGGGCATGCTGCACCTTGCTGCCGGCAGCAGCCTTATCGACCTGGTGGCGATAGATGGCCCGCTGGGACGCCAGGGTGGCGCCGCACCTGGCCGCGAGGGCCACAACCTCGACCACCTGTGCCTGCGAATCGAGCCGTTCGACGAGCCCGCCTTGCGCGCTTACCTGCAAGCTGCCGGGGTGCAGGTGGAACCTGCCGAGCAACGCTATGGTGCCGACGGTGAAGGGCTGTCGGTGTACTGCCTGGACCCTGACGGCAACCGGGTCGAGCTCAAGGGGCCGCCGCTGGCCTGAATGCAGCGCCGGGCGCTGCCGGTCGTGCAAGCACTGGCGTGTTTCCCGGCTTGGCAGGGGCCCTGTAGGAGCCGGCTTGCCGGCGATAGGGCCAGTGGCCCTGATACAGGGATCACAGGCCCGGCCTCATCGCCGGCAAGCCGGCTCCTACAGGCGGTCAGCGCAAGGCCCCGCGGCCACTGGCTATCCCGGCAAAGCCGATTATGCTTTTTGTTACCTTGCCGCGATCCGAGGCCTGGCCTCGTCGTGCTTCGCCGCAACCTGAAAGCCCTCGGGCTGGGTGCGTGCATATGGATTCGCTTGGGGCACTCCGGTCCATCATCATGACGGAGGCGACCCATGGCGGTCCTCGACAGCAGCGCATCCACGGGCAGTAGCGCGCCCCAACGTGGCATCACCAAGGAGGAGCGCAAGGTCATTTTCGCCTCCTCGCTGGGGACCGTGTTCGAATGGTACGACTTCTACCTCTACGGCTCGTTGGCGGCGATCATCGCCAAGCACTTCTTCGCCGGGGTCAATGAAACCACTGCCTTCATCTTCGCCTTGCTGGCGTTTGCCGCAGGCTTTGCCGTGCGGCCGTTCGGCGCCATCGTGTTCGGCCGCCTGGGTGACATGATCGGGCGCAAGTACACCTTCCTCATCACCATCGTGATCATGGGCCTGTCCACCGCCGTGGTGGGTATGCTGCCCAGCTACGCCGCCATCGGCGTGGCGGCGCCGGTCATTCTCATCACCTTGCGCCTGCTGCAGGGGCTGGCCCTGGGCGGGGAGTACGGTGGTGCTGCCACCTACGTGGCCGAGCATGCGCCCAAGGGGCGGCGCGGGTTTTTCACGGCGTGGATCCAGACCACCGCCACCCTGGGCCTGTTCCTGTCGCTGCTGGTGATCCTGGCCTGCCGTACCGCCATGGGCACCGAGGCCTTCGAGGCCTGGGGCTGGCGCATACCGTTCCTGCTGTCGATTTTGCTGCTGGCCATTTCGGTGTATATCCGCATGCAACTCAACGAGTCGCCGGTATTCATGAAGATGAAGGCCGAGGGTAAGGCGTCCAAGGCGCCGCTGACCGAGTCGTTCGCCCGCTGGGACAACCTCAAGGTGGTGATCATGTCGCTGCTCGGCGGCACCGCCGGCCAGGCGGTGGTGTGGTACACCGGGCAGTTCTATGCGCTGTTCTTCCTGCTGCAGATGCTCAAGATCGACCCGCAAACCGCCAACCTGCTGATTGCCGGGTCGCTGATCATCGGCACGCCGTTCTTCATCCTGTTCGGCAGCCTGTCCGACCGCATCGGCCGCAAGCCGATCATCATGGCCGGCTGCATCCTCGCCGCGCTGACCTACTTCCCGATCTTCAAGGGGCTGACCGAGTACGGTAACCCTGACGTGTTCGTTGCCCAGGAGCAAAACCCGGTGGTGGTGGTGGCCGACCCCGGGCAGTGCGCGTTCCAGTTCGACCCGGTGGGCAAGGCGCGTTTCACCAGCTCCTGCGACATCGCCAAGAGCCTGCTGGCCAAGCGCGCCATCCCTTACGAGAACCAGGCCGCCGAGCCCGGCAGCGTGGCCCAGGTACGCATCGGCGAGCGGGTGCTGCAAAGCTTCGACGGCAGCAGCCTGGCCGCGGCGGACTTCAAGGCGCAGAACGATGCCTTCACCGCCACCCTGGGCACGGCACTGAAAGAAGCGGGGTACCCGGAAAAGGCTGACCCTGCGAAGATCCACTACCCGATGGTGTTGCTGCTGCTGACGATCCTGGTGCTCTACGTGACCATGGTCTATGGCCCGATCGCTGCCTGGCTGGTGGAGCTGTTCCCGGCGCGCATCCGCTACACCTCCATGTCGCTGCCGTACCACATCGGCAACGGCTGGTTCGGCGGCTTCCTGCCCACTGTGGCGTTCGCCATGGTGGCGGCTACCGGGGATATCTACTACGGGCTGTGGTACCCGATCGTGATCGCGGTGATGACTGCCGTCCTGGGGATCTTCTTCCTGCCCGAAACCAAGGACCGCGACATCGCCTGAGCCGGTAAACGCATTGCGGGAGGCCCGTGGCAGAGGGCCTGCCCGCGACAGGCGTCAGTCGAAGTAACCGCGCAACGTATACCGGTATCCCAGGTCTACCTGCGCCCCTTGCTGCTGCCAGGTCTTCTTCAGCACGAATTCGAACGCCGGCTCGTACAACCCGTCACGCACCAGCGCCCCGGCCAGCACCTCCACCTCGTACCAGCCATTGTCCAACTCGATGATCGGCCGCCCGGGCTCCTGATAGCGGGCCATCAGGTCGCCCAGGGTCTTGTTGGTGAAGTGCTGCAGGATGCGCCAGGTGAACAGCATCAGTGCGCGGTTCTCGACCCGCAGCCGGTAACCGTCGCGGCGGTGCTTGAGCCGGCTGCCAGGCTCGAGCAGCGCCGGCGTGCGGCCGTCGAGGGTGAACAGGATGCGGTAGGGCAGGTTGTCGATGCCGGCCAGCGGCAGCACCACGCCTTCGTGCACCGCCTGGTCGCCACTGTCGCCTGTGGTGAACGCGCGGGCGAGGTCGTCGGGCAGGTCGTTTTCCTGTTTGAAGGTGTACAGCAGTTGAATGTCGCCGAGCAGAAAGTAGTCGATCAGGTCGTTGAGGACTTCACTGAATTCGTAGCGCATGGGTTTTCCTTGTTATGGCTGCGCTGGGGGAAGTCGGCAATGTAGCCCAGGTGCGCCGGGCTGTCTGCAGGGTGGGGCGCGCTGTTCAATGGCGCTGGGCAATCTGGATGAGGTTGCCGCAGGTATCGTCGAAGACCGCCACGGTCACCGGCCCCATGTTGGTGGGGGGCTGGGTGAACTGCACGCCTGCGGCGCACAGCCGGGTGTATTCGGCCTGTATGTCGCGCACGCCGAACGAGGTGGCGGGAATGCCATCTGCCTTGAGTGCGGCCTTGTAGGTTTTTGAGGCAGGGTGGGCGTCGGGCTCGAGCAGCAGTTCCATGCCGTTGGGGTCGTTGGGGGAGGTGAAGGTCAGCCAGCGGTGCTTGCCCATGGCGATGTCATGCTTGGGCTGAAAGCCCAGCACATGGTGGTAGAAGGCCTGGGCCTTGGCCTGGTCGTCGACGAGAATGCTGGTGATCACGATCTTCATCGGGCGTGCTCCGTTACGGGCTTGCTGTAAGCAAAGCACATCCGCGGCGCGTTGCTTGCCTGTTCGGGGGGGCGGTGATGGGTGCAGCGCTGCCGGCCCCTGCACGAGCCGGCAGCGCTTATGGCTTCAGCCGGAATGGGCGATGGGGTGCTCTTCGTTGACTTCTTCCTCGCCCGGCAGCGCGGTGATTACGCTGAAGTCGCTGACTTCCACCTCGCCACCGCCATAGCCCAGCAGGTGGAAGGAGAATGCCTTGCGCTCGGTGGGGTTGTCGAAGTCGAATTCCATTTCCATGGGCTGGTCAGCGGTTACCAGTACTTCGTCGGGCAGGCCCAGTTGCACGTCCTGCTCGAACTGCTTGGCCTTGAGGCGGATATAGGCCTCGTGTTGCGGGTCGAGGGCACGCACCTTGACCCGTACCCGGGTGCGCGAGCCTTCGGGCATTTCCAGGTACTGGGCGCCGATCAGGTTGTCGGCCCAGTCGTCGCGGATGCGCTCGTGCAGGGCGATTGGCGATGGTCCGCCGAACTGGTAGCGCAGGTTGAGCGGGGTTTGCAGCAGCGATTGGTCCAGGGTGCTGGCCAGCAGGTTCAGCTGCGGGCCGAGGCTACTGTCGCCGCGCCCCAGGTAGCGCGCCTGATCGGCGATGAAGCCCTCGCTGGCGTAGCGCCGGCAACGTTGCTGGAAATCACATTCGCTGAAGGTGCCCTGGCCGTCGTGGTAGCGCAGCACGCCGTTGGTGAACGAAATCATCTCGCGGCCGCTGTCGTAGTCGCGGTACAGCGAGCGCCCGCCCAGTGCGGCGGGAATTGGCAAGGCGAAGTAATCGAGCAGCGAGGTGGCCAGGTCGACGTGGCCGTAGGTGCCGCGCTTGAGGGTTGGCAATTGCGCCTGGTCGGGGGCCAGGGTCAGGTTGAAGCCCCAGGACGAGGCCAGACGTACGCCGTCGATGCCGTGGGATTCATCCGAGGTCACCACCACCAGGGTGTCCTTGAGCACGCCCTGGCGTTCGAGGTTGTCGAGAAAATCGCTCAGGGCGTCGTCCAGGTAGGCGACCGCCGCCTGCTTAGCGGTGTCGTAGCGTTGCAGGTAGTCGTCAGGGGCCGAGTAGGGCTGGTGGGTGCCTACGGTCAGCAGGGTCAGCATCCACGGCTGTTTTTGCTTGCGCAACTCGCCCACGTACCCCAGCGCACCCTCGAAGAAGGCCCGGTCGTCCTTGCCCCAGGGGAATTCCAGATAGTTTGCATTGTTGAACCATTCCAGGCCGTGCACCGACTCGAAGCCGATATGCGGCATGATGCGGTCCTTGGCCATGAAGCGCAGCCCGGCGCCCTGCAGGTAGTGGGTGGTGAACCCGGCCTGGCGCATTTGCGCCGGCAGGCAGGCCTGGTTGCGTACGTCTTGGGTGAGCAGCTCGACGCCTTTGGGGGTGCCGTTGGCCAGCTTGTCGTAGTCGCCGCAGAGCATGGCGTACAGGCCGCGGATGGTCTGGTGGGTGTGCAGCACGTAGTCGGGGGTGTTCATGCCGCGCTCGGCCCACTGGCTGAGGCGCGGCATGAGCTCTTGGTCAAAGCGGCTGCCCAGGGCCTGGCGGTTGGCGCGGATATAGGCCCCGGGGATGCCTTCTACGGTGATCAGCAGCAGGTTGCGGGCGTTGCCGGCGCCCTTGAGCAGGCGCTGGCCGGCGAGGTCGGCCTGGGTCAGGCCGGCAGTCGGCAATGGCGTGATCGTGGTTTCGCCGCTGACCAGCACCTGAGCGCGGTGCTGCAGTTCGCCACTGGCAGCGCTGAGCAGTTGATGCGGCAAATTGTATTGGCGCCACTGGTCGGCGTCAGACGGCACCAACTGCTGGCTGCCCCAGTGGGCCGCCAGCAGCACCAGCGGCAAGGCCCAGGCCTTGCCCGGTAGCCCGGCCCGGCGTTGGCCGCGACTGAACCAGCAACTGGCGAGCCAGACTGCCAGGCCTGCGGCCAGCAAGCCTGGCAACCACGGGTGGGAGAGGGCGCCACCGGTCGAGTTTTCCATGAATTGCGGGTCGAGCAGGTAGTGCAGGTCGGACGGGTTGGGCAGGCGGCCCACCGCGCTCACCAGCTCCGCCGAAGCCATCCACAGCCCGCCCCAGAAGAGCAGCAGCGGCAGTGCCAGCCACCAGGCACGGCGTTGCAACAGCACTACCAGCAAGCTGCCGACGCCAAGGTCCGAGAGGTAGCCGAGCGGCGCTGACCAACCCAGCAGGGCGCGTGCGCCCAGGGGGATGGCCAGCACCAGGGTGCACAGGGCGAGCAGTCGGGCACGGGGGTGGCCGAGCATGTGTTTCACGTAAGCGTTCCTTTTGCCATGAAGCTGTCACACAAATGTGCTCGATGATATCAGGCATCGGGTAGTAACGCGGTCCGTGACAACCGTGGTTACCAAATTCGCCGGGGGCCGTACCCCGTGATGACCTCAGAACCGCAATCGCCGGCAAGCCGGCTCCTACAGGGGTACGCGTTAATTTGGATAACGCGTACCCCTGTAGGAGCCGGCTTGCCGGCGATAGGGCCCGAACAAACAACA
>NZ_JBJDNC010000058.1:0-31470 GCF_044900265.1 Pseudomonas sp. NPDC089406 | reverse complement strand
GGGGGCCGGATGATGGGAGCAGGCGGCTTTGCCTACTTTGGCCAAGACCAAAGTAGGCCGCCGTAAGGGCGGAAAGGTGACGAAAAGCCGCTATCGTCAATGAATGCGCATACATCTTCCGAAGCAATCACCATAAGCCCCGAACCCGAACCCTCACCCCCCAAGCCACTCCGGACTATTGAAATTCCCCAACCGCAAATCCCCCTCAGCACATTCCAACCCCTGCACCGCCCCCGCCAACAAGGCTTTCTGCAAACTCCGCTCCCCCTGGCCCCAGGCCTGCTCCAGCAAAGGCAAGGCCCGCCGCGGCACAACGCTGAACATCGGCTGCCAATACCCCCCCTGGCGTACCATCGCCGCACTGTCATGCTCACAGGCCAACGCCAGCAACCCCTCGACCAGCGCCTGGTCCACCAACGGCGCATCGCAGGCCAGCATCACCACCCAGTCATGCCGCGCCACTTTCAGCCCGGCAATAACCCCGGCCAGCGGCCCCGGGTAGTCCGCCTCGGCATCGCTCACCAACTGGTCGGCATAGGCGCCATACGCCTCAAGGTTGCGATTGCAGGAAATCACCACATCGTCCGACAACCCGCGCACCGCCCGCAGCACATGGGCCACCAGCGGCTCGCCGCGCCAGGGCACCAGGCCCTTGTCGCGCCCGCCCATGCGCATGCCGCGCCCGCCAGCGAGGATGAGGATGGAGCAGGGGGGCAGGGTGGCGGGCATGAAAAAGGGTTCCGGGCAGTCAATGCCGGGAACCCTCTCATTCAACGACGCCGCTGTCCAGTCAGCTATCGCTGGCCAGGTTCTCGGCTTGTTGCCTCTGGCGCCGCCCGGCCAGCTTCATCACCACCACGAAGAACACCGGCACGAACACCACGGCAATGGTCGCGCTGAGCATGCCGCCGATCACCCCGGTGCCAATGGCCTGCTGGCTGGCCGAGCTGGCGCCGCTGGCGATGGCCAGCGGTACCACGCCGAGAATGAACGCCAGCGAAGTCATGACGATCGGCCGCAGGCGCAGGCGCGCGGCCTGGATGGCCGCTGCAGTGGCGTCCATGCCGTCATCGACCAGCGCCTTGGCGAACTCGATGATCAGGATGGCGTTCTTCGCCGCCAGGCCGATCAGGGTGATCAGGCCGACCTTGAAGAACACATCGTTGGGCAGCCCGCGCAGGGTCACCGCCAGCACCGCGCCCAGCACCCCCAGCGGCACCACCAGCAGCACCGCAGTGGGGATCGACCAGCTTTCGTACAGCGCCGCCAGGCACAGGAACACCACCAGCAGCGATAGCGCCATCAACAGCGGCGCCTGGCTGCCGGACAGGCGCTCCTGCAGCGACAACCCGGTCCATTCAAGGCCCGCACCGCCTGGCAACTGCGCCACCAGGCGCTCGACCTCGGCCATCGCCTCGCCCGAGCTGTAGCCCGCCGCCGGCTCGCCGGAGATCGACACCGCCGGGTAGCCGTTGTAGCGGGTCAGTTGCACCGGGCCCGACTGCCACTGGGCGCTGACGAAGGCGCCCAGCGGTACCATCTTGCCGCTGGCGTTGCGCACGTGGATCTTCAACAGGTCTTCGACCTGGCTGCGTCGCTCGCCCTCGGCCTGCACCACCACCCGCTGCATGCGGCCCTGGTTGGGGAAGTCGTTGACGTAGTTCGAGCCAACCGCCGTATCCAGCACCGCGCCAATGTCGGCGAACGACACACCCAGCGCATTGGCCTGGCGGCGGTCGACCTCCAGCACCACCTGCGGGCTTTCGGCCAGCGAGGCTTCGCGCACGTTGACCAGCACCTTGCTGTTGCGCGCCTGCTCAAGCAACTGGTCGCGGGCCTGCATCAGTTCGCTGTAGCCCATGCCGCCACGGTCCTGCAGGCGGAACTCAAAGCCCGTGGACTCGCCCAAACCGTCCACTGGGGGTGGCAACACGGCAAAGGCGATGGCGTCCTTGAGCCCGCTGAAGGCCAGGTTGGCGCGGTCGGCGATGGCCTGGGCGCTGTCGTCGGCGCCGCGCTCGGCCCAGTCTTTCAGCGTGGTGAACGCCAGGGCGGCGTTCTGCCCGCTGCCGGAGAAGCTGAAGCCCAGGATCAACGTGGTGTTGGCAACGCTTGCCTCATCACGGTTATGCGCCTCGATCTGCCGCGCCACCTCGATGGTGCGCGCCTGGCTGGCGCCCGGCGGCAGCTGGATATCGGTGATGGTATAGCCCTGGTCCTCGGTGGGCAGAAACGCCGTGGGCAACTGGCTGAAACCATAACCCAGCACCCCCAGCAGCGCCGCGTACAGCAGCAGGTAGCGGCCGCTGCGGGCCAGGGCATGGCCGACCCAGCGCTGGTAGCCGTCGCTCATGCGCTCGAAACCGCGGTTGAACGCGCCAAACAAGCCTTTGCGCCCGTGCTGCTCGCCCTTGGCCAGCGGCTTGAGCAGGGTGGCGCACAAGGCCGGGGTCAGGCTCAGCGCGAGGAACGCCGAGAACAGGATCGACACCGCCATCGATACCGAGAACTGCTGGTAGATGACGCCCACCGAGCCCTTCATGAAGGCCATCGGCAGGAACACCGCCACCAGCACCAGGGTAATGCCGATGATCGCCCCGCTGATCTGGCCCATGGCCTTGCGCGTGGCCTCTTTGGGTGGCAGGCCCTCTTCGGCCATGATCCGCTCGACGTTCTCCACCACCACGATGGCATCGTCCACCAGGATGCCGATGGCCAGCACCATGCCGAACAGGGTCAGCACGTTGACCGAAAAGCCCAGCGCACTCATCACCGCCAGGGTGCCCATCAGCGCCACTGGCACCACCAGCGTGGGGATCAGGGTGTAGCGCAGGTTCTGCAGGAACAGGAACATCACTGCAAACACCAGCACCATGGCTTCGATCAGGGTGTTGATCACCTGCTGGATCGACACCTTGACGAACGGCGAGGTGTCGTAGGGGATGTCGATGCGCACGCCTTCGGGGAAGTAGTGCGACAGTTCGTTGAGCTTGGCCTTGACCAGGGCTGCGGTTTCCATGGCGTTGGCCCCAGGCGACAGCTTGACGCTGAAGGCGCTGGTGGCCTTGCCGTTGAGGCGGGTGCCGTACTGGTAGTCCTGGGCGCCGACTTCGACCCGCGCCACATCGCCGACGGTCACGCTGGAGCCATCGGCATTGGCCCGCAGCACGATGGCGGCGAACTCTTCATGGGTGCTCAGCTGGCCCTTGACCACCACGTTGGCGGTGATCTCCTGGGTGGGCCGGGCCGGCAGGTCGCCGATGCTGCCAGGCGCCACCTGGGCGTTCTGCGCGGCAATCGCCACGGCCACATCGTTGGGGGTCAGGTTGAAACCGACAAGTTTGGCCGGGTCGATCCAGATGCGCATGGCCCGCTCCGAACCATACAGCTGGGCCTTGCCCACGCCCTTGACCCGGCGTATCTCGTTCATCACGTTACGCGCGAGGATATCGGACAGGGCGATTTCGTCCAGGCGGCCATCCTCGGAGGTGAGGGTGGCCAGCAGCAGAAAGCCGGTGGACACCTTCTCCACCTGCAAACCCTGTTGGGTGACCGCACGCGGCAGGCGCGACTCGACCACTTTCAGGCGGTTCTGCACATCGACCTGGGCCAGGTCAGGATTGGTGCCCGGCTGGAAGCTGGCGGTGATGGTGGCGCTGCCCAGGCTGCTCTGCGACTCGAAGTACAACAGGTTGTCGGCGCCGTTGAGCTCCTGCTCGATGATGCTCACCACGCTTTCGTCCAGGGTCGCCGCCGAGGCGCCCGGGTACACGGCGTAGATTTCCACCTGGGGCGGCGCCACGTCGGGGTACTGGGCCACCGGCAACTGCGGGATCGCCAGCCCGCCGAGCAGCAGGATGAACAACGCGACCACCCAGGCGAACACCGGGCGCTCGATGAAAAATTGCGGCATGTATCAGGCCCTCACTGGCCGTGGCGGGCGACCGAAGCGCCCGGTTGTTCGTCGACCTGCACCGGGTCGCCGGCCTTGACGTGCTGCAGGCCCTCGACCACCACCCGCTCACCGGCGGCCAGGCCCTCGCTGACCACCCAGCGGTCGCCCTGGGCACTGCCCAACTGGACCTGGCGCTCGGCCACCCGCTGCTGGGCGTCGACCACCAATACCTTGGGCACCCCGGCACTGTCGCGCAGGATGGCCCGCTGCGGCACGCTCAGGCCCTTGGGCTGCACGGCCTGGGCCAGGCGCACGCGCACGTAGCTGCCGGGCAGCAGGTCGAGGTCGGGGTTGGGGAACTCGCTGCGCAGGGTGATCTGGTTGGTGCTCGGGTCGACGCTGATGTCCGAGAACAGCAGCTTGCCGGGCAGCGGGTAGGCGCTGCCGTCGTCCTGCACCAGGGTGGCCTGCAACTGGCCATCGCCGGCCTGTTGCAATTCGCCGGCACGGATGGCCCGGCGCAGGGCGTTGAGCTCGCGGGTCGATTGAGTGACGTCGGCGTGGATCGGGTTCAACTGCTGGATGGTTGCCAGCGGCGTGGTCTCGTTCTGGCCCACCAGCGCGCCTTCGGTCACCAGCGCGCGGCCGATGCGCCCGGCAATCGGGGCGGTGACGGTGGCGTAGCCGAGGTTCAGGCGGGCGCGTTCCAGCGCGGCCTTGGCCTCGGCCACGGCCGCGTCGGCCTGAAGGAACGCGGCCCGGGCGTTGTCGTATTCCTGGCGGCTGACGGCTTTGTCGTCCACCAGCTCGCGGTAGCGCTGCTCTTGCAGGCGCGCCTGGTACAGGGTGGCCTGGGCCTTGGCCAGGCTGGCGCGGGCGCTGTCGAGGTCGGCCTTGAACGGCGCCGGGTCGATCACAAACAGCACATCGCCTTGCTTGACGTCGCTGCCTTCGCGGTACACCCGCTTGAGCACCACGCCAGCCACTCGTGCGCGTACCTCGGCGGTGCGCGGGGCGAGCAGGCGGCCGCTGAGCTCGGTGCTGATGGCCAGCGGTTGCAGTTGCAGGTTTTCTACCCGCACCTGGGCCGGGGGTTGTTGTTCTGCCTGCTCGGCGCCATCGTCGCAGGCGGCCAGGGGCAGGGTGATCAACGCCACCAGCGCCACACGGCGCAGGTGAGGGGGGAGTGTGAAAGGCATGCGGATCTTCCGATGATGACCGGGCGTATGCTACGGCAGGCGGGCCCTTGCGGGCTGTTAGCAGCTGTAGGATGTGTGTGAAAAAGTGTTAAGGGCAATCCTTCGGGCTTGCAGGATTCTATATCCTTTCAACCCTGTGCCAGCCCCATCGCGGGGCATGGCCTCCCATCAACCCTTTGTGTTGCCCCTATGCCCAATATCCTTCTGGTCGAAGACGACAGCGCGCTGTCCGAACTGATCGCCAGCTACCTGCAACGCAATGGCTTCCACGTTCGGGTGATCGCCCGTGGCGACCATGTGCTGGACGCCTTTCGCCAGGACAAGCCGGACCTGGTGATCCTCGACCTGATGCTGCCCGGGCTCGACGGCCTGCAGGTCTGCCGCCTGCTGCGCCAGGCCTCGCAGAGCCTGCCGATCATCATGCTCACCGCCCGTGACGACAGCCACGACCAGGTGCTGGGGCTGGAGATGGGCGCCGACGACTACGTGACCAAACCCTGCGAGCCGCGGGTGCTGCTGGCCCGGGTGCGCACCTTGCTGCGCCGGAGCAGCATCAACGAGCCGCGCCTGGACACCGCGTTGATCCAGGTGGGCGGGCTGCGCATCGACCTGGCCGAGCGGGTGGTCAGCTGGCGTGGCGAGGAGGTGGAGCTGTCCAGTGGCGAGTACAATCTGCTGGTGGTGCTGGCGCGCAATGCCGGCGAAGTGCTGAGCCGCGACCGCATCCTGCAGCAGTTGCGCGGCATCGAGTTCAACGGCACCGACCGTTCGGTGGACGTGGCCATCTCCAAGCTGCGGCGCAAGTTCGACGACCACGCCGGCGAAGCGCGCAAGATCAAGACCGTGTGGGGCAAGGGCTACTTGTTCAGCCGTGTCGAGTGGGAGTTCTGAGCGGCCATGCTGAAGATCCTGGTACGCCTTTACCTAGTGATCATCGTCGCCTATGCCGGGGCCTTGCTGTTGATCCCCGACGCCATTGTCGGGGCGTTTCACGAGCGCTTCATGAACTACAACCTCGGCCAGGCCAAGGGCGTGCAGTCGCTGATCGTGCGCCAGTTCCGCCAGGCCCCCAAAGAGCAGTGGCCCGCAGTGGAGCAGGAGCTGGCAGCAACCTTCGCGCCCCTTGAGGTGCGGCTGCTACCCATGGCCGATGCCGATTTGCAGCCAGAGGAGCGTGCGCGCCTGGAACATGGCCTGTACGTGGTGCGCATCGCTGATTGGGGCTACTACGAAACCGTGCTGGCGCCGCTGGGCGATGGTTTGCTGGTGCGCCTGCATTCACCGCCCGACCCACTGGACATCAACCTGCTGTCGTGGGGCGTGACGGTTTTGATCGGCGCGGCCATGCTCGGCTGCCTGCTGCTGTGGGTGTGGCCGCACTGGCGCGACCTTGAGCGCCTGAAGGAGACCGCGCGGCGCCTGGGCCAGGGCAACATGGGCGAGCGCACGCAGATTTCACCGCGCTCGAACATCGGCGAGCTGGCCGGGGTGTTCGACACCATGGCCGGCGACCTGGAGCGCCATGTCAACCAGCAGCGCGAGCTGCTCAATGCGGTGTCCCATGAACTGCGCACACCGCTCACGCGCCTGGATTTCGGCCTGGTGCTGCTATACGACGAGGTACCCCAGGCAGCTCGCAAACGCCTGCTGGAGCTGGTAGGGCATGTGCGCGAGCTGGATGAACTGGTGCTGGAGCTGCTGTCCTACAGCCGCCTGGAAAACGCCGAACAGGGCCGCGAGCGGGTCGAGGTGTCGTTGCTGGAGCTGGTCGACAGCGTGCTCGGTGCTTTTGCCGAGGAGCTGGACAGCCGTGGTATCCAGTGGGAGGTGCGCTGTGAGCGCGAGCTGCCGCGTTTTGTCCTCGACCCCCGGCTGACCGCCCGCGCGGTGCAGAACCTGGTGCGCAACGCCATGCGCTATTGCGACCAGAGCCTGCTGCTGCGCCTGGGGCTGGAGGAGGGCGGCGCCTGCCTGCTGACGGTGGAGGACGATGGTATTGGCATCCCGGCCGAGGAGCGCGAGCGCATCTTCCAGCCGTTCTACCGCCTGGACCGCAGCCGTGACCGCAACACCGGCGGGTTCGGGCTGGGGCTGGCGATCAGCCGGCGGGCCATCGAGGGGCAGGGCGGCACCCTGACCGTGGCGCAGTCGGCGCTGGGTGGGGCGCAGTTTCGCATCCGCTTGCCAGCAGGGGGATGATAGGCCCCCAGGCCCGGCCCCTTCGCGGGCAAGCCCGCTCCCACAGGTACAGCGCAGGGCTGAAGGTCATGGGGCCCATGTGGGAGCGGGCTTGCCCGCGAAGGGGCCGGGCCTGCTAACCGCCCGCTGCCAACCGCGCAGTCCACAACACAAACCGGTCCTTGCCACTGTGCTTGGCCTCATACAGCGCCTGGTCGGCCCGCACCAGCGCCATGCTCAGGGTATCGCCGCTGTCCACCCGGGCCAGCCCGATGCTCACGGTCACCGGGTAGCGGGCAATGTCTTCGCGCACCCGCCGGCACAAACCTGCGACCTGCAACTCGACGCCGCCCTGGTCCAGCCCGTGGAAGAAGATGGCGAACTCCTCGCCGCCCAGCCGGGCAATCTCGAACGGCCCCATCGCCGCCTTGATATGCGCCGCCACCCGCTTGAGCACCTCATCGCCGATGTCGTGGCCAAAGCGGTCATTGACCTGCTTGAAATTGTCGATGTCGATCATCGCCAGGTATTGCCCGGGCGTGGCCCGTTGCAACTGGCGCTCGGCCTTGGCCATGAACGAGCGGCGGTTGGGGATTTCGGTCAGGGCGTCGACATAGGCCTGCTCCAGCAGCACCTTGGTCAGGTAGAAATTGTGCAGCTTGGCCTGGCGCAGGCGCAGGTAGCTGTAGATCACCAGGCCACTGAGAAACAGCGCATAGCTGAGCAGCATCGCCCCTTCGAGCTCCAGCACCTGCACATGGGTGTGGTAGAACGGGCTGAGGGTCAGCCAGGTGATGGCCATGGCGCAGAAGAACGACCAGCGCCGCACCGGCAGCACCGACACGGTGTACAGCACGGTGGACACCCCCAGCACCAGCCACAGCGGGCGGATGGCGATGGGCGTGCCCTCGATCACCAGGCGCATGGCCAGGGTAAGCACTGCCACGAACAGCAGGTTGAGCACATCGAAATGGTGGCTCTTGCGGGTGAAGCCCAGCACCACGGTGATGCAGCACAGCAGGGCGATGAACACCCCTGAAAGCCAGGTGAAGTCCTGTTCGCCCAGGTAACTGACGATCAGGTCGAACACCAGCCAGATGGCGATGCCGATACAGAACACCAGCAGGCAGAAGCGGCGCATGGCCTCGAACTCGTGCTGGCGAAACTCGGCGCGCAGGGCGGCGGGGGCGACCTGTTGGCGGATGTGTTCTTCGAGGGTCTTGTACATGCGCGCTGCCTTAGATTGTTGAATCTACACGGTGCCTGCAGGAGCGGCACTGGGCTCGGAGTTGACGCAGTCCTGTGGGAGCGGGTTTACCCGCGAAAAAGACGACGCGGTGGCTGGCACCGGCTATGCCGGTGTTCGCGGGTAAACCCGCTCCCACAAGATTGCGCGATGCCAGAATCAAGCGCTGTACCTGTAGGAGCCGGCTTGCCGGCGATGAGGCCGGCTCAGGCAGCACAAGACAGTTGCTCCCACAGGGATCGCGCCAGCTTTTAGCAACTGAGCAAGACAGTTGCTCCTGCAAGGTCCGTGGCACGCTGTCAGAACGTCATCTCCACCCCCACCAGCACGCCATTGGCCCGCTCATACAGGTTGCCGCCCAGCGCCTGCTGGTATTCGGCGCGCACCTTCAACGAACCACGGTAGGCGTTGTAGCGGTCGTCGTCGAACCACCATTGCCAACGCACACCAACGCCGGCGCGGGCATCCTGGCGCCAGTCGTTGCTCGGGTCCTGGCTGGAAAACTCGACAAAACCATAGGGCATCAGGGTTTGCGGCGAGCTGCCGGGCAGCTTCCAGGCATGCCCCTGCTGGTAGCGCGACAGCCAGGCGTGGTCGCCAGCACGGGTCCACCAGGCGGCGTCCAGGTACAGGAAGCGCTCGTTCCATTGATCTTCGTCGACGCGCCAGTCATTGCGCCAGTCGCCCTGGTCCAGGAACGAGGCGGTGGCGCGCAGCAGCAGGTCGTTGCTCGATTCGGCGTGGTGGCGCAGGTCGCCCCAGTTGCCGCCGACCTTGCCCGGGCTGAGCAGCTCGCCCAGGCGCAGGCCGCTGTAGTGCTCGCTGTCGACCTGGCGCTGGTGATACAGCTCGGCGTACAGGTTGAGGTTGGCCTGGCCCAGCGGCTTGTAGCGCAGGCCCACGCCGGTGCCCATGCTTTGCGCGTAGTCGCTGCGGCTTTGGCCACCGAACAGCACCCGGCCATACACCGACAGGGTGCTGCCGTTGCGGCTGGGCTCTTCACCCAATGCATGGTCCCACATCGCCAACTGCACGTTCTGCGACTGCGCCCGGCGCGAGCTGCCGCTGCGCGTGCCGTTGTCGAGGAAGCGGTCGTTGGTGGAAGTGCCGGCCGGCGACCAGGTGCTGGCCAGGGTCACGCTGTCGCGGCGTGACAGGGTTTCGTGGGCGCGGCGCTGGCGGTACTTGCGCGCTTGCAGACTGCCGTATTCGTCGCGCTCGTCTGCCAGGCCCTGTTCCACGTCGAGCACCCGGCGCAGCTCGCGGCGGGCGGCGGCGCTGTCTTCGGCTTCGTCGTAACGCAGCGCCAGGGTTTCGCCCAGGCGGTAGTTGTCCGGGAAGTCCTCGGTGGCGCGCTGCAGATAGGGGATCGAACGCAGGCGTTCGGCCTTGTCGGCGGAGCTGGCCAGGCGCATGCCGTAGTCGGCGCGGTAGCGGGGCTGATCGGGCGCCAGGCGCACCGCCTCGGCCAGCCAGGCACTGCTCTGGGCAGGCTCGCCGGCCAGCTGCGCGGTGTTGGCGGCGGCGTAGTAGTGCTCGGCGCGCGGGTTGTGGCGCAGGGCTTCACGCTGATAGGCCAGGGCCTGGGCAGCGTCGCGGCGGGCTTGAGCGATGGCCGCACCCAGTGCCCAGTCGTCGGCGCTCTGGTGCGCGGTGGCGTTCCAGTGGCGCAGGGCGATGTCGGGCTCGCCGGCATTCAGTGCGCCACGGGCGGCCGTGAGGCGGGCATTGGCGGTCCAGGCACTGGCCGGCAGGTTGTTCCACACCGCCAAGGCGGCCCGGGAATCGCCTGCTGCTTCCAGCGCGTAGGCCAGGGGCAGGCGGCTGGTGTTGTCGCCCAGGCCCACGGCGCCCTGGTACCAGGTTGCCGCTTCAGCGGGCCTGGCGGGCATGGCGCAGCGGCCAAGGGCGCGATACTGGCCCGCTTCGTTGGGCTTGCCAGGGATCGCCCGGCGCACCGTGTCGCACTGGCCGGCCTCGGCCAGGCGGCCGAGCAGTTGCGCGCGGGTGGCCGGGTCCACCCGGGGGATCAGCGCGAGCATGCGCTGGTCGGCCATGGGGCTGTCGTTTTGGGCATAGAGGTTGCCCAGGCGTTGCAGCAAGGAGGGAGTCAGGCGGCCCTGGTGGCGATCGTAGGCCTGCTCCAGCAGTTGCCGGGCGCGGTCGGGCTGGCCTTGCTCGATCAGCAGGTAGGTGGCTTGCTCCAAGGCTGCAAGGTCGCCGGTCTGCCGGTAGCGCTGCTGCCACTGCGCCGCCGTGCGCGGTGGCGCCGGGTCGCCGTACAGACGCTGCCTGAGCACCGCGTAGGCGCGGGCGTCTTCGCCCGGCTGGCACTGGCTGAACTGTTGCCGGGCCAGGTCCGGGGCTTTGCGTGACAGCCAGTCGACGGTCTGCAGGCATGGCTGGCCCAACTCGTTGCTCAGGCGCTGCACCAGCTGCACATCGTCGCCCTGGCGGGCCAGTTCCCACAGCTGCTGGCGTTGGCCGGGCTGTTGCTGCTGCTCGGCAGGCAGGCTTTGCAACCAGTGTTCGGCCTGGCGGTTGTGGCCCAGGGCGATCGCCCGCTGGGCCATGGACAGGCGCGCCTGCTCGGCGTCCCGGGGTGAGGGTGCGCTGGGCAACAGTCGTTGCAGGCCCGCCTCATCTGCCTGTTGCACGTAGGCGGTGGCCAGGCGTCGCCAGTCCTCGGCGGGCAGTTGGCCCTGGTCGGCCAAAGGTTGCAGCTGTTCGATGGTCTCGCCCCAGTTGCGCAGCTGTTCGGCCAGGTTGCCACGGGCCAGGCGCAGCACTTGGCCGTCGTCGCGCGGCGGCAACTGGTTAAGCCAGTCCAGGGCCCGGCGTGCCCCGCCGAAGCGCGCCAAGCTCAGGCTGTAGGCCTGCCACAGGCGCACCCGCTGGCTTGCCTGGCTGGCGGCCAGCCAACCCTCGACCTGGCTGGCCGGTGGCGGGTCCTGCTCGATCCAGGCCAGGCGCAGCTCCAGCAGGGCGTCGGCGTGTTCGGGGTTGTCGCCCAGGGTTTCGGCGATGGCCTCGGCCTCCTTGTAGCGGCGCTGGTGGGCCAGGGCCTCGACTAACAGCTTGCGCGCCTCGTCGTTGTTCGGTACCCGCTCAAGTACATGGCGGGTCAGGCGTTCCACCTCGGCCCAGTTGTTCTGTTGCGCTTCGCGGTAGCCGCGCTCCATGAACGGGTAGCTGGTAAAGCGCTGGAAGCCGGTCATCGGCGCGCTCGGCGCCGCCAGGGCTGCGCCGCACAGCAGCAGGCTGGCGACACTCAGGGTCAGGCGCGGCGTCATGCCACCTCCCGGGTCAGGTCATAGGCGGCCTGCTGTTCGCTGGCCTGCTCGGCGAGGGCCTGTTGCAGCACTTCTTCGCTGATGATGCCGCGGGCGATCAGGTGCTCGCCCAGGCTTTGCTGCTCGGGGTCGAAGTCGATCAGCGCCTGGTTGAACAGTTGCACCGGCACCATGCCGCGTACCTGCAGCAGCGCACCGAGCATCACCTGGTGGGTGCACACCCGCTCCAGCAGCTCGGCGTCGTCCTGGTGGCGCTCCAGCACGTGCAGCATCTGCCGGGTTTCGGGCTTTTGCCAGGGGCTCGGGTAGTGGTAGCGCAAACCTAGGGTAACCCGGCCCTGGGGCGCCAGTTGCACCCGCACCGGGCGCTTGAGCTGGCGGCTGATAACCCCCAGCGACACCTGGCTGACGGCGGTTTCGCTGGCCAGCACCAGGGTGTCGCCTTCTTCGGCCACCGGCAGCACGCCATAGTGGGTGGCCAGTTTGCGCGGCAGCTTGGTGATCAGCGCGGGGGCGAGCTTGAACGGGTTCAACGGGGCCCAGGGCAGGTCGAGCTGTTCGGCCAGGGCCTCGGCCAGCTGTTGGCTGTTCAGCCAGCCGCGCAGCAGCAGTTCGCGGCCCAGGCGCCGGCGCACCGGGTTGGTGACCGCCTGTTGCAGTTGGGCTTCGCTGATCAGGCCCTTTGCCACCAGGCGGCTGCCCAGCGGGGTGCGCGCCGGGGCGCTGATGGCGGGGAACTCGTGGGTGGTCTTGTCCCAGGCCACGCGCCGCGAATCGCCCATCTGCATGACCTGGCGCAAGGCGCGCAGGTTGGCGAAGAAGTTGACGAAGTTGCTCCACATCATCCGCGGGGCCGACAGCAGGCCTTCGAAGATGCCGTAGTAGCGGGTGACGAACCAGGCGCGCTGGAACAGGCGGTTGACCAGCAGCAGACCGTTGAGCCACAGCAGCACGCTGAGCAGCGTGCTGTCGCCGAGAATCGACATGAAACGCCAGCTGTCCGGGGCGATTGCCGTGACCAGCCACATGGCCAGCAGCACCAGCAGCAACAGGTTGACCAAAAAGCTCAGCAGGTAGGCGAACAAGCCGCGCCGGTCGCGCCAGAGAAAGTAGTTGAGCGCCCCGGTGCGGCTCCAGCCAAGGTTGCTGGTGCCCTGGAACACGATGCCGACGATCCACCGCGACTTCTGCCGAATGGCATGCTGCCAGTCCCGCGGGAAGTGCTCGCGCACGCAGATCACCTGGGCAAATTCGCGGCTCATGCCGGGGCGCCAGTCGCGCGCCAGGGCCAGGGCCGGGTCGGTGATGGAGTAGCGGGCGAAGATGCACTTCATGCCTTTTTGCTTGAGGCGAAAACCGATGTCGTAGTCTTCGGTCAGTGATTGCACGTCGAAGGCGATGCCGTCGCCGTCCTCGAGCAGGGCGCTGATCGCCCGGCGGCTGAAGCAGGTACCCACACCGGCGCTGGGTACCTGGCCGGTGAGGGCCTCGCGGACGATGACGTCCTTGCCGTGGTTTTCGGCGAACTCGTCCACGTAGTGCCCGGCGGTAAAACCCTGCCACTGTGGTGCATAGGGGTACACCGGGATCTGGATCATGTCCTTGGCCGGCAGCAGGTAGTTGAACAGGCGCAGCTCCATGGGCGAGATGACATCTTCGGCGTCATGCAGGATGAACCCTGCGAACTCGATGCCGGCGTCCTTTTGAAAACGCAGGATGGCGTCGATCACGTTGTTCAGGCAGTCGGCCTTGCTGGTGGGGCCGGGGCGGGCGCAAACCACCTTGTGCACGTTGGGGTAGTGCAGGCATACCGCGTCGACGTCGGCCTGGGTTTGCGGGTCGTTGGGGTAGGTGCCGACGAAGATCTGGTAGTTCTCGTAGTCGAGGGTGGAGGCGGCCAGGCGCGCCATCTCGCCGACCACGCCCACTTCGTTCCAGGCCGGGACCATGATCGCCAGGGGCTTTTCTGCGGCACCAAACAGCAGCTTTTCGTCGGCCCGCTCGTACTTGTCGTACACCCGCAGCCTGCGGTAGAGCTTGCGCAGCCAGTAGACGATGTCGATGAACAGGTCGTCCAGGCCCAGCAAAAACATCAGGATGGCCAGCACGATCGCCAGCAGTTTCAGGCCATACAGCACATAGGTGATGAAATCGATGAAGGCCAGGCTCATGGGTTGGCCTGCGCGGCGGCCTGCTCGGCGAACCAGCGGGTCAGGCGCTCGGCGATGCGTTCGCTGGCGTGGCCGTCACCGAACGGGGTGAACACCCGCGCCATGCGCGCATAGGCCGCCGGGTCGTCGAGCAGCTCGCTGGCCTGCTCGACGATGCGCGTGGTGTCGGTGCCCACCAGCTTGACCGTACCGCCTTTGAGCACCGCCGGGCGCTCGGTGACCTTGCGCAGCACCAGCACCGGCTTGCCCAGGGCAGGGGCTTCTTCCTGCACGCCGCCGGAGTCGGTGAGGATCAGGCAGGCGCGGTTCATCAGCCAGACGAAGTGCGGGTAGTCCTGGGGCGGCACCAGGTGCACGTTGTCGCGCCCCGACAGCACGCCATACACCGCCTGTTGCACCACTGGGTTGAGGTGCACCGGGTAGACGAACTGTACCTGCGGGTAGCGTTCGGCGAGCAGCGCCAGGGCCTTGCAGATGCGCTCGAAACCGGGGCCGAAGTTCTCCCGGCGGTGGCCGGTCACCAGCACCATGCGCCGCTCGCCGCGCAGCACGTTCAACGGTGATTCGGCGGCGGGCTGCCAGTGCTGTTCGGCCAGGTGGTCGCGCATCCACAGCAGGGCGTCGATCACCGTGTTGCCGGTGACTTCGATGTGCTCCGGCGGCACGCCTTCGCGGATCAGGTTGGCGTCGGAGTCGCGGGTGGGGGTGAAGTGCAGGTCGGCCAGCACCCCGGTCAGGCGCCGGTTGGCTTCCTCGGGCCAGGGCTGCTGCAGGTTGCCGGTGCGCAGCCCGGCTTCGACATGGCCGATGGGGATGTGCCGCTGGAAGGCGGCCAGGCTTGCGATGAAGCTGGTGGTGGTGTCGCCGTGCACCAGCACGATTTCAGGGCGGACCTGCTCGTAGGCCTGGTCGAGTTTGTCCAGCAGGTCGCGGGCCAGCCCGTTGAGGGTCTGGTTCTGGGTCATCACCTGCAGATCCTGGTCGACTGCCAGGCCAAAGGCGGTGAGCACCTGCTGGAGCATTTCGCGGTGCTGGCCGGTGGAGCAGATATGCAGGTCGACCCCGGGCCAGGCACGCAGTACGCGGGCTAGTGGGGCCATCTTGATGGCCTCGGGGCGGGTGCCGAATACCATCATGACGGTATGGGCCATGGTGAATTTCCTCGTTCGATTCCCTGGACGAAGTCGCCGACAAGTGCCGCATGCAGATCAAAGATACAAGCAGCCGATTGTCGGGTTGTCCAACCTGCTGGGCAGAGACCACAACCCCTGTAGGAGCGGCCTTGTGTCGCGAAAGGGGCGCGCAGCGGCCCCGGGATCTCGGCTTCATGCAAAATTGCCGGGGCTGCTACGCAGCCCTTTCGCGACACAAGGCCGCTCCTACAGGGGCGCGCAACAAGGCCACTTCGGCCTTTCGCTTGGCGCGCGCTTCGCGTAATTTTGCAGGCCGTTCAATCATGGAGCTGCACATGCAAGGCAAGGCCCGCAAGGTCGTCCAGGCCATCCTCTACGAAACCATCGCCGTGGCCTGCGTGGCACCGGCCCTGGAGCTGGCGTTCGGCGCCGGCATGGGGCAGTCGACGGTGCTGTCGATACTGATGTCGGCCATCGCCATGACTTGGAACATGGCCTTCAACTGGGCCTTCGAGCGCTGGGAGGCGCGCCAGCAGCAGCGCAGCCGCACCTTCCTGCGCCGCCTGCTGCACGCGCTGGGCTTCGAGGGCGGGCTGGTGCTGATTTTGCTGCCGCTGGTAGCCGGGTGGCTGGGGATCAGCCTGTGGGCAGCGCTGGTCACCAACCTTGCGCTGTTCGTGTTCTTCTTCGTCTACGCCTTCGTGTTCCAGTGGGGCTTCGACAAGGTGTTCGATGTGCCGCTGTCGGCGCAGCAAGCCGGTAAAGGGTGTTGACTTCCTACAAGAGCGCAGGATAACTTCCCGGCCTATGAACACATTCCCGCACGCCAACGTCGCCATTATTATTACCGCCATTATCGGTTTGGCGGGCTAGCGCTTACGTGCACCGAACCCGCCCTGGAGGCGGGTTTCTTCTCTCTGACTCCTGGGCAAAACGACGAAAACCAGGAGTCATCGATGACCAGTCTGAGCCACCCGCGTACCGCCACCACGCCCCAGCAACTGCTGTCCGAGCAGGTGCGGCGCATTTTGTCTGCGCCGGTGTACGACCTGGCCATCGAAACCCCGCTGCAGCCGGCCCCGGCGCTGTCTGCCGCGCTTGGCAACCCGGTGCTGCTCAAGCGCGAAGACCTGCAACCGACCTTCTCGTTCAAGATCCGCGGTGCCTACACCCGCCTGTCGCGGCTGAGCAGCGCCCAGCGCGAGCGCGGGGTAATCACCGCCTCTGCCGGCAACCACGCACAGGGTGTCGCCCTGGCGGCGCGGCACTTAGGTATCTGCGCCACCATCGTCATGCCCACCACCACGCCGTCGCTCAAGGTCGAGGGCGTGCGTTCGCGTGGCGGCAACGTGGTGCTGCACGGCGAGAGCTTCCCCCATGCCCTGGCCCATGCGCTGGCCCTGGCCGACCGCGACGGCGCCACGTTCGTGCCGCCTTACGACGACCCGGACGTGATCTCGGGGCAGGGCACCGTGGCCATGGAAATCCTGCGCCAGCACCCAGGCCCGCTGCACGCGATCTTCGTGCCGGTGGGTGGCGGCGGCCTGGTGGCCGGCATCGCAGCCTACGTGAAGTACCTGCGCCCCGAGGTGAAGGTGATCGGCGTCGAGCCCGAGGACTCCAACTGCCTGCAGGCCGCCATGGCTGCCGGTGAGCGGGTGATCCTGCCGCAGGTCGGCACTTTCGCCGACGGCGTGGCGGTGGCGCAGGTCGGCGCGCATTGCTTCGAGCTGTGTCGGCATTTTGTCGACGAGGTGATCACCGTCAGCAGTGACGAGCTGTGCGCGGCGATCAAGGACATCTACGACGACACCCGCTCGATCACCGAGCCGTCCGGCGCACTGGCGGTGGCCGGGATCAAGAAGTACGTGGCCCGCGAGGGCGTGCAGGGCCAGGCCATGGTGGCCATCGATTCCGGTGCCAACGTCAACTTCGACCGCCTGCGCCATGTGGCCGAGCGCGCCGAGCTGGGCGAGCAGCGCGAGGCGATCATCGCGGTGACCATCCCCGAGCAGCCGGGCAGCTTTCGCGCCTTCTGCCAGGCCCTGGGCAAGCGCCAGATCACCGAGTTCAACTACCGCTACTACCCGGGCAAGGAGGCGCGGCTGTTCGTCGGTGTGCAGACCCACCCGCAGCACGACCCGCGCGGCCGGCTGCTGGCCAGCCTGGGCGAGCAGGGCTACCAGGTGCTGGACCTGACCGACAACGAGCTGGCCAAGCTGCATGTGCGCCATACCGTGGGCGGGCATGCAGCGCCGGGGGCCAACGAGCGGGTGCTGCGCTTCGAGTTCCCCGAGCGCCCTGGCGCGCTGCTGGGCTTCCTCGAACGGTTGGGCAAGCGTTGGAACATCAGCCTGTTCCATTACCGCAACCATGGCGCGGCCGAGGCGCGGGTGTTCGCCGCGCTGGAGGTGCCGGACGACGAGCTGGCCGGGCTGCCCCAGGCGCTGCAAGCGATGGGCTACCGCTACTGGGACGAAACCGACAACCCGGCCTACCGCCTGTTCCTGGGCTGACACGCACCCTGTAGGAGCCGGCTTGCCGGCGATGAGGCCTGGCCTGGAGTGTAAAGGCTGCTGGCCCTATCGCCGGCAAGCCGGCTCCTACAGGTACGGCGTTTGGCCCGGCCCCTGTTGCCCGCAGGTAGGTTGTCCTGGATCAATGCCCCGCAGCCATTTGCGGCACATCCTCGAAGGCATACCGACAGCCTGAGAGGACCCGCCCATGAGCAGCACTTTCTTCATTCCCGCCGTGAACATCATGGGCATCGACTGCCTGGACGAGGCGATGACGGCGATTGCCGGCTATGGCTTGCGCAAGGCGTTGATCGTCACCGACCAGGGCCTGGCCCGGGCCGGGGTGGCCGAGCGCATCGCCGGCTTGCTGGCTATGCGCGATATCGACTCGGTGGTGTTCGACGGCGCCAAGCCCAACCCGAGCATCGCCAACGTCGAAGCGGGCCTGGCCTTGCTCAAGGCGCACCGGTGCGACTGCGTGGTCTCGCTGGGTGGCGGCTCGCCCCATGACTGCGCCAAGGGCATCGCCCTGTGCGCCACCAATGGCGGGCATATCAGCGACTACGAGGGCGTCGACCGTTCGGCCAAGCCGCAACTGCCGCTGATTGCCATCAACACCACCGCCGGCACCGCCAGCGAGATGACCCGCTTCTGCATCATCACCGACGAGGCGCGCCACGTGAAAATGGCCATCGTCGACCGCAACGTCACGCCGATCCTGTCGGTCAACGACCCGGCGCTGATGGTGGGCATGCCCAAGTCGCTGACCGCCGCTACCGGCATGGACGCCCTGACCCACGCCATCGAAGCCTATGTTTCGACCGCCGCCACGCCGATTACCGACGCCTGCGCGCTCAAGGCCATCAGCCTGATCAGTGCCAACCTGCGCCAGGCGGTGGCCGACGGCAACGACCTGCAGGCGCGGGAGAACATGGCCTATGCGCAGTTCCTTGCCGGCATGGCGTTCAACAATGCCTCGCTGGGTTACGTGCACGCCATGGCCCACCAGCTGGGCGGTTACTACGACTTGCCCCACGGGGTGTGCAACGCGGTGCTGCTGCCCCATGTGCAGCGCTTCAATGCCCGGGTCAGCGCGGCGCGCCTGCGCGATGTGGCCAAGGCCATGGGCGTGAAGGTGTGCGCGCTGGATGCCGAGCAGGGCGCCGGGGCGGCGATTTCGGCGATCGAGCATCTGGCGGTGGCGGTGGGCATTCCGGCAGGGTTGGCCGAGCTTGGGGCCAAGGTTGAAGACGTGCCGGTGCTGGCGGCCAATGCACTCAAAGACGCCTGCGGCCTGACCAATCCGCGGGTGGCCAGCCAGGCGGAGATCGAGGCAATTTTCAAGGCTGCGTTCTGAGGCCGGCTTCTTTAGAACAAATTACAACTCATTGAGTTAACGAAGATCGTGTGGGAGCGGCTTCAGCCGCGAACACCGGCGAAGCCGGTGCCATCTACCGCGGCGCCTGCTTCGCGGCTAAAGCCGCTCCCACAGGGACTGCATAAGCTTCACTGTAGGAGCCGGCTTGCCGGCGATGAGGCCAGCTCAGGCAGCACAAGACTGTTGCTCCCACAGGAATCGCGCCGGCTTTCAACGCTCACGCATGAAGAACCCGGCCACATACTTGCGGAAGGTTTCCAGGCTCTTGAAGTCGGCGTAGCGCTTGAAGTTCTCGGTTTCAGGCTCCGGCCCGATCGGCTGCTCCAGCAGCGACACCGACAGCACGCGGTCACCGTCGGAGGTGAGCACCAGTTCGTCCATCACCTGGCCCCCGATCACCGGGCGGCGCATCAGCACCTTCACGCCCTTGCCGGCCATCCAGTCGATCAGTGACACCAGCGCCTTGAGCGGTTCTCGCTCCTCGTCGCGGTACACCGGGAACAGGTGCGCGCGCGACAGCACCGGCACGCTGGCGACATGGATCAGTTCATAGAAGTGGCTGCCGGCGGTGGCCGGCGAGTACAGCGCCAGGGCCAGCAAGGGGCCTGCGGTGCGGTTGCCGCCCCAGTACTGGTGGTGGCCCTGGAAGTCGAAACCGTCGTCGCCGCGGGCGGTCAGCACCTTGCGCCCCTTGACCTGCTCGATGCAGTCGAGCAAAAGGCCGTGGCGGCGGTGGTTGCCGAACACCGTGGCGTCGCGCAGGCGGGACTTGAGCATCATCATGTGCTTCATGTCCAGGCGGGTTTCCAGGTAGTTGCTGGCCGGCACCCGCTCCAGCAGCGGGTAGCGGCCGGCCACGCCGCGCAGTTCGGCAAACTGGGCGGTGAGGTCCTTTTTCAGGTGGGTGGCGTAGACATTCAGCCCGCTGGCCTCGATCCAGGTCAGCAGCAGCGACAGCAGGCGCTGCTGGTCGCGGCGCTCGCCAGGGTCGCGGCTGCCCGTGGCGGCGGTTTCGCCTTCATTGGCGCGGCGGTAGTCGCCAATCAGCCGCAGCGGCGCATCGGGGGCCAGCCATGCGGCGGGTTGCGCAACCTCGCTGCTGCGCTCGCCGGCTTCGCGTTCATCCTTGCTGAACGGGCAGCCCGGGGCGTGTTCGGGGGTTTCGGGGTTGTTGCGCAGGAACAGCGTGCCGGTATTGCCGTTGAGCGAGATATTCAGCACCGGCAAGGCATCCTTGCGGCAATCACAGGCCAGCCACTGGTTGGCGCCGCGCACTTTCATCAGCCATTGGTTGGCCTGCAGCAGGCGCGGGCCGGCCAGGGCGCCGGTGGCGAAGGCGGCCAGCAGTTCTTCCTCGGCCGGCGTCAGGCTGCGCACCTGCACGCCGGATTTTTCGATGATACGCATTGAGAAGCAGCTCCAAGCTACGAGCTGCAAGCTTCAAGCAAAGCGCGGCGGCTTTCAACCTTGCTCAGCTGCCGGCGAACATCTTCGCGGCGCGGGCGCGGATTTCGTCCGGGCTCAGGTCCTCCTTGTGGGTGGAGACGAACCACAGGTTGTTGAACGGGTCCTTCAGGGTGCCGCTGCGGTCGCCGTAGAACTGGTCCTTCGGCTCGCTGACCTGGGTGGCGCCGGCGGCGAGGGCCTGGGCGTAGACCTTGTCACAGTCCGCGACGTACAGGTGCAGGCCGACGGCGGGGTGCTCGATGCTCTGGCTGGCCTTGAGGCTGCCTTCCATGTCGCAAGGGTCGCCGAGCATCAACGAGGAGTCGCCGATCCTCAATTCTGCGTGGCCGACGCGCCCGTCAGGGCCCTCGAGGCGGAACATTTCCGTGGCGCCGAAGGCTTTCTTGTAGAACTCGATGGCCTGGGCGGCATCGCGGATGCCCAGGTAGGGGGTAATGCTGTGCTGGCCTTCGGGGATGGGTTTGGCTGACATGTCGGTTTCTCCGATTCACGGGTGGGGCTGCTTGGTGAATCAGAGTCGTTCAGGCGCCGGGAAAATCGACGCAGGCGTTAGAACGATTGCCTATATGGGCACGCTTTGGCTGCGCTTTGAGCGGCATCCCGGCCCTACTGCGCATGAACCTTTCATGACAAAACTTCGGTAGCAAAGCGCCACCTCCGTCAAGCCAAGGACACGGACGAAGCGTCTGCCCAGCGGGGCCACGACGCCTCGCAGGAGCAGGCCGGGGAGTGGGGCGATGGGATCTATGGAACGCTACAGCAAAGTAGGCATGCAGGAGCTCGACCAGCGCCTGGCGAAAATCGTCGAGGCCGCGCGCAAGCAGCCCGTCTCGGTGTACCGCTATGGTGCCCCCTGGGTGTGGATCGTCTCCCAGGAAGACTGGCAGGGTGCCCTGCGCGAAGTGGCCAGTTGCGTGCCCCCGGGGCATTCACTGGCACTGCTGCGCCCACGCATCGAGGAGCTGTTGCGCGAGCACCAGGGGCCCCTGGCGCAGCTTGCCGAACAGCAGGGCATGACCATCGCCCCGCACACCCTCATGCACGTACTGCTGCTGCAGCTGCTGTATTCGGTACCCAGCGAAAAGCAGCTTTACGAGCAACTCAACTACAACCTGCTGTTCCGCTGGTTCGTCGGCCTGGAGCTCAAGTCGCGGTTGTGGAACTTCAGCCTGTTCAGCCACGACCTCGGTGTGCTGCTGGGCAGCGCCATGGCGGTTTCGCTGCTGCAGCGCATGGTCGATGAAGTGCTCAACGCCAGCCTGCAGGCCATGCCCGAGTTCAGCCTCAACCTGGCCTTGTTGCACAGCTGGCTGGCGCGGCACCCAGGGCAGGCCACGCCTGACCACCACCAGTAACCAAACAACAACCAAACGAATTCCTGGCTCTTCAAGGGGGCGGTGTGGAGCATTTGTTCAAGCGATGCGGCATAGGCGCAGGGGTACTGCTGTGCCTGCTGTCGGCCACGGTGGCCGCGGACGAGGCGGCGGGTACGCCCGAGCGCCGGGTCGAAATCAGCGAATACGTGGTGCGCGGCAACAGCGTACTCGACGCCCAGGCCATCGAAGAGGCCGTATACCCGTACCTGGGCCCCGACAAGACCCTGGCCGACCTCGAAGGCGCCCGTGAAGCGCTGCAAAAGAGCTACCAGGACCGTGGCTACCAGTCGGTATATGTCGAGCTGCCCGAGCAGAAGGTCGAAGGCGGGGTGGTCTACCTGCAAGTGACCGAGACCAAGGTCGGCCGGGTGCGGGTGGTGGGTGCCAAGCACTACTCGCCGCTGGAGATTCGCGAGCAGGTGCCGGCGCTTCAGGAGGGCAAGGTGCCCGACTTCGAGCAGGTGCAGCAGGAGCTGGCAAGCCTCAACCGCACGGACAACCGCCAGGTCGTACCGGTGGTGCGCGAAGGCCGCAGGCCCGGGACCATGGACGTTGACCTGCAGGTGGAAGACAAGCAGCCCTGGACCCTGACCCTGGGCCTGAACAACGAGCACAGCGCCGACACCGAGTCGCTGCGCAGCAGCGTGAGCCTGGGCTACAACAACCTCTGGCAGGCCGGCCACAGCGCCTCGCTGACCTGGGACACCGCCCCCGAGAACCGCGACAACTCCGAAGTATGGTCAGTGGCCTACGTCGCGCCGCTGAATGAACGCTGGACCTTGCAGTTCAGCGGTTATCAGTCCGACAGCGACGTCGGCACCGTGGGCGGCACCAACGTGCTGGGCAAGGGCCACTCCTATGGCGTGACTGCCATCTACAACCTGCCGGGCGTCGGTGCCTGGGCCCAGTCGCTGTCGATGGGCGTGGACGTGAAGAGCTTCGACGAGAAGGTCTTGTTCGGCATGACCGACGACGAGGCGCCGCTCAAGTACGTGCCGTTCACCCTGGGCTACAGCGGCTACCGCTACACCGAGCACGACCAGCTCAGCCTCGGCCTGAGCCTGGTGGTCAATACCCGCAGGATTTTTGGCTACGGCAGCGACGATGTCGACTTTGCCTACAAGCGCTACCTCGCCGACCCCAGCTTCGCCGTGCTCAAGGGCGATGGCGAATACAGCTTCGATTTTGCCGGCAGTTGGCAGAGCGCGTCGAAACTGGCCTTCCAGTTGGCTACCGGGCCACTGGTTTCCAACGAACAGATCACCGCCGGCGGGGTTGGCACCGTGCGCGGCTACCTGAGCGCCGAGCAAAGCGGTGACGACGGCGTGGTGCTGGCCCAGGAGCTGCGCACGCCGTCGCTGGGCCGCTACGTGGGCAGCTACATCAAGGACTGGCGCTTCTACGCCTTCGCCGAAGGTGCCCACCTGCGCCTGCAGGACCCGCTGCCCGAACAGCAGGACAACTTCACCCTGGCCAGTGTCGGCATCGGCACCCGCGCCACGCTCAACCACTGGCTGTCCGGCACCCTGGACTGGGCCGTGCCGCTCAAAGACGGCCCCGAAACCAAGAAGAACGACCCCCGTGTGCACTTCAGCGTGCAGGCCACCTTTTAACCCTGGAGACCTCCCATGCAACGCCTGATATTGACCCTGCTGATCTGCCTGGGCTTCGCCCTGCCAGGCAGCGCCAGTGCCTGGTGGCAGGACGACTGGATGTACCGCAAGCAGATCGCCGTCGACACCACCCCGCAGGGTGCCGGCCTGACCCAGGCGCTGGGCCGCACCGCGCTGCTGGTGCGCCTGCACACCGGCAACTTCACCTTTGACGGGGTCAGTGACAGCGGGGCAGACATCCGCTTTGTCAGCGCCGACGACAAGACCGTGCTCAACCACCACATCGAGCAGTTCGACCCGCTGATGGGCATGGCGCTGATCTGGGTGGACGTGCCGCGCATCGAGCCCGGCCAGCGCCAGGACCTGTGGATGTACTACGGCAACCCCAAGGCCCAGGCCGCCGGCGGCCAGCCGAGCTTTGACGCCGACTACACCGCGCTGTATCACTTCGATGGCGCCGCGCCCCATGACGCCAGCCCCTACGGCAACGCGCTGCAGGGCCAGGCGGTGGGCGTGGACGGGGTGATCGGCCGGGCCATCCAGCTTGGCGGTCAGCCGCTGCAACTGCCGGCCAGTGCCTCGCTGCAGCTGCCAGCCGGTGGCGCGTTCACCTTCAGCACCTGGCTGCGCCAGGACCAGGCGGTGGGCGAGCAACTGCTGCTGGCTCGCCGCGAGGGCGGCCACAGCCTGCTGCTGGGCCTGGCCCAGGGCGTGCCCTTCGTCGAGGTCGACGGCCAGCGCGCCGCCGCCACGCAGCCTGTGGCTGCCGGGCAGTGGCAACACCTGGCGTTGATCGGCGAGGGCGGCGCCTTGAGTGTGCTGCTCGAAGGCCAGCCGGTCGCGCGGTTGGCGGCCAGCCCGGCGGCCTTCAGTGGTGCCGTGGGCATTGCCGGCGACCTGCCATCGACCGAGAACGAGCCGGCCAGCAGCTACGCGCCGTTCGTGGGGGCGCTGGACGAGTTGCGCATCTCCCGCGTGGCCCGCAGCCAGGCCAGCCTGCAGGCTGACGTGCTGGCCCAGGGCGCCGAGTCGCGGCTGGTGGTTTATGGCGTTGACGAAGAGCAATCGGGCTTCGGTTTCGGCGGCCTGGGCTTCTTGCTCAAGGCGGTACCGATCGATGCCTGGGTAATCATCGCCGTGCTGGTGCTGATGATGGTGCAGTCGTGGGTCATCATGCTGCGCAAGCAGCGCACCCTGAACCGCGTCAGCGCCGCCAACGGGCTGTTCCGCGAGCAGTTCGCCACGGTTGGCACGCGCCTTGAGCAGTTTGCCGACAACCCCGACCTGCATCAGCGCCTGGGGGATTCGCCGCTGTGGCGCCTGTACCTGGTGGCAGTGCAGGAAATCCGCACCCGCCGCGCCCAGGGCGCCGACACCACGGTGGTTTCGGCCGCCACCATCGAGGCCATCCGCTGCTCCATGGATGGCGTGCGCACCCGTGAAAACCAGGCGCTGTCGTCCAAGCTCTCGACCCTGTCCAACGCCATTGCCGGCGGCCCGTACATCGGTCTGCTGGGCACCGTGCTGGGCATCATGGTGGTGTTCCTCGGCACGGCCATGGCCGGGGACGTCAACATCAACGCCATCGCCCCGGGCATGGCCGCGGCGCTGCTGGCCACCGCCATGGGCCTGTTCGTCGCCATCCCGGCGCTGTTCGGCTACAACCGCCTGACCACCCGCAACCGCGAGGTGGGCGCCGACATGCGCGTGTTCGTCGATGAGTTCATCACCCGCCTGGCCGAGCTGCATGGCGAGGGCCAGGCCGGCGAGGCCACGCAGCGCCAGGCCGGGCGCAACCTCAACCCGTCAGTTCCGGCGTGAGGGCGCAGCCATGGCATCCGTGAACAACGCCCATGACGACGACGCCGACGCCGCAGTCGACAGCATCAACATCACCCCGCTGGTGGATGTGCTCATGGTGGTGCTGGTGATGTTCATCCTCACCGCCACCGCGCAGGTTTCGGGCATCCAGGTGCAGTTGCCCAAGGCCAGTGCCTCGGTGTCGCTGGCCCAGCCCAAGACCAAGGCCATCTCCATCAACGACGCAGGCCAGGTGTTCCTCGACGCCTACCCGGTGACCCTGCAGGAGCTGGAGGACCGCCTGCGCAGCGAAAAAGCCCGCAACCCGGACTTCCCGCTGATTGTGCGCGGCGATGCCGGGGTGCAGTACCAGAAAGTGGTCGAGGTGCTCGATCTGCTGCGCCGCCTTGAACTGGCCCAGGTCGGGCTGGTCACCGGCAAGCCGAACCAGGGGTGAGCATGCATAGCACAACCAACCCCCGCCGGCTGTTGACCTGGGCCGTGCTCGCTGTAGCCGGCGTCGGCCTGGCCTGGCTGCTGTGGCAGTGGGCCAACGACATGGCCGGGGTGCGCCGCGAGGCGCCCAAGGTGCCGGCGATCATTCCGCTGCCACCGCCGCCGCCGCCACCTCCGGAGCCACCGAAAGAGCCTGAACCGCCGGTGGAAGAGAAAATCGCCGAGCCTGAGCCGGAGCCCATCCCGGAGGCCGAAGACATCAAACCGGCCGAAGACGCCCCGGACCCGGCCCAGGACCTGGCCGACCCGATGCAGATGGACGGCGATGCGCAGTCCGGCAGCGACAGCTTCAACGTCGGTGCCGGCAAGGGCGGCGGCATGGCTGGCGGTGGCGGCGGCGGGTTCGGCAAGGGCACCTACGGCCAGTACCTGGGCTCGGCGTTCCAGCGTGTGCTGCGCGAGACCCCCGAACTGCGCGACCTGAGCTTCAGGGCGCAAGCCAACGTGTGGCTGAGCACCAGCGGCGAGATCACCCGCGTGGAGCTGGCCAGCAGCAGTGGCGACCCCGACACCGACGCCAAGCTGCTGGCCGCCCTGCGCGGTGCCGGGGTGCTGGACCAGCGCCCACCTGCCGGCCTGACGCTGCCGGTGAAGATCGGCCTGCAGGGGCGCCGCGGATGAACAACGAAGCACGACTGACCAACAGGAGTTGCACAACCATGAAGTGCCCAGTGAACCGATTGACCCTGGCGCTCGGCCTGCTGGCCGTGGCCGCGGTCGGTCCGGCCGTCGCGCAGCCCGCCCCGTCGGAGAACGCGACCGTCAACCTGATCCGCCTGCTGGTGGAGCAGGGCGTGCTCAAGCAGGACAAGGCCGACGCGCTGATCGCCCAGGCCGAACGCGAGGCCCGCGAAGCCCGCGCCGCCAGCAGCGCAGCGCCGATCGTGGCGCAGGCCCCGGCGGCCAACGGCGAGGTGCGCGTGCAGTACGTGCCGGCCATCGTCCGCCAGCAGATCCGCGACGAAATCAAGGCCGAGGTGATGAACACCGCCAAGCAGGAAAACTGGGCCGCGCCCAACAGTTTCCCCGACTGGGCCTCGCGCATCAGCTTCGACGGCGACCTGCGCCTGCGCGGCGAGTCGCGCTACTACGCCGACGGCAACAGCAACGAGATCGTCGACTTCGCCAAGCTCAACGACAGGGGCCCGTACGACGTCAACCCCAACAGCAGCTCGAGCCTGCCGCCCTTGCTCAATACCCGCGAGGATCGCGACAACATCCTGCGCCTGCGCGCCCGCTTCGGCCTCAAGGCGCAGTTGGCGGACAACTGGATGGCGGGTATTCGCATCGCCACCGGCGGCAACGACAACCCGGTATCGACCACCCAGAACCTGGGCGGTGGCTTTGGCAAGAAAGACATCTGGCTCGACCAGGGCTATGTCAGCTGGCGCCCCAGCGAGCGCCTGACCCTGACCGGCGGGCGTATCGCCAACCCGTTCATGTCCACCGACATCCTGTATTCCCACGACCTCAATTTTGACGGTGTGGCGGCGATCTTCGACCACCCGGTGAACCGCGACCTGAGCCTGTTCGGCACCCTGGGCGCATTCCCAGTGCAATACAGCGACGATTCGGCCACCAGCAACGGCTTCGACAAGGAAAGCAGCGAGAACAAGTGGCTGTATGGCGCGCAGCTGGGTGCCAAGTTCGCGCTCAACGACCACAACCGCATCAAGGGCGCGGCGGCCTACTACCGCTTCGACGACATCGCCGGCGAGCGCTCCAGCCCCTGCGCGCCGTGGGATGGTCAACCGGGTTGCGACAGCGACGAAACCCGCCCGACCTTCATGCAGAAGGGCAACACCCTGTTCCTGTTGCGCGACATCACCCCGGACCCGGCTAACCCTGCGAACACGCCGCAGCCACAGTTCGTCGGCATTGCCTCGGAGTTCGAGCTGCTCGACCTGAACCTGCAGTGGGACACCGACCTGCCTAGCGACTTCAAGCTGCGCAGCCAGGTCAACTACGTGCACAACCTGGCCTACGACGAAGGCCAGATGCGCAAGCGCGCCGCCGGCCAACTGGCCAACAACGTCGATGTCGACGGCAACATCCAGAGCGGCGCCGATGCCTGGATGTTCCAGTTCACCCTGGGCAATGCCCTGGAGATGCGCAAGGCAGGCGACTGGAACCTGTTCGCCGGCTACAAGCGCATCGAGCCTGACGCCTTGCCGGACGGCTTCAACGATTCGAGCTTCCACCTCGGCGGCACCAACGCCAAGGGCTATTTCCTCGGTGGCAACTACGGCCTGGCCGAGAACGTCTACGCTACAGCACGGTGGTTGAGCAGCGAGGCAGTCTACGGCGCGCCGTTCGACATCGACGTGATGCAGCTTGAAGTCAACACACGGTTCTAGGGAAGGAGCACGGGCATGAACAAGGGAGCCTATCGCCGCCACTGCACCTGGCTGATGCTGGCCCTGGGCGCGAGCCTGGCGGCCTCGGCCTCGGCCGACACCCTCGAGGAACGCCTGCGCACCCAGTTGCGCAGCACCACGCAACAACTGCAGGCACTGCAGAGCGAGCAGGCCCAGGCCAGCGTCGCGCGCCAGGCTGCCGAGCAACAGCGCGACGCCGCCCAGGGCCAGGTACGCGAGCTCACCGCGCAACTGACCAAGGCCCGCCAGCAGGGCGAGCAACTGGCCGGCCAGCAGCAGGCCGTGCACAGCCAGGCCCAGGCGCTGGTGGCCAGCAGCAACGAGCAATTGCACAAGTACAAGCAGGCCTACGACGAGCTGCTGGGCATGGCCCGGGCCAAGGAAAGCGAGCGTGCCCGCCTGCAGGCGCAACTGGCCGAGCGCGACGGCCAGGTGCAGCAGTGCCAGGCACGCAACGAGCAGATGTACGGGGTGGCCAGGGAGATGCTCAGCGCCTACGAAAAAGTCGACATCGCCGACATCGTCAAGCTGCGCCAGCCCTTCGCCGGTAGCGCTCGGGTCAAGTTCGAAGAGCTCGCCCAGGCCTACGGCGACAAGCTCTATGACAGCCAGTTCGACGCCCCGGCGGGCGTCAGCCAGTAACTGAAAACCGATCATCAACACAAGGAAGAAGCACATGACCGAAGTCACCCTGATCGAAACCGTGAGCGCCGACTCCCTGACCACGTTGCTGCAGGACGCCGGCTACCGGGTCAACCGCACCGAGCAAAATGCCGTGGTGCAGTTGCTCAGTGCCAGCCAGGGCGTGGGTTTTGCCGTGCGTTTTGGTAACCGTGCCACGGACAAGGAGGGCGAGTTCCTCGACTTCACCTTCAGCTGCGCGCTGCGCATCCAGGGCGAGCTGCCGGCGGGCCTTGCCGAGCGCTGGAACGCCAGCCGGCGCTTTGCCCGCCTGTCGGTGCAGGGCGAGTTCCTGGTGATGGAAATGGACGTGGTGGTGGCCGATGGCGTCAGCCACAAGCACCTGCTGGGCAACCTGCTGCTGTGGGACCGCCTGTTGCAAGAGCTGATCGTCTACCTGCGCGACTTCAGCCGCAGCAGCGCCGAACAGGTACCGGCATCTGCTGATGCGGAAAGCGCCTCGTGACGGCGCGTACCTTCTGGGCCAGCGCCGGTGCGCTGGCGGTCATCGCGGTGGCAGTCGCCCTGGCCATGCGCCCGGGTGACGACCCGGTGGCGGCGGCGCGCCCGGCGCCTTCGGCCAGCGAGGTGGCGGTGGACAACGGCCCGGCGCTGGCCCGGCTGGGCGAGCAGCAGGTCGACAGCGGCGAGCTCAAAGCGCTGTTCGCGCAATTGCCCGAAGATGCCCGCAGCCGTCTGCGCAGTGATCGCCCGGCGCTGGAAAGCTGGATCCGCGCGCGCCTGGCCGAAAAAGCCCTGTATCAGCAGGCCGAGGCCCAGGGCTGGCTGCAACGGCCGGACATCCAGGCCCAGACCCGCGCCGCCACCGAGCAGATCGTGCTGCGTGACTACCTGAATTCGGTGAGCAAGGTACCCGACGGCTACCCCAGCGATGCCGAGCTGCAGCAAGCCTTCGATGCCGGCAAGGCCGGCTTGCAGTTGCCGGCGCGCTACCGCCTGAGCCAGATCTTCCTGCGGGTCGACAACCCCAAGGATGACGAGGCGGTGCGCAAACAGGCGCAGGCCCTGGCCAAGCAAGCCCAGGAAAAAGACGCCGACTTCGCCGCCCTGGCCCGCGACAATTCGCAGGACGAGGGCACTGCCGCCAAAGGCGGCGACACCGGGCTGCAAGCCTTGGCGCAGTTGCTGCCAGAGGTGCGCAGCGTGGTGCCCAGGCTCAAGGTGGGCAGTGTCAGCGAGCCGGTGCAGAGCGCGGCGGGCTGGCACATCATCAAGCTGGTCGAGGCGCAGCCGGCCCGCGCCGCCACGCTGGAGGAAGTGGCCCCGCGCCTGCGCCAGGTGCTGCGTGCCCAGCGTCAGGAGCAGGTGGCCAAGGCCTACGTCGAAGGGATGTTCGACAGCGCCACGCTGAGCATCGATGGTGCGGCGCTCAACCAGGTACTGGAAAGCGCCAGCCGCTGATACCGGTGATCACAACAAGGAAGAACCGGGCCTGCGCGTGGCGGCCCGGAGGAGGCGAAGGATGCCGATCGATCTGCCAAGGGGAGGCGCCTGCGAGGGCGCACTGGCCATGCTCCGCCCGCAGGTGCCGCTGGCGCTGGACGAGCAGACCCTGGACTGCTTCGTGGTGACTGCGCGCTGTGGCTGCTTCATGCAGGCGGCGCGGCGGCTGAACCTCAAGCCGGTGGCGCTGCGCAAGCGCCTGGCGGTGCTGGAAACTCGGCTGGGTTACAGCCTGTTCGTCAACCGCAACAACAACCCGGTGCTGAGCCAGCAGGGCGAGCGCTTGCTGGCCTTGCTGCAGGCACGCGAGCCGGACCTGCCGGAACCTGTGCGCCGCGAGGCCGGTGCGCCGGTGCGCCTGGCGGTGGCAGAGCCGCTGTTGCAGGACTTGCTGGGGCGCAATTTGATCAGTTTCGTGCGCCAGCACGCCGGCATGCGCCTGGACGTGCTGACGCTCAATGGCCGCCAGGTGCCGCTGCAGGAAGCGGACGTGGCGTTGTGGCTGGGCGGGCTGCAGCAGCCTGAAAGCCCGCCGGCGTTCGACGGGGCGCGGCCTGAGGCACTGGCGACCCTGGATTATCTGCCGCATATCGCCAAGCGCTATGCCCGCGAGGCCAACCGGCCCAGCTGCCTGGCGGACCTTGAGGATTACATGCTGGTGCAGTGGCAAGGGGAGGCGGGGGTGGCGGCGCTGATGCCCTGGCATGCGCTGTTGCAGGCGCGCGCCAGCGGGGTGACGCAGATTCAGGACTACGAGATGTACTGCCAACTGATCAAGTGCAGTGCCAGTGTGGGGTTGCTGGCGCATTACGCTTCGCGGCTGGACCGGGGGTTGTTGCCGTTGCCGGGGGTGTTTGCTGAGCCGATGCGGCGGCGGGTTTGGTTGGCGGTCAATCCGCGGACGGCGGGGGAGCCGTTGGTGCGGTTGATGGTTGGGGCGGTTCGGGCGGCGTTTGAGGAACGGAGGGAGTGGTTTGAGGGGGTGTGATTGTGGGGGGCTTGCGGTCGTCCCTACTTAAAGGTGTTCGCGTAAGGGCTGCCAGGTGTTCGCCGAAGATTTTACAGCGCCTGTCAGATCGAGCGCCGCCCGCGCGGCGCATCGCGACACAAGGCCGCTCCTACATCTGTTTCGGGCCAGTTATGCCTGTGAAAGTATCGGCGCCTGC
>NZ_JBJDNC010000057.1:0-33779 GCF_044900265.1 Pseudomonas sp. NPDC089406 | reverse complement strand
ATGGCACAGAACAGACTGGCCCGAAACAGATGTAGGAGCGGCCTTGTGTCGCGATGCGCCGCGCGGGCGGCGCTCGATCTGATAGGCGCTGCAAAGGTTGTGGCGAGCACCTGGCAGCCTTCACACATCCACCAAGACAATCACCACAGGCCCAAACCCCAAATTCAGAATATGTAATCCGTAGTCAAAAAACTCGACTGCCGATTACGAATAATCTCACTGATCAATTCCTTGTTCGCCTCCTGGAACCGCGTAGCCACCAAGGTCCGAATCGAAAACACCCGCAACGCGTCATGCACCGACAAGGTCCCCTCGGCGCTGTTCTTACGCCCGTTGAACGGGTAGGTGTCAGGCCCACGCTGGCATTGGGCGTTGAGGTTGATGCGCCCGACCTGGTTGGCGAACGTATCCACCAACGCCCCCACGGTCTCAGGGTCATTGCCGAACAGGCTCAACTGCTGGCCGTAATCGGAGTCGAGCACGTAATCGATCACCGTCTGCAGGTCACGGTAGGGCACCACCGGCACCACCGGCCCGAATTGCTCCTCGTGGTAGACGCGCATGTCGCGGTTTACCGGGTACAACAGCGCCGGGTAGAAGAACGAACCACGGCTCTGGCCACCGCCTTCGTTCAACACACGTGCGCCGTGCGCCAGCGCATCGGCCACCAAAGCGTTGAGGTAGTCCAGCTTGCCGGGCTCGGGCAGCGGCGTCAGCGCCACTCCGGCTTCCCACGGCATACCCGGCTTCAAGGCGGCGAGCTTGCGCTGGAACTTGTCGAGAAACGCCTCGACCACATCCTCGTGCACGAACAGGATCTTCAGCGCGGTGCAGCGCTGGCCGTTGAACGACAGCGCGCCGGTGACGGCTTCTTCCACCGCGTTGTCCAGGTCGACCTGAGGCAGCACGATGCCGGGGTTCTTGGCGTCCAGGCCCAGGGCTGCGCGCAGGCGGTGCGGGCGCGGGTGGAGCTTTTTAAGGTCGCTGGCGGCCTTGTGGGTGCCGATGAAGGCGAACACATCGACCTTGCCGCTGGCCATCAGCGCGCTGACCGTTTCGCGGCCACGGCCGTAGATCACGTTGATCACCCCGGCCGGGAAGCTGTCTCGGAACGCCTCGAGCAGCGGGCGGATCAGCAGCACGCCGAACTTGGCCGGCTTGAACACCACGGTGTTGCCCATGATCAGCGCCGGTATCAGCGTGGTGAAGGTTTCGTTGAGCGGGTAGTTGTACGGGCCCATGCATAGCGCCACACCCAAGGGCGCACGGCGGATCTGGCCGAGGGTGCCTTGTTCCAGCTCGAAGCGGCTGGAGCGCCGGTCCAGGTCCTTGAGGGCGTTGATGGTGTCGACGATGTAGTCGCAGGTGCGGTCGAATTCTTTCTCGGAGTCCTTGAGGTTCTTGCCGATTTCCCACATCAGCAACTTGACCACCGCCGTGCGCTGTTCACGCATGCGCGTCAGGAAGGCCTCGACATGCTGGATACGCTCGGCCACACGCATCGTTGGCCAAGCGCCGCGGCCCTTGTCATAGGCCTGCACCGCGGCATCCAGCGCCTCCAGGGCGGTGTCGGCATCCAGCAGCGGGGCGCTGCCCAGCACCACTTGGCGCTCACCCTCGGTGTCCTTCAACCACACCGGGCTGCGTACCGTGGCCAGGGGGCCGTCCCAGCGCCTGAGCTCACCGGCCACCAGGTAGTCGCGTTGCTCCAGCGGCTCACCCAGGCGCCAGGCCTCGGGGATGTCGGCAGGGGCGGGAAACAGCGAGTCGAGCAGACGGTCCATGAATACTGCACCTCTTGTGTTTGGCTGGGTGAAACGCTTCAGCTTCGGAGCATGCGCCCAGCGCTGGAAAAACACCAGTCTGGCTCAACATTGCCCCGGCTGCGCCGATACAGTGTGAATCGCCCCCGATCACAGGCTTATGACCAGCAGCATTTTCCCTTCTGTCGACGAACCGACACCGCCGTCGGGCGCCTTGCGCCGCGTATTCAACCGCTTGCTGCCGGTGGCTTTCGCCGTGGTCGGCATCGGTTTGGCGACGGCGCTGGGTCACCTCGATGCACAGCGTGAACAGAGTGAAGCCCAGGCCAACCTGGCGGCGCGGCTTTCGGGGATGCGCGCGGCACTGGAAGCGCAGTTGCGTGCGGCGTTCGCCGAGGCCGAAGGCATCGCCCAGCTGATCGGCACCGACGGCAGCATCAGCGTGCCGCATTTTCAGGGCATGGCCCGCGACGCGCTGGCCTCGGTGCCCTTCATGCGCAACATCGCCCTGGCGCCGGCCGACGTGATCCGCGACGTGTACCCGCTGGAGGGCAACGAGCGCATCATCGGCCTGGATTACCGCCGCCTGCCCGAGCAACTGCCGCTGTTGCAGTCGGCGCGCGAGCGCGGCGAGCCGGTGCTGGCCGGCCCGTTGCAGCTGTACCAGGGCGGCCGGGCACTGGTTTACCGGCGCCCGGTGTTCGTCACCGGCAAGCGCGGGGTGAGCTTTTATTGGGGCAATGTCTCGGTGGTGGCCGATATCGACCGCCTGTTGCTGGCAGCCGGCCTGCAGCCGGATGCCAACCTTGAACTGGCGGTGCGCGGCAGCGATGCCAAGGGCGCCGAGGGCGAGCTGATCTGGGGCGATGCGCGGTTGTTCGAGGACGCCCAGGTGATGCTCGGCGTGGAGGTGCCGGGCGGCTTTTGGCAACTGGTGGCCGCACCGCGCGGCGGCTGGGCAGCGCTGAACCTGTTCGCCTCGCCGCTGTTCTGGGTGGCATTGGGCTGTACCGGCCTGTTCAGCCTGTTCGTCGCCCAGCTCAGCCGCAAGCAGCGCCTGCTGCAACTGCGTAACGCCGAGCTGCGCCAGTCACAGGCGCAGCTGGAGCGCCTGGCGCACTACGACACCATCACTGGGCTGCCCAACCGGGTGCTGTTCCAGCAGCAGCTCGGCGAGGCGATCGGCCACGGCCATGGCCTGGCTGTGCTGATGCTGGATATCGACGGTTTCAAACAGGTCAACGACAGCCTTGGCCACCCCATGGGCGACCTGTTGCTGCAACAGGCCACCGCACGCTTTCTACAGGAGCTGGACACCCAGGACCGGGTCTGCCGCCTGGGCGGCGACGAGTTCGTGTTCATGTTGCAGGGCACCCAAGGCCAGGTGAGCCATCAGGTACGCGCCTTGCTGCGCTGCCTGCAACGGCCGTTCGACCTCAACGGCAATGCGGGCCTTGTGACCGGCAGCATCGGCCTGGCCTGGTCGCCGCAACACGGTGAAGACGCCGACAGCCTGCTGCGCCATGCCGACACTGCCATGTACGCGGCCAAAGAGAGCGGGCGCAATGCCTGGCGCCCCTACCACCCGGACATGACCCAGCGCCTGCACCAGCGCCTGGAGCTTGAACGCAACCTGCGCCGCGCCTTGGAATACAACGAGTTCGAGCTGTGGTACCAACCCAAGCTGGACCTGTTCAGCGGCCGTCTTGAGGGTGTCGAAGCGTTGTTGCGCTGGCGCGACCCGGAGCATGGCCTGGTGTCACCCGGCGAGTTCATCCCGCTGGCCGAGCGCACCGGGCTGATCATCCCGCTGGGCGAGCGGGTACTGGAGCTGGCCTGCGCCCAGCTCGCCGAATGGCGCGTCGCCGATGCGCTGCCAGGGCCCATGGCAATCAACGTGGCAGCCTTGCAGATCGAGCGCAGCGACTATGTCACCAGCCTGGCTTGTGCTCTGGAGCTGCATGGCCTGCCGGCCAGCCTGCTGGAGGTAGAGATCACCGAGAGCCTGCTGATGGAAAGCCAGCAGCAGGCTTGCGGTGTACTGGCGCAGTTGCAGGCCATGGGGGTGGCCACTGCGGTGGATGACTTCGGCACCGGCTACTCGTCGCTGGCCTACCTGCGCGCCTTGCCCATCGACCACCTGAAGATCGACCGGGCGTTCATCAAGGACTTGCCCGCTGATGACGATGCAGTCGCCATCGCCCGGGCAATCATCGACCTGGGGCATGCCCTGGGCTTTCGCATCACCGCCGAAGGCATCGAAACCCAGGAGCAGTACGACTTCCTGCGCAATGCAGGTTGCGACCAGGGGCAGGGTTATCTGCTGGGGCGGCCAATGCCGGCAGAGGCGTTGCGCCACTGGCTGGCAGAGCACCACAACCCGCAGCGCCCTGCGGTGCAATAACCGCCGGGCTGCGGCTTACAAGGGCAGCTCCAGCAGGCGCCAGGCCGGTTGGCTGAGGGCGTAGTCGCGCATCAGCGGCTCGCTGTCGATGCGCGCCAGGCGCCGCCAGAACTCGTCGAGCATGGCGGGCGGGTCTTGCATGTAGCGGTCATCCACCACCACCGCGCGCAGGCCTCGGCGGTAGGCCAGCGGCAGGCGCTGCCAGGCGGCCAGTTGCTGCTCGTCGGCGGTGTCCAGCAGTTCGTGGTACTCATGCTCCGATACCAGCAGGTCGACGCCGTGCTGCTGGTAATAGCGCTCGATCTGCTGGTTGACCCGGGGCGTCAGCCAGTCGCTTTCCAGTTGCATCGCGCGGGCGACGCGCTCGGGCAGCTCGAGGTCTTCCGGCAGCGCTTCGAACTGGTTGTCAGACAGGTCCAGCACCTCCAGTTCGCCAAGTGCGGACAACCCTTGCGGCAGGTGGGTGAGGCTGGCGCTGTCCAGTTGCACGAATTGCAGGTCTGCCAGCCCGGCCAGGTTGGGGGCGTTAAGCAGCGGGTTCTCCGAAAGGTCCAGATAACGCAGGTTGGCGGCCCGCTCCAGCTGGGCCTGGGCGGTAGCGTCCCAGGTGATGCGGTTGTTCTGCAGGTCCAGCGTGTTCAGGCGCAAGGGGGCGGGCAGTGCGGGCAGCGCCGCAAAGCGGCAGTCGCGCAGATGCAGGCGGCGCAGGCGCGGGAAGCGCTCGGTGAACTCAGGGTGCAGCCAGCCCAGTTGGCGGTTCTGGCTCAGCTCCAGCTCTTCGACATGGCGGAAGTCGTCCGGCAAGGCCAGGGTGGCCAGGTCGTGGTTGTCCAGCTCAAGGCCAGCCAGGTCCAGCGACGGGACACGTAGCTCGTCACTGAGCTGATGGTAGGAGTCGCGGCGCCAGGCGCTGACGATACGGCTGACTGCGCGGTGCCGGTGGGGCGCCTGTGCAGCCCAGTTGGCCAGGTCGGTGCGCAGTTGGCGCAGGCGCTCCTCCAGCCGGGTGAGTTCGATTTCCGCCGAGCGGGTTTCACGCCGCCAGCGCGACAGGTTGGCGGCAAAGTCTTCGTCGCTGGCACTGGGGAACAGCCGCTGGTAGCGCCCGCGCTGGCTGTTGCCCAGGGTGAACCGAGGATACACGCCGGTGGCGTCGCCGCCTCTCAGGCCGCCGCCTTGCCAGCGTGTTGCAGGCGTCTGGCGCAGCAGGCGCGTCAACGCCGGGCGTTGGTTGTCGAGCAGCGCCAGCAGCTGCTGGCGCAGGCCATCCGCGCCTTTGGCCTGCAACCCCATTTGCTGGCGCTGTGCTGCCGGGAGGGACTCCAGCACGGCGCGGCACAAGTCGAAGTCCTGGCGCGCCGGGGCAGGGCGCTCGCCCAGGTGTGCTTCGTAACCTTCTGCCGTCTTGAGCACGATGCAGCGTTCGCCGGCCTCGGCAGCGCCGATCGCCTGCAGCAGCGGCCCTTGCGGGCTGGCAGCGCGCAGCTCCAGGCGCAAATCGCCGGGCCACCCCGTCAGCCGCCTCAAGCAGGCCCACAGCAGGCGCTCGCTGTCGGGGTTGGCCAGCTGCGGCATGCACAGCCCCTGCATGGCGCGGACCAGCGTCAGGTCGTTGGCGACCTGACGTGCAGCGATGTCCAGCCAGGCGGGCAGGGGCTGTGGGTTGCCCGCCTGGCTTGCTTCGTCGGGGCTCAGGCGCGCTGCCAGGCGCCTGCACAGGGGGCGGCTCAGGGCCGGGTAGGCCTGCTGCAGGCGCTCGCCAACGGGGTCGGCAAGGGGCTCGGGGTCGTAATGCTGGTTGAACAGGGTGTCGTGGCTTTGCCCTGGCGACTGCTCAAGCTCGGCAAGGGTCAGGCGTTCGGCGTCCATGCGCGCCAGCGTGTCGGCCAGCAGCGCTGGTGTCGGTTGGCCTTGCAGGTGAACCTGGCGCAGGGCGTCCTCGCCGATGCCGCACAAGCGCGCAGCCTGTTGCAGCTGGTTGTCGTCGAAGTGTTCGAAGGCCGGGCCGAGCCTGCGGATCAGGGTAGGCAGCGGCCAGTGATGGGGAGCTTCGTGTTCGGCTCGCCAGGCGCCTTCGCCGTTGTGCTCGAGCAACGGCTGGTAGGCGTCGGGGTCGCTTGGGTGCAGGATTTGCCAGCGTTTGCTGGCCTGGTCGAAGCGCTGCTCATACAACTCGCCGTCGATGCGGATGAAACAACGGCCCTGGTGCAGCCACTGCCCGGCAGAATTGGCGGTGAGCGTTTCGGGCAGCACCTGCGCGCTGCGGTAGGGGGCAAGGTCCGGGCGCCACAGCCGCCGGCTGCCGTCGGCCTTGGTCACGGGCTGTAACTGCTCCATCAGCGGGCTGCCGAGCACCTTTGGCAGCACCTTGCCTGCTGTATGCAGGCCACCGATCAGGGCCAGGTTCAGGCCTACGGCCTCAAGGTGGCCCAGCGCCGCATGGCGGTCGCCGATGCTCCACGCCGCACAGCCTTCGTAGGCCTCGTCAAGCAACTGGCAGGCGGTGACCGCCAGCATCAGGCTGCCCACGGCCGGGATGAATAACCCTGCCACCATCAAGGCATCCAGCCCCAGGCTTTTCCATTCTGCCAGGCGCCGCTGGCGTGCCTGTTCGTCGGCCTGAGCGGTGGGCACGGCCAGCAGACTGGCTTCTTGCTTGAGGCGGGCCACATGGCGCTCGTGCAGGTGGGCAAACAGCTCGGTCGGGATGCGTTCACGGGTCAGGCGCAAGTCGGCGTGCTCGGCGGCTTGCCAGGGTTGGTCATCGGCACTGTTGCCTTGTGCGTCGAGGTTCTGGTGTAGCAAGTCCAGCAGGCGCGCCCTTTGGTCGAGCGACAGGTAGCCAAGGAAGGCACTACGTGCTTGGGGTTCCAGCAGCAGCGTCATCAAGGTGCTGTGAACTGCCTGAAAGTCCTCACAGGCGTGCAATGCCTGCTGATGGTCGGGGAGGTAGAGCAGCAACCCGGCCTTACCGGTATCGATCAATACCAGTTCATGCACGGTGAGCCCGAACAGCTGGAGTTGCCAGCAAGTGCCGGCCTTGCCTGCCGACAGCGACTGCAGTGCGTCATCGGCTGCGCCCGTGATGCCGTGGCGCAGCCTGGCAAGGCTGGCAGCCAGGCGCAGGCGCTCCCGGCGAACCTGGCTGGCCAGCTCGCTCAGTTGCTGACGGGCGTCGCCTTCGAACACCTCCTGCAGGTGAAGTTGGTAGCGCTGGCCCAGGTCCAGCGTGCGGCAGGTTTCAGCGAACTGCTGCGGGGTCAGCGCCAGCGAGGTGACCCGATAGCTTTCGGACGGCAAGCCGAAGGTGGCGGCAGGTACCTGGTAGCCGACAGGCGCACGGCCGGTGACGGTAATCGGCTGCACGTGGATGTCTTGCGTCCGCGCCACGGCGCTGTGGGTGGCAAAAGTTGCATCGTCGCCGAAGTTCTGCAACGCAGCCTGCAACAGCGAATGCCGTTCGCTGCGGTAGAGAAAGCAGGTGCCAAACCATGACCAGTTGCGCTCGACGCGCAGCAGCTCGGCACTGCGTACCGGGGAGGATATGCCCAGGCCAGCCAGGGCCTGCTGCAACGGCGGCTCGCAGAATTCTGCGATTTGTTTCAGCCCTTTCAGGGCGCGGCCAAGTGCATGCTGGGCCTGCAGAAGGTTTGCCTGGCGCAGCAGCACGGCTTCGCGAAGGCCCGGCAGGGCGTTGGCGAACCAGCTGGTTTCGGCGCCGGGCAGACCTTGGGCTGGCATGAGGCCTTCGCTCAGGGTTTGCCAGTGTTCCGGGGAGGCCTGGCCGGCCCAGGCGGGAAGTTGCTGTTCGAGCAGATGGCGGTGCGGGTTTTCCTGGAATGGCTGCATGGTGTGAGTCCTTCGCTTGAGGGGCGTCAAGCAAAAGGCCTAACCAAGGGTTAGCGGCGTTAGATAGCTAGCGCACCGCGAAACACCGGCGTCATGAAATCTTTATCGGTGATATCACAAGGCCGCTTGCCAGAGCGCACCGCGCCATCTTTACTTGGTTTGGGTCGTGGCCCCGGCAGGGCGCCAGAGCGTGCAAGGCAATCAAAGTGTTGAGTGGTTCGAACGGGACTTCACCCGGCTTTTCGCAGCCCGATGACAAAGGATGTGGACAAAGACATGAAAGCACTGCTCAGCGCGGCTGGTCGCACCTTCATTTCCCCCTCGACGCGTTACCAACTTCGCACTGTTGCCAACGGCTTGCGCGACCTGCTCAGCCGCGCCTGCCTGTGGCGTTGGGAGGTGGCCCGCTTCAGGCTGCAGCAGGAAAGCCCCTACGAGATCCTCTACATCGGCCGCAAGCAGCAGCGGGCCATGGCCAAGTTGCTGATCGGCGGCAAGGACCGCCAGGGCCAGCCGGAATTTGCCGTCGACGATGCCCCGGCCGCGCAGCGCCAGGTGGTGGTGATCAGCGAAGTACCTACCGCCGGCGCCCTGTCGGTACCCCATTACCTGAGCGCGGTGGTACCGCTGGGCCGCTCGCTGGAAGACATCACCGCGCGCTACGACAGCGAACTGCGTCGCAGCATCCGCAAGCACCGGCCGCTGTACCAGATGCGCCAGACCCTGGATGACGACGAGATCGCCATGGCCGACCGCGACCTGCTGCGCCCCTACGCCACCGCGCGCCAGGGCATCCATGCGGCGCAGTTCCCAAGCGATGATGTATACCGCCTGGCCAAGGGCGCCGGGCGGCTTGACCTGATCACCTGCAACGGCGAGGTGGTGGCCTGCCACCTGGGCTGCGAGATCACCCGCGGCGGCAAGCGCTACTGGAGCACCCTGCGCTTCGGCTACTGCGAGGCGGTGTTCTCGGACGCGAAAAAGCTGCGCGAGGTCAACTCCATCACCACCTTCATGGCGCTGGAGTGGGCCCTGGAAAATGGCTACGACTACTACGATATCGGCCTGTGCCTGGCCCGCCCGGACGACGGCTTGCTGAAGTGGAAACGCAGGCGCGGCGGCGATATCGACGGGCTGAACAACCATGCCTACCTGTTCGTGCGCTTGCCCAAGGCCGGCAGGGCCGGCTTTTTGTGGGACACCCCGCTGTTTGCCGTGGAGGGCAACAAGTTGACCCTGCACCTCGGTGTGCCGGACGGGGCCAGCGATGAAGAGCTCGCCAGCCGCTACCAGGAGATGGTGTTCGGCGGCCTGCACAAGATCTACCTGTACGGCAGCCAGCGCTGTGGCGAGCAGTTTCTCGAAACCCTGCGCAGCCGCTATGCAGGTTTTGCCTCGCCTCCGAGCATGGAGCGGGTGCTGTCGAGCTGAACACTGAAGGCCCAGGGGAGGGCGCTGCATGGGAACCGATTGCTCAAGGCCCGGTACCGTACCGACGGCGCGCCGGCACAGCTGGTCGCTGGCCGCTTACCTGCACATGGCCAGAAAACGCCTGGGCGGGCAGGCCGATATGGACATCAAGCAGGCTGCCGACAAGGCCTGGGATATCGCCCCGGGCGAGGTCACCGTATCGCCACCGGCCATTTTCCTGTCCGGGCAACTGGAGCGGATCACCGGCTGGGAGGGCAAGCGCTTCTACCCCTATGTGCACCCGGGGCCGACCATGCAGGGCGGTATCCGCATGGAGCAGGGGCCGACCCGGGGCTACCTGATTCGCGATGCCTGGTTGATCGACGGCGCGCTGTACAAGGGCAATGCCAGCCATTGGCTGTCGCTCAAGCCCCACCGTTTCCCGGCGGTGAAGATAGAAAACGAGATCGAGCGCGGTGCGATCTACTGCACGCAGAACGGTAACGCCTGGTTCGGCACCTGGCTGATGGAGGACTGCCCGACCTACGCCCTGGCCTGTGACGAAGGCGTGCCGGTCACTACCGCGCCTTCGGCCAGGTACCCGCAGTTCACCCAGGGCCCGGCCTATGAAGACTGGCTGGGCATGCACCCGCTGCGCCTGCGCACGGCGTTTTTCCACGAGCTGGTGCTGTTCGACGACATGAGCAACAACCGCAACCGCTACCAGCGCTACCGTGACATGGGCGACAAGCTGCTGGCGCACGTCGAGCACGCGCCGCACCCGGGGGTGTTCATTTTGCGCGGCAGTGACGGTGACTTGCGGCTGCTGCGCAACGAGCTGGAAATTGCCGAGCACCTGCGGGTGACCCGGGGCTTTCGCGTCATCAACCCGATGCAGCTCGCTGTACCCGCAATCGTCGCCGCCTGTGCCGGCGCCCGGGTGGTCATGGGCGTGGAGGGCAGCCAGCTGGTGCACGGGGTCAACGTGCTGCAGCCAGGGGGCGCAGTGTTCGCCTTGCAACCGCCGAATCGCTTCGTCAGCTACTACAAGTACCTGACCGACCGCGACGGGCAACAGTTCGCGTTTGTGGTGGGAACCCCTGAAGGGGAAGGTTTTACCATTGATATCAATGAGGTAGAGCGCACGCTCGACTTGTTGGCGCAATAACGTCATTTTCCGCTGCGGCGGTCAGAGCGATACGTATAACCTTTCTCATTTATGAAACACCCGCCGACGCTGCGGGTGTTTTTATTATCGCGCCAATTAACCCAACTTGAACTGGGTTTTTTCCCGAATTTCACGGCTTTTTCACGCAGATGCTGCGCGCTAGTCGTCAGGAAAAGTAGCACTTTGCCATGCAGTATTTTGCTGTCGGTATTTTGACTGCATTGGGGCAGTGCCATTGAATTTTATTATGGTGTCGGATCGTTGACGTAGTGTCACTCTGCCCATAAGCTCAAATCACCAGCCACGAAGTGCCGCGCTGGAACCCTTCCAGACCACGTTGTTCATCCTCTAGACCAGGAGGGCATCATGCGCTCGACACTTTTTATCAAGTCGATCTTCCTGTTGGTGCTCATGAGCGGTGCGGCGCGCGCTGCCGACTCCTATATCAGCCAGAACAATGTCATTCCGTTGGCCACTGCCGGTTGGTTGTTCGGCTTTGCGGTGATCGGTTTCGTGGCGGTCGCCAACCGCACCAAGGTGTAAGGGCAGCGGCTTTTCAAGGCCCTTGCCGGCTTGTCAATTCTGCAACCATTGCTATATTCCAGTTGCCAGCGGCCAGTGTATTGCCAGCCCTCTGGTAACGGGCCTCGAGGATGATCGAGGCTGTCGCGGTACCACTCAAGTGGCCGCGGCCGGAGCGAGAAGTCTTGTGCTGTTCTCATCAGTGCTCTTTTTGTATGCCGACCTGGCAGGAGGGACCCCATGGTGCGTTCAATCTTCGCCCTGCTGTGTGTGCTGATGGCGTGGTCCACTGTCGGTAATGCCAGCGACTCCAATACCCCCTATCTGCTCAGCCCCGGTGACAAGGTGCTGGTTTCGGTGTGGCAGGAAGACACCCTGCGCCAGGAAACCACCGTGCTCCCCGACGGCAGCATCACCTTCCCCCTGGCGGGCCGCATCGATGTGGCCGGCCTCGACGTCACGGCGGTGGCCAAGAAGATCACCGCCGGGCTCAAGCCTTACCTGGCCGACCCCAATGTCAGCGTCGTGGTCACCGGCACCGCCGGCAACCTTGTGTATGTGCAAGGCAAGGTGGTCAAGCCAGGCCCGGTACCGATGGCCGGCCCCACCGCAGTGCTGCAGGCCCTGAGCATGTCGGGGGGGCTGGACAAGTTCGCCGATGAAGGCGGCATCAAGGTCTTGCGCGGCAATGACGTCAAACAGGTGCATTACAAGGACCTGGTGTCTGGCCGTGACATGTCCACCAATTACCAACTCCAGGCGGGCGATACGCTGATCGTGCCTTGAGCCCGCCTTCTTTATTAAGACCGCACAGTGCCTATTCTTCGAACAACACGTATTGCAACGGCCGTCTTGATGTTGCCGTTCCCGGGGCTGGCCCTGGCCGCCCATTGGCAGTCTTCGGTGGTGGTACCCACTACCGTGGAATACGACAGCAACCCGCTGTTGCTGACCTCAGACGAGAAGGGTGTCATGCGCACACTCATCGAGCCCACCTACAACCTGGTCGGTACCTTCGACCGCGATCAGCTCACCTTGGGGCTGGGGGTGCACGTGCTGCATTCTTCCGACACCTCGGTGCAGAAGAACCGCGAAGACCCCGACCTGAACCTGGGCTGGCGGCGTGACACCGAAACGGGCCACTTCGGCTTGCGTGCGCAGTACATCGAAAGCTCGACCTTGTCGGGCACGGTGCTGGACACTGGCGTGGTGACCACCGACGGCACGCAGAAAATGTCGATCTTGTCCGGCGACTTCAGCCATGCCCTGAGCGCGCGCACCACCTTCGACAACGAAACCCGTTACTCCCACGCCACCTACGACATCGCCACGCTGACCGGCTATGACGAGCTGGCCAACATCTCCACCCTGACCTACGCCTGGAACGAGCGCACCGATGTGTTCGGCGGCCTGCGCATACGCCGCTACGAGCCGGACCAGAGCGACACGGCGATTGCCTCGAACAGCTACACGCCGAGCGTGGGCGTCAAATACCAGATCAGCGAAAGCCTCACTGGCCGGGCGCATATAGGGGTCAACCAGGTGTCGGGCTCTGAAGGCGGCCGGCGCGGGGAGGGCGGGGTGCTGCTCGACTACCGTGGCACCCGCACCGATGCCAGCCTGAGCGCCGAGCGCACCACCGTGGCCAGCGCCGAAGGCGGCTTCGCCCAGCTCGACCTGGTGCACGGCATGTGGAGCTACGCGGTCAGTGAGCTGACCCGCGTGGGGCTGGATGCGCAGTGGCAGGACAGCAAGGGGCAGACCCCCAACACCCTGCAGACCTACAGTGCCTGGGCCAGCCGCGAGTTTTCGCCGTACTGGGACCTGCGCCTGTCGTTGATGTACAAGGAGCGCCAGCAGAGCGGCGTGCCGGATGCTGCAGCAACCATCGTTGGCTTGACCTTGACCTACAAATTCCCCGACCTCTGACCTTCAGCCTGGTGACCGCCATGAAGTCTGAATACGAGCTCTCTCTCAAGGATTACATCGCGATCATCAAGGACCGGGCCCTGCTGTTGGGGGTGATCATTGCGGTCGTGTTGGCAGGTACGGTGGCGGTGGCCGTCAGTGTGCCGCCGGTGTACCAGGCCATGGGCACCATCCTGGTGGAATCGCAGCAGATTTCGCCGGAGCTGGTGGGCACCAACAACCCCAGCGTGGCCGATGAGCGCATCGAGGTGATCCGCCAGCGGGTCATGACCCGGGACAACCTGCTGCGCATCATCGACAAGTACCAGTTGTTCACCGACAGCTCACGCCAGCTCAGCGAAGCAGACAAGGTCGACCTGATGCGCAACACCATCGGCGTCAATACCCTTAGCACCTTCGTCAAGGGGCGTGGCGATACCACCGTGGCCTTTACCGTCTCCTTCGACCACAAAAAACCGGAAGTCGCCAAGCAGGTAGCCGACGAGCTGGTCGCGCTGTTTCTCAACGAGAACATGAAGCAGCGTACCGAGCGCGCCACCGAAACCACCGAATTCCTCACCCAGGAGGCTGACAAACTGGGGGCCGAGCTGGCCGTGCAGGAAAACCAGCTGGCCGACTACAAGCAGGCCAACGCCAATTCGCTGCCCGAAAACCAGACCCTGCGCATGAACCAGCTGTCGCGCTCGGAGCTGGAGTTCCGTGAGGTCGACCGCGACTATAAAAACGCCCAGGAAGAGCTGCGTTACCTGCAGCTCGAGCTGTCGGCCGCCAATGCCGGCCTTGCCACACGCGCCGATGGCAGCCGCCCGGCCGCCGCCGACCAGCCCCAGGACCTGGGCAGCCTCAAGGCCGAGTACGCACGGCTTTTGACCCGCTACACCGAAGCGCACCCGGATGTGGTGGCCATCAAGCGCAAGATCCAGGCCTTGCAGGCCAGCGGCGCAGGCACCGGCAGCGCAGCCGGGGTCAACCTCGACGTGGCTCGGGCGCAGGCCAAGATTTCTGCGGCCCAGGCCAATATCGCCTCGCTAGCCCAGCAAAAACGCGACCTGTCGCAGAAGATGGAAGCCACCGAGGCCGAAATTCTCGCAGCACCCCAGGTCGAGCGTGGCCTGGTCACCCTGATGCGTGACCACGACAACGCCCGCAAAAAGTATGAAGAGATCCGCGCCAAGGAAATGAGCGCCAAGATCAGCGAAAGCCTCGAGCAGGAAAACAAGGCCGACCGCTTCGTGCTGCTAGAGCCGCCACGCCTGCCGGAAAAACCGGTCAAGCCCAACCGCAAGAAGATCGTCGCCTTGGGCCTGGTACTGGCCCCGGCCGCCGGTGGTGCGCTGGTGATGCTGCTGGAAATGCTCAACCAGCGCGTGCGCGGTGCCGGCGCCCTGGAGAGCGTGCTGGGCAAACGGGTGCTGGTGTCGGTGCCGTTCATCGCCACCCAGGCGGAGCTCGCCAGGCGCCGGCAATGGCATGTGGGGCTGATCATTGCAGGCGTGCTGGGGGTGGTGGTGATGCTGCTGCTCATCCACCTGTTCTACATACCGCTGGATCTTCTGCTATTTAGAACTATGGCCAGGTTTGAATAGGGAATGCAGTGATGGATAGGAATACGCCGGCAGTTGGCAAGAACATTCATCAGGTTTCACCCAGCAGCGGGGACACCCCGCAAACACCTGCGCTGCGGGAGCAGCCCGGTGCCCTGGGCCAGTTCGACTACGTGCAGACCCGGGTGGTGCCGCTGAACGCGGAGCACCTGGAGCGCCAGCGCATCGTCGCCTACAACAAGAACTCCAACATGAACTGGGCCTTCGACCTGCTGCGCACCCAGGTGCTGCAGATGATGGAGGAGAACGGCTGGCGCACCTTGGCGATCACCTCGCCCACGCCCGAGGCAGGCAAGACGGTGCTGGCGACCAACCTGGCCATGAGTATCGCCCACCACACCAACAAGACCGCGTTGCTGGTGGACTTCGACCTGCGCAGGCCACGGGTGGGCAAGGCGCTGGGGCTGTCAATGGACAAGGCGCTGAACGAGCTGCTCGATGGCTCGGCGCAGCTTGGCGAGGTATTGGTCAACCCGACGCTGCCGCGCTTTGTGGTGTTGCCGACCCGTGAGCCGATACCGCTGTCTACCGAGGTCTTGTCGTCGACCAAGGTCAGCAACCTGATCAGCGAGTTGCGTGACCGGTACGACTCGCGCATCTGCATCTTCGATTTGCCGCCGCTGTTGAGTTCGGACGATGCGATCACCGTGTTGCCCAAGTTTGATTGTGTGTTGCTGGTGGTGGCCAATGGCAGCAACAGCAAGAAGGATATCGAGGATTGCTCGTATCACCTGGGGCAGTCGAATTTGCTGGGGACAGTGTTGAACAAGGCTGAGGTGGAGCCCAGGACTTATTATTGATTTTTGGGGTTGCTGGTGGCTTTCAAAGAAGTTCGCGTGAGGGCCGCCAAGTGTTCGCCACAACCCTTGCAGCGCCTATCAGATCGAGCGCCGCCCGCGCGGCGCTTCGCGGGTGAACCCGCTCCCACAGTTTGTTTCGGGCCAATGAGTCCTGTGAAAGTACCGCTGTTCGCCTTGGTGCATGTCTTGAGCCATGTGAGGTGGCAGCAATGCCCATGCCGAAACCGCGGCGTACAAACAAGGGGATCCGGTACTGGCACAGGAGAGACTGGCCCGAAACAAACTGTGGGAGCGGGTTCACCCGCGAAGCGCCGCGTGGGCGGCGCTCGATCTGATAGACGCTGCAAGGGCTGTGGCGAACACCTATCAGCCCTGAGGCGAACATCTTGAAATCGGCGACCTAAGACCCCAACACCCGCCCCAGCCCCTCAACCCCCCGGCCACAAAGCGTCAACTCCCATTGCCAGGCATGCCCAACAATCTCCTCCAGCGCCGCATACCGAGGCGCCCACCCCAGCACCTGCCGGGCCTTGCCGGCATCGGCCACCAGGCTGGGCGGGTCACCGGCGCGCCGCGGCGCCTCGCGCACCTCGATCAGCCGCCCGGTCACCCGGCAAGCCGCATCGATCACCTGCTGCACCGAAAACCCCAACCCGTTGCCCAGGTTGAACACCGCGCTATCACCCCCGCGCACCAGGTAATCCACCGCCAGGGCATGGGCCGAAGCCAGGTCGCACACATGCACGTAATCACGAATACAGGTGCCATCTTGCGTGGCGTAGTCCCTGCCAAACACGGTGATGGCCGGCCGCCGGCCGCTCGCGGCTTGCAAAATCAGCGGGATCAGGTGGGTTTCCGGTTCGTGGCATTCGCCCAGTTGCCCGCCCGGGTCGGCCCCGGCCGCGTTGAAGTAGCGCAGGCACACCGATTTCAGGCCGTACGCCCGGTCATAATCCTGCAGCACCTGCTCGACCATCCACTTGCTGCGCCCGTAAGGGTTGATGGGGGCCTTGGGGTGGGTTTCGTCGATCGGGGTGTAGTGCGGGTCGCCATACACTGCGGCAGTCGAGGAGAACACCAGGCGACGAACACCGGCGCGAAGCATGGCCTGCAGCAGGGTCAGGGTGGAGGCGACATTGTTCTGGTAGTAGCGCGCCGGGTCGCTGACCGATTCGCCCACCTGAATGAACGAGGCAAAATGGAACACGGCGTCAAAACGGTGCCGGGCAAACAGCGCATCCAACTTGTGCGCGTCGGCGATATCCAGTTCGGCCCAGTGAATGCCGGGGAGGGCAGGAGATGTGTCCGCTACCACCACCTCGTGGCCGCTATCGAGCAAGTGCTTGACCATGTGCGAGCCGATATAGCCCGCGCCACCGACGACCAGAAACTTCATCCCGTCCTCCTGGAATCCGTTGCCTAGGTAATCCTGGTAGGCCGCATTGCGGCCCTTCGCGGGCAAGCCCGCTCCCACAGGCTGGGCGCTTGCAGCAACCACTGCGCAATCCTGTAGGAGCGGGCTTGCCCGCGATGGGCCGCAGTGCGGCCCCAATTGGCACAGCTGATGGCACCAGGCCGTCAGGCCAGCTTTCTCAGACTCTAGATGGCTATTCGAGGAACAGCCAATTGGCCATCATGCTGGCGTCGAAGTTGACCCGGTAATAGCCATCGCTGTAGCTGGCCGCCAACACCTGGGGCTGCCCGGCGCGGTCGCGGCGGGTCAGTTTCAGCCCCGGCGGCGCCTTGATGGCGAGGCTGCCCACGAACGGCTCGACATGGAACGGAATTTTGTCGTCAGCCTTGGGCACAGCCCGGGTACCCAGCGAAACGAGCATGCGCCGCGCCTGGCCCAACGGCTTGCCGTCGATGCTCTGCACCACCACGCTGGCATAAGGCGTAGTGGCCTGCACCTGAACGGCCCCCAGGCTGATCGACTGGCCGCCCAGCCAGCCGGTCGCCGCCTGGGTCAGCGGTGTATCGATGGTATACAGCCCCTGGCGCCAGTTGCGCCGCAGCTCGCCGGTATCGCTGCTGGCCTCGCTGGCATCAGCGGGCAGTAGTGACTGGTCAGGGTCGCTGAGCACCTGGGCGCCTTTGGCCGGGACGCCCGGCTTGAGCCAGGGCAGTTGCGGTGTTGGCGGCATGGCGATCTGCAGCCGGCCTTTGGTCAGGGCCGTGCGCAGCAACACGGAGCTTGCCGGGGTGATGGGCCGCTCGAAGAGCATTTGCGCGCTCGGTGCGAACACATAGCGGGTAGTCGCCTCGCGCACATCGGCGCGCCGGTACAGCAGCGCCGCTGCAGGCAGGGTGGCGAGCATCGCCGGGTCGTTGTAGGCGTGCCAGTTGTCCGCCGTGCTCCAGCCATTGAACGCCTGCTGGCTGTAGGCGTACTGCATGATCGCCGCCCAGCCCTGGTGGTCGGCGGTGGCGGCCACGTACAACGCCAGCGAATGGCGGTCGGGGGTGGGGAAGGGCTCGGCATTCCACTCGGTGACGGTCATCGGCAGGCCGACCACTTGAGCGGAGCCCAGCCAGTCCACCAGGTTGTCGCTGGTCAGCGGGTTGCGCTGCAACTGGCCGGTGCCGCCGTAGGCGTGGGCATCCACCACGTCGCCGCTGGTCAACGCCGGCAGCGCGCTCAGGCCATTGCCGCCCCAGGTGCTGGTGGTGGCGATCGGCACCTTCACCCCAAGCTTGTGCAGGTGTTCGATCATGGCAGCGTCGAAACGCTGCTCCAGGTCGTTCAGGAACAGCTTCGACGGGCCGTGCTCCCAGGCCCGCCAGGTGCGGTCGGCGGGCAGGTCATGGGCCTTGGCGAAGGCTTTGGCCTGTTCCATGTACCAGGCGCTATGGCGGGGCACGTTCTTGTCCCCCAGCAGGGCATTGCCGAAGTGCTGGGTCAGGTCGTTCTCGTTGGTCAGCAAAATGGCCGCCACCGCCGGGTCGTCCTTGTAGGCCAGCCCGGTGTAGGGGTTTACATGGGTCAGGTATTGCTCGGCAAAGCGCTGCATGGCCTGCTGGATGCTCGGGTTGACGTAGGCGTAGCCCTTGAGGCTCATGGCGCGGTCGCCGCGGGCCACCTCGTCGAAGCCGTCGATCCGGTCGGCAGCGGTCAGCGGGCGCTCCACGTGCAGGTCGAGCCACACGTAGATACCCTCGTCCTTCAGGCTCTTGATCCACAGGTCGATCTTGCGCTGCGATTCGGCATCGATGCTTTGGGTGTTTTGCAAGCGGCTGATGTCGCCAAAAATGTTTGGGCTGACCCAGGGCGAGTCGTGGTGGTGCAGGCGCACCAGGTTGAAACCCAGCGCCGAGAGCCGCCGGGCCTGCTCCTTGATGGCCTCGTCCGGGCTTTTGAACAGCGCGTAGGCGGTGACGTTGGTGCCCCAGAAGCGTACCGGGGTGCCGTCGGCGAACTGCAGCTGCTCACCCACCGCCTTGACGAAACCGCGCTTGCCGGCCGGTTTCTCTGCGGCATTGAGAAACGACAGGTCTACCGGGGAGGTGCGCCAGTCCAACTGGTCGTCCGGCCAGCTGGCAGGGTCGGTAAGGCCAAAGCGCTCGGTGGCCGTTGGCGCCAGGGCGATGTCGCCGCTCAGGGTGAGGGTGGCCTTGACCTGCTGGTGGCCGGCCACGATCGGGTCCTGGTAGAAGAACCCGCGCACCTCGCGAATGTCCCCCGGCTCGAAGTACACCTTGGCCAGCGGCGGCTCGAAGCGCAGCTCGATGCGCCGGCCCTGCTTGCCCCAGGCCCAGCCGCGGTTGCCCGGCAGCAGCTCGGGGTCGCCCATGGGGCCGGCCACCAGCGCCGGGGCGAACTGAAAGCGCAGGCCGCCGCCCTTGACCCCCGACTGGCGGCTGTGGGCGTCCAGATCGAAAGCCCAGCTCAGGCTTTGCTCGCCAGGCCGCTCGATGGTGGCCTTGAGATCGAAGTCCAGGTCCTTGTTCTTGCCGGTGAGGCTATAGCGCCACGGGCCCTCGACCTTGAACGCCGAATAGAAACCGGTCCAGCGCCAATCCTGCGCCCAGAAGTCGAACTTGGCGGTCATCGCCGGCCCGCCGCCCTGGGTCACGTTTGGCAGGCCAGTGGTTTCGTCTACCGAAACGGCCCACTCCGAGGCCTGGGCCAAGGGGGCTAGCAGGGCTAACAGCAGCCAGGCCCTTCGTGCGAATGCAGTCATGGCACGCGCCTCGGTTGCAGCCCGGGGTTGCTCAGGGCTTCGGGCGCGGCCTGGCGCAGCAGGCGCACACGCTGGATGTAGGCCACCCCCAGGCCGCCGACCGACCAGTAGACGATGGGGATCACCGTGATGCTGCTGACGGTGAAGATGATCACCAGGATGCCCAGCAAGGTCGCCAGCAGCGCACGGCCCAGCAGGCGCTCCTCGTGGTCTTTGTCGGGGAAGGCGCGCATGGCTTTGTGGATGCCCAGCAGCACGCTGGCGAAAAACGCCACGAACAGTGCCAGCCCCACCAGGCCGACGCGCAGCGCCAGGCTGATGTAGGTGTTGACGATGTCGATGATGCCGTCACCCTGGATCATCGACTGCATCTCGGGGGTGTTACGAAAATCGAACGAACCGAACAGCGGGTTGCGCTGGATGACGATCATCGAGTTGTCGATCAGCCGCTCGCGGTAGGTGATGTTCTCGTTTTCGATGGTGCCGATGAACGGCAGAAGGTTCAGCACCTTCTCGCCCCCCGGCACCACGCTCAGCAGCGGCAGCGCCAGTACCCCGGCCAGGGCCAGCAGCACCAGGCGCTTGGCTGCGTTGCGGCCGGTGGCGATGAAGGTGGCGATGATCACCCCGGCGCCGATCCACGGGCCGCGCGACAGCGGCGCGAACAGCCCGGCGCCCAGCAGCAGCGCGCCAAGCAAACGTTGCAGGCGGCTGCGCACGTAGCCCTGCAGGAACAGGTACATGCCGATGGCCACGGCAATCACGAAGCCCAGGGCGATGGCCTGGCCGGTGGTGGCGCTGGCCCGCAGCGATCCGCCGCGGGACAGGTAGCCGGTCATGCTCCACTGTACGCCCATGGCGTCCATCAGCGCGTTGTACAGCAACCAGTGGCGCAGGGTTTCTGCCACCGCAATGGCCGACAGCAGGAAGGCCGCCAGCACGAAGGCCAGCAACGCGTCCTTGAAATCGCCGAGTTCGCGCAGGCCGCGGCTGGCCACGTAGTAGGGCAGGTACACATCGACGTACAGGTAGAACGCCTGGCGCAGGGTGTCGGTGAGGGTGGTTTCGCGTAGGTACAGCACGCTCATCAGCACGATGCCGGCAGCCAGCAGGCGGTCCGGCCAGGTGCGCCCGAAGCGCAGGGTGCCAGCGCGCCGGCCCAGGGCCAGCGAGGCCGGCAGCAGCACACACAGGGCCAGCAGGCGGATATGGTTGAGGTCGAGCACGTAGTTGATCACGCCAAAGCCCGGGATCTGCACCGACGCCGGCGGGATGACGAACAGCAGCATGTAGAACAGCGCCAGGGCGTTGCGCTCGCGCTTGCCCGCCATGCTCAGCAGCACGGCGCCGGCCGCCACGTAGACCCAGTAGCTGAACGAGAAGAACGCCAGCAGGGTCAGGGCCAGCCACAGGTTGCGCCGGCGCTTGAAGTCGCGCTCCGGGATCAGGTCGGCGGCCGCCCGCCGGGCCAGCACAAACACCACGCAGGCCAGGAACAGGATGACGACGAGTGCTCGCAGGTGTTCGGGCATGGGCTGTGTGCACCTTTGTGGTGAACCGGAGTTCGGTTCGCGATCCTTCGCGGGCAAGCCCGCTGGTATGGGCAAATCACAAACATATCGAGCTGACGCGGTTCCTGTAGGAGCGGCTTCAGCCGCGAACACCGGCGAAGCCGGTGCCAACCACCGCGTTGCCTGCTTCGCGGCTGAAGCCGCTCCCACAGGGATTGCATAAGCCTCAGGCCTGCGCTGCACCTGTAGGAGCCGGCTTGCCGGCGATAAGGCCGGTTCAGGCAACACAAGACAGTTGCTCCCACAGGGCGTAAGGCACTCCTTTCAAGGGCCACTAGCATCATGGCTGATTGAAACTATAGTGACTTCTAGCCATTTCAATCAGAGATCCAGCCCATGCCGTCGATTGATGTGCAAGCAGCAGGAAGCCTGCGTCGGCGTGCAATATGGGCAGGTGCCTGGAACGTACTGTCGCTGCTGGCCTCCCAGGTCATGCGCCTGGGCGGCAACCTGATCATCGCGCGGCTGCTGGTGCCGGAGATGTTCGGCCTGATGGTCATCGCCACTACCGTATCGGTTCTGCTGCACCTGCTGTCCGACGTAGGCCTGCGGCAAAACATCATCCAGAGCCCGCGCGGTGACGACCCGCTGTTCCTCAACACCGCCTGGACCGTGCAGATCATCCGCGGCTTCGCCCTGTTCGGGCTGACCCTGTTGCTGGCCCTGGCATCGTGGCTGGCCCAAGAAGCCAGCCTGTGGCCGGCCAACTCTACTTACGCCGACCCGCAGTTGCCGCTGGTGCTGGCCATCACCGGCGTCTCGGCGATCATCTACGGCCTGCAATCGACCAAGATGGACATCGCCGTGCGCACCCTGCAACAAAAGCGCGTGGTGCTGATCGACCTGGGCTCGCAGCTGGTCGGCCTGGTGGTGATGCTGGTAGTCGGCTACCTCACCCGCTCGGTCTGGTCGCTGGTGGCCGCCGGGCTGGTGGCGGCGCTGACCAGCACGGTACTTGGGCATGTGGCCATGCAAGGGCCACCGAACCGCCTGCAGTGGGACCGCGGTGCCCTGGACGAACTGGTGAGCTTCGGTCGCTGGATTCTGGTGTCGTCCATGGTCGGGGTGCTGGCCATGTACGGCGACCGCATGTGGTTCGGTGCCAGCATGACCGAGGTGGAGCTTGGGGTTTACTCCATCGCCGTGCTGATCCTGGGCTCGATCCAGAACGGCCTGCTGCGGGTGATCGGCTCGGTGGCGTTGCCGGCCTTCAGCGAAGCAGCGCGCGAAGGTGACACCGAACGCCTGAAGAGCCTCTACTACCGCCTGCGGCTGATGGTCGACCTGGCCATGCTGTTCGCCTGCGGCGGTTTCCTGACCGCCAGCCCGCTGCTGATCGGCTGGATGTACGACGAGCGCTACCACGGTGCGGGGACGATGCTGGCCATTCTTTCGCTGTCGTTCTTCACCCTGCGCTACACCCTGGCGCATCAGGTCTGGCTGGCCCTGGCGCTGACCAAGTACCAGGCCATGGACAATATCATCCGCCTGGTGACCTTGTGGGCCGCGCTGCCGTTGCTGCTGGCCCTGGGTGGTACGCACTGGGCGATCTGGGGGGTGGCGCTGCATACCTTCCCGACCCTGGTGCTGATCGTGTACGTGAACTGCAAGCTGGGCATGTTCAGCCTCAAGCGTGAACTGATCGTGCTGCCGGCGCTGGGCGCCGGGGCGCTGTGCGGGGTATTGCTGACCGACTTCTTCAACTGGCTGTGATTGCACGGGTGGGGGCACGGCAGGCGCGGTACAGCGCTGCCGGGGGAAACGATCATTGGCATGGGGCTTGGGAAGATGGAGAAGCTGCAGTTCTGTTCCGGGCTGTCGGGCCGCAGGCTGTTTTTGCGCAACGCCGTGCTGCTGGGGGCCGGTGCTTGTGTGTTCGGTGCAGCGCCTGCCGTGCAGGCAAAGCCGGCCGCGGCCAAGGGCGGTTTCGTCGTGATCAACGGCTGGGTGCTGCCGTCCGGGTACTTTCGGGACGGCCAGCCATGATCAAGGACTACCAGACCCAAAAGGCCCTGCGCGGGCCCTATGATTTTTGCATCCTCGGCGCCGGCCCCGCCGGCATCACCCTGGCCTTGCGCCTGGCCAGGGCCGGCTGGCGGGTACTGCTGGCCGAGGGCGGCGGGCGTGAATACTCAGAGCACTCGCAAGGCTTCTACCACTGCACCTCCAGCGGCCTGGAGATGTACGCGGGCGAGACCCGCCTGCGCTTTCTGGGCGGTACCTCCAACCACTGGGCCGGGCGCTGCCGGCCGTTCGACCCCTCCGACTTCGCAGCCGGCCCGCCGGTCGGCCTGCCGGGCTGGCCGATTGGCTATGGCGAGATCGAGCGCTACCTGCCCGAGGCCATGGCCATCGTCGATTTACCCCAGGGCGCCGACTTCAAGGCCATGAACGCGGGCCTGAGCGGCGGCGACTTCGACGCCGACCGTTTTCTGCTCAGCCCGCCGACGCGCTTTGCACAAAAATACGCCCAGGCCCTGGAAGATACCCCCGGGCTGGATGTGTTCCTCAACTGCAACTGCGTCGACCTGGAGTTCGACAAGGCCAAGGGCAGCGTGGCCGCGGTGGTGGTGTCCGACTACGACCTGCACCGCGAACGGGTGCAGGCGCGCCACTTCATCCTCGCCATGGGCGCTCTGGAAAACGCCCGGCAACTGCTCAACAGCCAGTCGCTGCGCGAGGCCGGGGTGGTCACGGCGGACGGCATGGTCGGGCGTTGCTTCATGGACCACATGAACGTCGAGATGGGCACGTTCATTCTCAAGAGCGGGCAGGGCACCGATACCCGCCAGTACTACACCACCGACGCCTTCGTCGCCGAATACCAGGCCGGCAAGGGTAATGTATCGGCCTCGGTACTGGCTGACGTGCAGACCTATGGGCGCACCGCCGAGGTCAAGCACTTTCTGGAAAACCTGGCATGCGACACCGGCGTGGCCAGCAAGATCAAGTTCGTCGCCGACTTCAGCTGCCCCGGCGATGGCGTACTCGGCACCATGATCGAGCAGTTCCCCAACCTGCAGAGCCGCCTGACCCTGCACCAGGACAAGGACGCCCTGGGGGTTGCCCGGGCGAACATGCACTGGGCGCTGAGCGATGCCGACCGGCACACCATCAAGTGCATCGGCAGCGAGTTGGCCAAGCAGTTTGCCGAGGCCGACATGGGCTTCGTCAAGCTCAACGAATTCGTCTACGACACCACGCAACCGCTGAAGATCCAGCCCCACGCCCACCACATGGGCACCACGCGCATGGCCGAAACGCCTGCGCACGGGGTGGTGGACAGCGACTGCAAGGTGTTCGGCACCGGCAACCTGCACGTTGCCGGCAGCGGCATCTTCGCCACCGGCGGTGCCGCCAACCCGACCATGCCGCTGCTGCAGTTCGCACTGCGCCTGGCCGACCACCTCAACCAGCAGATGAAGGCTACGACCGCCTGAAAGGGCCATGTGATGCAAACAGGGATTGAGTGCGACGCGGTCATGTTCCCCAATAGCCGACCCGACTCGCCTCAGGGACATTCCACGACCGTGCGAGGCAAGCAGCATGTTTGGATGGATACGCAAGGCACTGGCGAACCACGCCCAGCGCACCGGGCGTGGCGGCCCGGCCTACAAGAGGTTCTGCAACCCCACGCCGCGGGCCTGGGGTGAGTACCAGACCAACTGGGGCACCTTCCATTCGGTGGGCGCCAACTTTCACATGAACACCGGCTGCAACGTCACCGACCCGCCGCTGACCCGCATCGGCAGCAACGTGGGGTTGTCGGACTGCACGCTGATCGGCCACGACGGGGTGGTTGCGCTGATCGAACTGGCCTATGGCAAACACTTGGATTCGGTGGGTTTCATCGACATCCGTGACAACTCGTTCGTCGGCCACGGCGCCATCGTCATGCCGCGGGTGACCATCGGCCCCAATTCGATCGTCGCCGCCGGCGCCGTGGTGACCAAGGACGTGCCACCCAACACCGTGGTGGGCGGCAACCCGGCCAAGGTCATCTGCAGCACCGATGCGTTGGTCGAGCGCATCGAGGCGCGCTGCGCCACCTACCCGTGGAACGACTTGCTTGAACAGCGCAAGGGCTCGTTCGACGCCGAGCTTGAGCCGTTGCTGGCCAGGCGCCGGCAGGAATACTTCTTCGGGGAGCCACGCAATGACTGAAAAACCCGTGGATGTGATGGTGGTCAACTTCAACACCGCAGGCCTGTTGCAACCGATGTTCGACGCCCTGCGCCGCGCCGGTGGCGAGACCCTGGCCAGCTACCTGGTGGTGGACAACGCCTCGGCCGACGACTCGGTGGCGCGCATGGCCCAGGTGTGCCCCGATGCGCTGCTGCTCAGCAACACCCGCAACGTAGGGTTCGGCCGCGCCAACAACCAGTTGCTGGAGCACCTGCGCGGGCGTTATGCGCTACTGCTCAACACCGATGCCTTCGTTGCCCCCGACAGCCTGGCCAAGACCCTCGACTACATGGACGCCCACCCCGAGTGCGGGGTGCTAGGGGTGCGCCTGGTCGGCCGCGAGGGCGACCTGCAGCCGTCCTGCCGGTATTTCCCCACGCCTTTGAACGTGTTCGCCAGCCGTACCGGGCTGGGGCGGTTTTTCCCGGGCCTTAAGATGGTCGACGAAATGACCTGGGACCACGCCTCGGTGCGCGAATGCGACTGGCTGCCGGGTTGCTTCTACCTGGTGCGCCGCGAGGTGCTCGACCAGGTGGGCCTGTTCGACCCGCGCTACTTCCTCTACTACGAGGAAGTCGACCACTGCAAGCGGGTCAAGGCCGCCGGCTGGAAGGTGGTGTTCTACCCGCACACCACGGTGGTGCACATCGGCGGCGAGAGCTCCAAGTCGGTGAGCGAGCTTGAGGCCGCCAGCCGGCAAATCTCGGCTTACCAGATCGAAAGCGAGCTGTTGTATTTTCGCAAGCACCACGGCGTGGCGGGGCTGGCCCTGCACATGCTGCTGGTGTGCCTGGGCGATGCTGTGCTGGCACTCAAGGCGCTGCTCAAGGGGCGCGGCTGGCCGGCCATCCACGCCTGCTGGCGGCACACCAAGGCCACCTGGGGGCTGCTGTTCGCCACCCGTTTTGCCAGCCAACCCACACGCTGAGGTGACGCCATGTTCGACAACATCCGCGCCGATTTGCGTGCCCATGGCGGCGACTGGGGCGCCCAGGGTTTCTGGGTGCTGCTGGTGTACCGCTTTGGCCGCTGGCGCTACGGGGTGCGCCCGGCGCTGCTGCGCAAGCTGCTGTCGTTGGTTTACAAAGTGCTGTTCAAGCTGGTGCAGATCCTCACCGGGGTAGAGCTGCCGTGCGAGGTGCAAATCGGCCGCAATTTCGTCATCGACCACTTCGGCGGCATCGTGGTCAGTGGCTACGCCCGCTTTGGCGACGACTGCCGTATCCGCAACGGCGTGGTGGTGGGCCTGAAGAACGTCAGTGACCCTTGCGCGCCGGTGTTCGGCAACAACGTCGATATCGGCACCGGGGCCAAGATTCTCGGCAACATCCGCATTGGCGACAACGTGGTGATTGGCGCGAACGCCGTGGTGCTGGTGGATGTGCCGGACAACTGCCTGGCGGCCGGGGTACCGGCGGTGATCAAGGCGCGCAAACCCAGTGAAGTGACGGTGTAGCCCATGGCGACCGGCATTGGCGTGGTGGTGATCGGCCGCAACGAAGGCCAGCGCCTGGTGCGCTGCCTGGCGTCGTTGGCCGGTGCGGCCGAGCAGGTTGTCTATGTCGATTCCGGCTCCACCGACGGCTCGGTGCAGCAGGCCCGGGCCTTGGGCGTGGAGGTGCTGGGACTGGACATGGCCCTGCCGTTCACCGCTGCCCGGGCCCGCAACGAAGGCTTCAACCGGCTACGGCAGCTGTTGCCCGGCCTGCGCCTGGTGCAATTCGTCGACGGCGACTGCGAGGTGGTGCCGGGCTGGGTGCAAAGCGCCGCGGCGTTTCTGGATGCGCAGCCGCAGGTGGCAGTGGTGTGCGGGCGGCGCCGCGAGCGCCACCCGGAGCGTTCGGTCTATAACCTGCTGTGCGACCTGGAATGGGACACCCCCAGCGGCGAAGCGCGCGCCTGCGGTGGCGACGCGCTGATGCGTGCGGGCGCCTTCAGCGCCGTGGGCGGTTACCGCGCCGGGCTGATTGCCGGCGAAGAGCCCGAGCTGTGTGTGCGCCTGCGCGCAGCGGGCTGGAAGGTCTGGCGGCTGGATGCCGAGATGACCCTGCACGATGCGGCCATGACCCGCTTCGGCCAGTGGTGGCAGCGTAGCCAGCGGGCCGGCTATGCCTATGCCGAGGGCGCCGCGCTGCATGGCGCGCCGCCCGAGCGGCATTGGCTGAGCGAGTCGCGCCGGGCGTGGTTGTGGGGGTTGGGCATACCGGTGTTGATTGCGTTTGCGTGCATGGCTGTAGGCGTTTGGGGGCTGCTGTTGGCGCTGGTTTACCCGTTACAGGCCGTGCGCCTGGCGCGCAAGGGTGGCCGCTCGAGGCGGGAAAACCGCTTGCAGGCGGTGTTTCTGGTACTGGGCAAGTTCCCCGAGATGCTTGGGCAACTGAGGTACTGCTGGCGGCGGTTGACTGCTGGTAAAGCGGTGTTGATCGAATACAAGTGATACAGGGCCGGCCTCATCGCCGGCAAGCCGGCTCCTACAAGTACGGCGCAGGTTTGAAGGCTATGCGATCCCTGTGGGAGCGGCTTTAGCCGCGAAGCAGACAGCGCGGAGTGGTCAGGTTCAAGGGAGGCCTATGTGGGTTAGAACGATCGTCAAAAGCGTGCTCACCCTGCAGCCGGGGTATTCGTTGCGGGCGCTCAAGGGCAGCCTGAAGCTGACCCAGCACATGGTCCGGCAATGGCCGGCGCTCAAGCCGTTTTTGCAGCGCATGCACGCTGCGTTGGGCGAGCAGGGCTTCGAGCGGCTGGGTGTCGACTGCGTCGGCGTGGTGCACTGGCCCTACATCAGCAAAGGCTGGGAGGCGCCCGAGCGGCTTGAGGCCATTGCCTCCCACTACGAAGTGGTGGCCCGGCAGTTCCCGCGGCTGTTGCTGCTGGGTCGCGAGGAGCGGCTGGTGCTGTGCGACCTTTGCGACCTGTGTGCCGGCAGTTCCTTGGTGCTGGACCGGGCGATCTGGTTCAAGCGCGAAGGCGAGCTGGTACTCAACCTGTTCCAGGGTGAGCTGCGGGTCGCCTCGCTGGCCTTCACCCTGCGCCAGGCCGATGAAGGCCTGTGCCTGTTCGTGGGGGCGGTGCAGGGCATCCACAAAGGCGTCGACAGTGAAACCTCGCTGAACATCTACCGCGAGCTGACCAAGGACTTCGAAGGCCTGCGCCCCCGCAGCCTGTTGCTCGAAGTGCTCAAATGCCTGGCCAGGGCCCTGGGGGCTAGCCACCTGTACGTGGTGGCCGACCAGTACCGGCATCACCGCCACCCGTACTTTGGCCGGGAGAAGGCTCTGGACGTTGCCGCCAACTACGATGTGATCTGGGAGGAGAGCGGTGCGACCCCCTCGTCCCGGGAGGGCTTCTTCAGCCTGGCGCTGCCGGCAACCCAGCGGGCTGCGGAAGATATTCCGGCAAAAAAACGCGCCATGTACCGGCGCCGGCAAGCCTTGCTGGAAGAGGTCTTCGCAAGGCTGGAAGCCATGCTGCCGGGGGGCGGCAAGGCGGCGGGCAGTGCTGCGCACAGGCCGTTGGATAGCGCGGTCAGCCTGCAGGGCGACTGAACATTCATCATAAGATCAAGGTGTCGGGGGCTTATGCGTATCGCCTATTTCATCAACCAGTACCCCAAGGTCAGCCACAGTTTCATCCGCCGGGAAATCCTCGCCCTGGAGCGCCAGGGCCTGGAAGTGCAGCGCTTTGCCCTGCGTGGCTGGGACGCCGAACTGCAAGACCCTGAAGACCTCGGCGAGCGTGAGCGCACCCGCTATGTGTTGCAGGGCGGCCTCAAGGGGCTGCTGCGGCCCATGCTGCAGGTGCTGCGGGCCGCGCCGAAACGCTTCGGCGCGGCACTTTACCTGGCACTGCGCGTGGGCTGGCGCGCAGATCGCCCGTGGCCTTACCACCTGATCTACCTGGCCGAGGCCTGCCAATTGCTACAGTGGTTGCAGGCGGCCGGCAGCGAGCATGTGCATGCGCATTTCGGCACCAACTCCACTGAAGTGGTGATGCTGGCCAACGCCCTGGGCGGGCCCGGTTACAGCTTTACCGTGCACGGCCCCGAAGAGTTCGACAAACCGCAGTTCCTGCACCTGGGCGAGAAGGTACGCCGCGCCGCGTTTGTGGTGGCGGTCAGCGACTATGGGCGCAGCCAGCTGTACCGCTGGGTGGCCCACGAGCACTGGGCCAAGGTCAAGGTGGTGCATTGCGGGCTTGAGCGCAGCTTCCACGATGTGCCGCCCGTCCCGGTGCCGGATGTGCCCCGGCTGGTCTGCGTCGGGCGCCTGTGCGATCAGAAGGGTCAGTTGCTGCTGTTGGAGGCTGCGCGGCAGCTGGCGCAGCGTGGCCTGGGCTTTGAACTGGTATTGGCCGGTGATGGTGAGCTGCGCGCAGCGATCGAGGCGCTGGTGGCCCGGCATGGCTTGCAGGTGCAGGTGCGGATCACCGGCTGGGTCAGCGGCGCGCGGGTACGCGAGGAGTTGCTGGCTGCCCGCGCCCTGGTGCTGCCCAGCTTCGCCGAGGGGCTGCCGGTGGTGATCATGGAGGCCATGGCCTTGCGCCGGCCGGTGTTGACCACCTATGTGGCGGGCATTCCCGAGCTGGTTCAGCCTGGCGAAAATGGCTGGTTGTTCCCGGCAGGCTCAGTCGAGGCACTGGTCGAGGCGATGGCCGCGTGCCTGGCAACGCCTGTGGCAAGGCTGCAGGCCATGGGCGAGGCGGCGCATCAACGGGTGGTCGAGCGCCACGCCATCGACACCGAAGCGGCCCGGCTGGCCGAGCTGTTCAGGGTAGCGCCATGACCATGCTGCTGGCTTGGCTGTTGGCGGCACTGGCGCTGCTGATGCTGCTGCCGGTGTTGGTGTTGTTCGCCCAGGTGCTGCTGGCCTGCCTGCCGATGCGCCCGCCGGCGCAAGCCCAGGGCGCGCGCGGCCCCTTGGCGGTGCTGGTGCCGGCCCATGACGAGGCGGCGGTGATTCGCGCGACCCTGGCTTGCATCCGCCTGCAACTGCTTGAAGGGGATCGCTTGCTGGTGGTGGCCGACAACTGCAGTGACGACACTGCGGCCCTGGCCCGGGCCTGTGGCGCCGAAGTGGTGGAGCGCAGCGATGCGCAGCACCGCGGCAAGGGCTATGCCCTGGACTACGGCGTGCGCCACCTGGCAGCGGCACCGCCGCAGGTGGTGGTGATCATCGATGCCGATTGCCAGGTGGGCGAGGGCGCTATCGACCGCCTGGCGCGCAGTTGCCTGGCCAGCGAGCGGCCGGTCCAGGCCCTGTACTTGATGCGTGCGCCGGCGGGTGCCGGGCTGAAGGTACTGGTTGCCGAGTTCGCCTGGCGGGTGAAGAACCTGGTGCGGCCTCGGGGGTGGGCGCGGCTGGGCTTGCCCTGCCAGCTGATGGGCGCAGGCATGGCCTTTTTGTGGCGCGACCTGGCCAAGGTCGAGCTGGCCAGCGGGCATCTGGTCGAAGACCTCAAGCTGGGCCTGGACTTCTGCCGCCAGGGCAAGCCGCCGTTGTTCTGCCCTGAAGCGCTGGTCAGCAGCCAGTTCCCCGGCAGCGACGAGGGCCTGAGCAGCCAGCGCAAACGCTGGGAGCATGGCCACCTCGGGGTGGTGCTGGCCGACGCCCCGCGGCTGCTGGCAACCTCCGTGGCGCAGGGCAACGGCCGCTTGCTGGCCATGGCCCTCGACTTGCTGGTGCCGCCGCTGGCGTTGCTGAGCTTGTTGTCGGTGGCCACCTTTTTGCTGTGCTGGTTGGCCTTCTTCCTGTTCGGCGTGCTGGCCCCTGCACTGCTGGCCACGCTCGCGCTGGTGCTGCTGAGCGCTTCGGTAGTGCTGGCCTGGGCGTGCTTTGCCCGGGAGCAGATCGCCTTCTCGGTGCTGCTTTACGCGCCGCTGTACGCGATGAAGAAGATCCCGCTGTACCTGGGCTTTCTGATTCGCCGCCAGGTCGAGTGGGTGCGTTCGAAACGGGATGACGACCAATGAACCAGGGTGACTGGCAAGGCCGCTGGGCGGTGATTCTGGACAAGCTGCACCTGGTGGGTGACGGCACGCAGGAGCAGGGCGTGCTCGATGCTCTGGGCCACCCCGTAGCGCCAACGGTGTTGGGGTTCGTCAATGCCCATGCACTCAACCTGGTCGCAGGCGACAGCCGCTATGCAGCCTCGCTGTCGGCCGCCGACCTGTTGCTGCGCGACGGCGGTGGTATGGCGATCCTGTTGCGCCGGCTGGGGCGTGAGCCTGGGCTCAACATGAACGGCACCGACCTGATTCCGCGCTTGTTGCTGGCCTACCAGGGCCGGCGAGTGGCGTTCTGGGGCACCCGCGAACCCTACCTAAGCCAGGCTGCAGCGCACTGCCAGGCGCGTTACGGGGTGGACATCGTCTCGCGGCACGAGGGTTTTGCCGACACCGATACCTACCTGGCGCTGGCCCGCCGGCTGCAGCCGGAGCTGATCGTGCTGGGTATGGGCATGCCCAGGCAGGAAGCCGTGGCCGCAAGCCTGGCCGCCTTGGGCCAACCGTGCCTGATCGTGTGCGGCGGGGCGATCCTGGACTTTCTTGGCGGCAAGGTCAGCCGCGCGCCGCGCTGGCTGCGCCGGCTGGGCGGCGAGTGGTTGTACCGCCTGGCAAAGGAACCACGGCGCCTGTTCATGCGTTATGTGGTGGGCAACCCGCTGTTTTTGCTGCGTACAGTGTTTTACCCGCGTTACAGACCGCGATGAACCCGGGGTGCTGCTACAGTGATATCAACCGCCCCCGCACCCCGTGCACCAGCCTCGCAAGCGTTGAATGAAGCGCCTGCTGCCTGGTCCGGCAAGGCTTTGCCCTGGGGCCAGAATGCTGGCGACGCTCATTTCGACGAGGCCTGACAATGGTGTTCGAACCCCGCAGCAGCCGTGCCTTGCTCCAGCGCAGAAGCAGCGTCAGCAACGCCATCCAGGCAGGCCTGGACGGTATCGCCGTCACCGGTGTTGCCTGGTACCTGATTTACCAGGAGATCGGCTACCTCACCTCCGACTACGTCATCATGCTGTTGCTGCTGATCGGCGCACTGGCGGTGATCTACGACCACTACGCCATCTACCGCACCAACGTCGGCCTCACGGTCAAGGCGTTTCGGCTGTTCAAGGCCTGGTCGGCGACCTTCTGCTTTCTGGTGGTCATGGCCTTTCTCACCAAGCAGAGCGAAACCTATTCACGGTTGCTGGTGGCCGAGCTGTTCGTCATCGGTTACGTGGTGCAGTTGTTTTTGCACATTGCCGTGCGCGAGGTGCAGAAGCGTTTCATGGCCCATGCCTACCGCATGGAGAACGCGCTGATCATCGGCGCGGGCGACCTGGCGAATTTTCTGTACCAGAAGATCAGCAACAACCCCTGGCTGGGGGAGCGGGTGGTGGGCTGCGTGCTGCTCGACCAGGACGCAGAGCAAGCGAACATCGCCACGGGGGAGGGCAAGGAGCCGTTGCCGGTGCTGGGCAAGATCGAGGACCTCGATGCCATCGTCACCCAGCATGCCATCCGCACGGTGTACCTGGTGACGCCGCTGGCGGGCTCAGAGGTAATCAACGACGTGTACCTGAAGCTTTTGGAAAAGTGCATTGCGGTGAACTGGGTGCCGGACATTTTCTCCCTGCGCCTGATCAACCACAGCGTGCGCGAGATTGCCGGCATTCCGGTGCTGACGCTTTCGGAAACGCCGCTGACTGGCATGAGCCTGTTCCTCAAGAACATCGAGGACCGGGTGCTGGCGGCGCTGATTTTGCTGGGCATCTCGCCGATCCTGCTGGTGCTGGCGGTGGTGATCAAGCTCGATAGCCCGGGGCCTGTGTTTTTCCGTCAGGAGCGCATGGGCTGGACCGGTGAGTCGTTCCGTATCTGGAAATTTCGCAGCATGAAGGTGCATCAGCCGGAAGCAGGTGTACTCCAGCAGGCGCAGAAGAACGACCCGCGGCTGACCCGCATCGGGGCGTTCATTCGCCGAACCAGCCTTGATGAATTGCCGCAGCTGTTCAACGTGCTGACCGGCGAGATGTCGCTGGTGGGGCCGCGGCCCCATGCGCTGCAGCACGACACGCAGTATTCGCAGGATATCGTCGACTACTTTGCCCGGCACAATATCAAGCCGGGGATGACTGGGTTGGCGCAGGTGCGGGGGTTTCGGGGGGAGACCAAGGATATTGCGCAGATGATCCAGCGGGTTAATTCGGATATCGAGTACATCAACAACTGGTCGTTGTGGTTGGACTTTGTGATTTTGGTGCGGACGGTGAATGCTTTTACTGGGAAGCAGGCTTATTGAGTTGGGTTTGTTTGTTTTGAAAGTTGTATGCGCATTCATTATTTGTAGTGACGCTTATTCACCTTTCCGCCCTTACGGCGGCTCACTTTTTGAGGGATCAAAAAGTAA